>CAMWLW010000052.1 GCA_947175245.1 uncultured Bacteroidales bacterium
AGGGGGTTGTAGTAGGCGTTGACGGTCTGAGGTGTCATGCCCCACTCGGTGCGGTCGACGGGTTTGCCCCATTTTGCGTAGGTCTCGGCCTGGTGCCACATCGACGCGTTGTGCATGTTCTCGTAGTATGAGAGGGCGGGGTCGATCTCCATTGTCGAGTAGTCTTTCCACTTGTCGGGATAGCCGATCTTGACGGTGAAGGCGTTGAGTTTCTTGATGGCATTGAGCTTGGTGTCGTCGCTCATCCATGTGAGGTTGATGATGTGCTTGCCGAGGGCTGTGCGCAGGTTCTCGACGAGCTCGAGCATGTACTGCTTTGACGACTCGGGGAAGTAGCGCTCGACATAGAGTTCGCCGATGGCCTCGCCGAGAACGCCCTCGGTAGCGCCGAGCGCGCGTTTCCAGCGGGGACGCTGTTCCTGTGCGCCGCTGAGCACTTTGCTGAACTCGAAGGCGGTGTCGCTGAACTTGTCGCTGAGCTTGCCCTGAGCCTGGGCTACATATTTCCAGAGGTAGTAGTCTTTGATTTCGCGGTCGGTGAGTTCGCCCATCAGTTTATTGGCCTGTGCGACAGTCTTGATGTCGGTAACGATGACATTATCGGGTGTCTCGATGCCCATTGTCTCGATGAAGAAACGATCCCAGTTGATGTTGGGGTACATCTCTTTGAGCTGGGCAATGGTGCGGGGGTTGTACATGGCGGGTATGTCGCGGCTCTCCTCGCGGGTCTTGGTCGAGTCGGCGATGGCGGTCTCGATTTTCATGACGTTCTTGACGATGCGGCGGGCGTCTTTCTTAGAGTAGCCGGCGTTGATCATCTGCTTCTCGATGAGGGTTTTGTAAGCCTCGCGCACTTTCTTGTTGTTATCGTCGTCGAGCAGATAGTAGTCGCGGTCGCCCATGCCGATGCTGCCACCGCTGACATACATGGCATAAACCTGTGAGTTGGCGAGGTCTTCCATCGGGCCGGCGCTGAAGAAGGGGCTTGAATAGTTGCCGTGCATCCACAGGAAGAGGTCTTCCATACCATCGTGGGGAGTATTTTCGATCTTGGCGAGGTCGGCCTTGATGGGAGCGGCACCCTCGGCATTGCGGCGGGTTGAGTCCATAGCCTGGCTGTAGATAGTCCACACCTTGTGGGCTACGGTACCGGGCTGAGGGTCGGTCGAGCCGAGAGTGGTCACGATTTCTTTAACGCGGCGCTCGCTCTCGTCGTTGAGGACGTTGAACTGGCCATAGCGTGAATACTCGGCAGTGAGGGGGTGGGCTTCCTGCCAGCCTTTGTTGATGTGGGTATAGAAGTCGGTACCCACGGGAGTGTTGTTGTCGAAGTAAGCCGGGTTGAGGCTCTTGAGATGTTCCTGTGCCATCATTGCACTTGATGTAGCCATGACACACGCCACGGCAAGATACAGTTTTTTCATTTGTTTAAATATAGTGATACAATACATTTTCAAATTCCTTAGACGCGCAAACCGGCCAAAAGTTGCACCGTGTTGAAAACTTTTTTTGTGCATGGTTACAGTCGCCCTGGTGTGGTGAGTATGCGGTAAACGACGTCATGCAGCAGGTCGTGCGCATCCATGCGGCTGCCGTTGCCCTTGCTGAAGCCGTCAAACTCGCGTAGGGCGCTCAGTATCTCGACCACCTGAGCCGGGCGGTAGGCAGCCATAGCTCGGCTTACCTCGGTGAGTTGTCCCGGCCATTTCAGGCCGAGTGCTCCCATGAGCCCGCGCTCGCTCTTGTCGGGTGCATACTGGGCTATAAGCACATTGGAAAACAGGTTGAATATAAGCGGTACAAGCGGTTGGGGGGGATTCTTCTTGGGGTTATGTTTGAAATAGTCGACTATTGTCATAGCTTTGCCTATGTCCTTGCGCGCGATGGCCGATACGAGCTCGAAGTTATTGTAGTCCTTGCTGATGCCGATATTGCGTTCCACCACCTCGGGGGTCACCATAGCGCCGTGGCCGAGGGTCACGGCGAGCTTGCTTATCTCGTTATAGATGCGCGACAGGTCGCTGCCCACAAAATCGGTGAGCATAGACAGCGCCTTAGGGTCGACCGAGAGTCCGTTAGCCTTGATGCAGCCTTCGATTTCCCGGGCAAGTTGAGTCGCAGTGAGTTTGCGTGACTCAAAAATGACGCCGCCGGCCTTTTTGATTGCATTGACAACCTCGGCACTCTTGAACGACTCGCCGCGATAGGCCATCACCAGCACGGTGTTGGGCGACGGGGCCGAGAAGTAGTTTTTCAACTTCTTCATGTAGTTTACACCTACCGATTGCAACTCTTTAAGTATCACAACCATGCGCGGTGACATCATCGGGTAGCGGTTGCATGTGTCAATCACCGTGTCGGGGTCGGTCTCGGGCGCGTAAAGCGTGTACATGTCAAAGTCGCGGTCGCTCTCGGGGATGATTGCCTCGGCTATCTTCATGATCTCGTCGATGTAGTAGCCCTCCTCGCCGTGTATCAGATAGACGGGTGAGGGTGTTCCCTTGGTCAGTTCGCTCTTGAGCGATGCAAATGAAACCGTGTCGGCAGCCATATTATTGTGTTTAGTCAAATTTTTTGTAAATTTACATAATATTTCAATGATGACCAACAAAATGGATAAACTTAACTTGCCGGCCGCGCCGCTCAATATCGACACATCGGGACGGGTAACGCGCGTTCTCGACCCGCTAAGGCGTCGTTTCGTGGCGCTGACTCCCGAGGAGTGGGTCAGGCAACACTTTGTCCATTACCTTATTGCCTTTAAAGGCTACCCGGCCGGTCTGATGGGTAACGAGGTCTCGATTACTCTCAACGACACGTCGCGCAGGTGTGACACGGTAATATATGACCATCATGGAGAGCCGTGGATGATAGTTGAATACAAGGCCGCCTCGGTTACCATCACGCGCGAGGTCTTTGAGCAGATACTGCGGTACAACATCGTGCTACGTGCTCCGTATCTGACCGTCTCCAACGGACTTCAGATATATTGCTGTGCCATAGACCACGCCACCGGGCGGCACCAATTCCTTAACGACCTGCCCTCATATCCATAGAACTCTGATTAGTTTAAATCAGTTCATAAAAAGAGAGGGAGCCGCGATTGCTCGCGGCCCCCTCGGGGTATTATTTAGAGACTTTTCTTAGGTCAATTAGTTCTGGGGAACGAAGATTACGATACGGTTCCAGCTGTTGGTGCTGTAGGGCTGTGAATCGCTGCCCTCGGCATTGATTGAGAGGCGCTGACCATCGATACCGTAGTTCTTGGTGAGGGCGTTGTAGACGGCCTGTGCACGCTGCTTAGACAGGTTCATGTTGTAAGCTGCTGTACCTGTGTCCTTGTCGGCGTAGCCCTGAATGGTTACATTGATCGAGGGATTCTCTTTGAGGTACTCAGCCACGTTGAATACGTTGACCATCTCCTGGTCGCTGATTACAGCCGAGTTGATAGTGAAGCGGACGGTGGTGAGCATCGGGGCGGTCTCTACGACAGTTGTCTCGACGATATTCTGAACCTCGGGGCAGGGAAGCTGTGACTGTGCCACGGCAAGAGCGGCGCCTGTTGCGGCGAGGTCACTGCGCAGGGCGTTAACCTGGTCGTTGAGTGATGCGATATAGGCGAGGTCGTTGCAAGCGTTGTAGGCTTTGTAGTCACGACCGCCGAAGTTGATGTTGAAACCACCGATGGCCGAGATGTTGATGTCGACGGGATCACCGTAGGCACAAAGGTTGAAGTTGTCGCCATAGAACTGGGCGCGGCCCTCGAGGAAGAAGTCGACGTAGCGGCAGAGGCGGAAGCGGAGCTGGATACCGGCCGATACGGGAAGTGTCCATGAGTTATGTTTGAGTTCGCCGGGTTTGTGAAGGATGTCGGCGCCGGGCGAATCAAAGTCGAAAGCGTAGGTGCCACCGATACCTGCAAACGGAATCACGCTGACGGGACGGTTGGGGTTGACACCTCCGAGTGAATTACACATATCCCACATGATGTCAAGGTTGGCATTGACGTATTTTGCTTTGTTCTCACCGTCGTTTTTCCATTTCATCTCGCTGTACTGGAAATCAAGACGAGTGCCGATGTAGGGTGAGAACCATTTACCTACTCCGATATTGTAGGCCGGGGTGAGCTGGTGTTTTGTGCCGGCGTTGGTGCGGTTCTCGACAAAAGGAGAATTAATACCTGCACCTATCTGCATGAACCAGTTATCGGTGCGATCAGTGTAGTAATGGGTCTTGCAGCTGACGTCGGCCACGGTGACCTGCTCTTCTTCAACTACGACAGCTTGCTGTGCATTGGCCTGATTTGCTGCGAAGAGTGAACCACCACATGCAGCCATGACAAGGAGGAATTGTGTTTTCATAGATAAACAGTTTTTATTAATAATAAAATGTGTTGAAAATATTTGTTTGTATGTTTGTGTTGTGTGTTTTGCTGTTTGTGATAGTATAACAATGGGTGGTTTTCAAAAGTTCACGGCCTGATGTTTTTTCATCAATTATCACTGCCCGGCGAACTAATATTAATTATAGTGTGTTCTATAGTCATAAACACACAAAAAAAATTATTCATAATCTTATTTATACTATGAAACAGATATCCCGATTCCTATTTTTGCCTATGCTGGCTATGTTGGCCTTTACCGCATGTGACAGTGACGATGATGTCCCTGCCAATGAGGTACCGTTATCTTATAAGACCGCGCTAAGTTCAATGTATCCCGATGCAGTAAAGGTGGAGTGGGAGCGTGACGGTGGTTATTATGTAGCCGATTTCACAAGGTTCGGCCACGACTATGATGTATGGTTCGGCAGTGAGGCTACATGGGCCATGACTGAGATTGATAATGGCAACACTCTCGAAGGATTGCCCTCGGGACTCATTGTAGCGTTTGCTAACAGCGAGTACGGTTATGTACCTGACTATACTCTCGACCAGGTCAAGGAGTATCAGCGTCCCTCAGGCACATTCTATGTCATAGAAGTGGAGCCCAATAAGGGTGGGGCAGATGTCTATCTGTTCTATGGCCCGGACGGCACGCTGTTGCGCACATCAACGGTAGATATAGATATCCGACCCGATTTTTCAATATAAATACGTGTTTCTCATAGATTGAGACAGGCCGGCTCGACCCGATTGAAGGGCGTGAGCCGGCCTGTTTTTTATTGCGGTAAAACTGTTCAGTTGTTTTCGGGACGCAAACGTCGCACGGTCTGTGCTGTCTGCCACATCTCGCTCTCACGCAGCTGTCTCAGCTCCTCGTTGAGCTTCTCGCGGTAGCCCGGTTGAGAGTTGCTGTCGATCGAAATCTGAGCCTCGTTACCTGACTTGACGCTGGCATACAGACGCTCGACCACCGGCTTGATGGCGTCGTGGAACGGCCCCATCCAGTCGAGAGCGCCTCGCTGGGCCGTGGTCGAACAGTTGGCATACATCCAGTCCATGCCACGCTCGGCAAACAGGGGCATGAGCGACTGGGTGAGTTCTTCGACGGTCTCGTTGAAAGCTTCGGAGGGGGTGTGGCCGTTCTCGCGGAGTACCTCATACTGAGCCAGCAGGAGGCCCTGGATGGCACCCATCAGTGAGCCGCGCTCGCCGGTGAGGTCACTGGTGGCTTCGCGTTGGAATGTGGTCTCGAACATATAGCCCGAACCGATGCCTATGCCGAGGGCGATGGTGCGCTCGAGCGCGCGGCCGGTGACATCCTGATAGATTGCGTATGACGAGTTGAGGCCGCGACCCTCAAGGAACATCGTGCGCAGCGACGTGCCCGAGCCTTTGGGAGCTACCATGATGACGTCGATGTCGGCAGGAGGAACAACGCCCGTGCGGTCGTTCCATGTGATAGCGAAACCGTGAGAGAAGTAGAGCGCTTTGCCAGCGGTGAGATACTGCTTGATACGTGGCCAAACCGACATGACGGCAGCGTCGCTGAGCAGACACATCACGATTGTAGCTTTCTCGCATGCCTCCTCGATGCCGAACAGTGTCTCGCCGGGAACCCACCCGTCGGCTACCGCTTTGTCGTAAGTGGCGCCGGGGCGCTGACCCACAATGACGTTGAAACCGTTGTCACGCAGGTTCATACTTTGGCCGGGGCCTTGTACGCCATAGCCTATGACGGCGATGGTCTCGTCTTTGAGAACCTCGCGGGCTTTCTCAAGGGGAAATTCTTCGCGTGTGATGACGGTCTCTTCGACACCGCCAAAGTTTAATTTTGCCATATTTGTTTATTTTATTAAGCTCTTAGATACTGAATTACCTTGCTTCTTTATGTACAGGCCGGGTGTCTTAGGCTCTGATACGCGACGACCTTGCAAGTCATACCAGATGGCCGGGGCATCGTTGGCGGCATCGACCGTGATGTTGTCAACGCCCGACGGGTCAACGTCGCCCAAAGCGACTTCGCGGTAATATATGTCGTGGCCTGAGGCTGTGTACTGGACTGAAGATGAGCCGGTCTCGACCATCAGTACGTACATGCCGTCGGAGAGTCCGTTCCTATAGTTGAATGTATAGTCGGCAGTCTCGCCTGCTTTTAGGTTCAGGCCACTCTTCATGTACACAAGTTCGCCGTTGGTGTATGTGTATCGACGCAGTCTTACATACAGTGTACCGCTGACATTGGCAAGTGCCTTGACCGACAGAGTGCATGTCACACGTTCGCCTGCAGCAATCTTGTCGGGGAAGTTGAATGAGGTAACCTCGAGTGCGGTGTTGGGTGACTCGACAATCTCGATTGTGGCAGGGTCGTCGTAGCCCTCGACAGGTACCTCGACACCTTCGGCAATCATCTGGTTAATGTCAAGACGGTACTGTCCGGGATTGGCGCGGACGACGGCTGTCAGGCTCTTGTTGCCGTGGTCTCCCTTAGCCCATTCGACCGACTGTGCGCCCAGCACGTAGGATGCAGCGTCAGGTTTATCGACGGGTGTTAACCGGCACACGAGCATCGACGAGCCGGCTGCACCATAGTTTTTGACAGGCAATGCGATGGCGAGGCGGTCGTCACGTTCCATCACAGTGTTGCCCGAGGTCATATTTGATAGCAACGGGGTGCCTATGAGACGTATCACGGGAATCGTGCTCTCGGGCTTGACATTGACAACGGTATTCTCGAGATCAAAAAGATTATCTTCATAACCCTCTTGATACATCGTCACCTTATAATCACCGGCAGGCAGCTCGGCAGGCATGTCGAGGTGAATCTCGATGTCGGCTTCGCTCAGGTCGTAGATATTCACGGCCGTACTTGCTGCACACGTCAGCTCGGCATTATCGACCGATGTGAGTCGCAGACATACCTTAGACAGGCGGAACACGTCGCTCGTGTTGTCGATATGGGCCAGGAAGCGGGCGCTACCGTTGGCATAGATATCGCCGTCGCTCATAAGCGATGTTACTTTTACCTCGGGTACGACCGATGCTGTTTCTACACCATATATCTGGTTGTCCATGACTTTACAGTCGGAGTAAGCCGGCAGGTTGTTGGGGTGTCGCAGCACAATGGCTTCATCGGCACCCTCAGGGCGGTAGGCGAATCGAACACGATATTTACCGTCGGGCACCGTGGTAGTGCAGATGGTGGGAATACTGCGCATGGTGTACTGCAGTGTTCCGCTGTGGCCGTTCTTGAACCCGTCGACATTAATATCTTCGCTCTTGAGTTCGCATAAGATGTTATTGTCAGTGTCAGTGAGCACGGCGATGATTGAGCCCGAGAACGGTTTGGTGTCAAGGTTCTCGACAAATGTCATCATCATCATGTCGGTACCGAAGTATGATACCGACATGCGTGTGGCGCCGTAGACCGAGTGGGTCTTAACGTCGCCCTGACGAGCCGGGACGAAGTCGGTCAGAATCTCCTGCTGGATGTTGTAGGCTCCCGAGCCACCGCCCGTGCCGAGTTCGCCCGGGTTGAGGTGATTGATCGAGAAGAAGCCGTTGCTGCGGCCATACCATCCCCAGTTGATGTGAACGTACCCCTCTGAGTCATAGCCGTCACACACGAAGGCGTGGCCTCCGAGGCCGTCCTCGCTTGTGGCCGCGTAGTAGACAGGGCGCTGAGCATCGAGCTCACCGCGTATCATCGACATCCACTCGTCGGTGTTATAATAGGAACGCGAGTGCATCCTCAGTGAGGGTGAGTAGCCGAAGTAATCGGTCAGCGCGCCCGGCACCATCATAGTGTAAGCGCCCGAGCCGCCGGCAGCGTATTGCATCTCGACCGAAATGCCGACATGGGCGCACAAGGTCGAGTAGGCTGCAATCTGGGCGTCGGTGGGAGCGTCGGGCACCGCGGGCGGCATCTCGTTCCAGTTGTAGACGGTGTTGCCGAAGTCGGCCGACAGGGTCTGGCCGGCGTCAACATAGCTGTGGGAGCCTGTGCCGCGGTCGGGATAGTTGTAATATTTCATTATCTGGGTCATGGCTGTTGCCACACAGCCCACATAGCCGCGTGTACCGCTGCTCAGTGTCGGGCACATAGTGTTGAACGGCGTGTCCTGACCCCAGTTGATGTCGCCAAGAAGCGGAGCGACGACAACGTCGCCTGTCGATGTCGTCGTCGACGTGGCCGAGAGGCGGTCGACCATGGCTGTGCTCATGTCGAGCAGCGCAATCAGCGCGTCGGGAGCATTGTCAAGGTCGAGCGAGCCGCTGTCAGCATAACCGAGCACGGCGGGCAGACGGTCGTCACCGGCCACCACCACGAAGCCGTTATTGCCCGACGCGTTGAACACGTAGTAGGGCACGGCGACTTCTGAAGTCTTGGTGCTGCGGGCCTTGCGCGGGCTGTTGAACTTTACGCCCGGCAGAACGTCAGACGCGATGGCGGCCGCACGGGTAACCGACACCTCGGCGGCATCGGTTACCAGCAGTCCGGCTGCTAAAGCTAAAATTGAGAGAAGTGTTTTCTTCATTATCAGAGTATGATTTTGAAGGGAGTGTTGTCAACTACCACGATAACGGCACCATGCATGTTGAGCTGGATTGTGCATGCACCATTAACGGCGGCGTTGTAGAGCACACGGCCCGAGAGGTCATAGACGGCTGCATTTGAGCCGGTAACGCCTATGATGCAGTCGCCGGCTTTCCAAGCCTTAGCGTTCTCGTTGTCAACGGCCACGTTGTCAACGCCCGATGCCTCCTGAACTGTGATGCTGTTTGACTCATCGCTCATGATGGTGTCGATTGCTGCATTCGCGCCTGAACCGAGCACTGTACGACCAATCGCATTGACTGTGTAGAAGTAGCTCTTGCTCTCTTCCATAGCGAGGTCGATGTGGGCTGAAGTGACGTTCTCAACAGTGGTCGAGCCGAGCTTTACATCAACAATGCTACCGGCGGGAAGTGTCTGGCTGACATTGATCTCATCAATGTGGAGTTTGTCAGAATTGCCTTCGACCTGTGCATAGGTGATGAGGAGGCGGACGTCAGCGGTACCTTTGGTGAAGTTGAAGGTGTAATCGATAAAGTCCTTGCTTGTGATTTTCTGTGGCTCGGCTTCCTCGATGACGGTGAGGTGATCCAGATCATCGCCTTCTGCAATAGCCACGGTGATGGTGTTGTCGCTTGTGAAGAAACTGCCATAACCGCCTGCTGCAGCTTTGATGGTGACACTGAACGCGCCGTCATTCTTGCTAAGGTCAATGGCGGGAGTGGCAAGTTGGCCGACCCCAGATGAAGGATATATTACATAATAACCTTTGGCAAATGTCTTTGAGAAGTCGGTGAGCCAACCGGGCTGTTTGGTCATCGTGTTAAGGTCTCCGCTATATGCAAGACTTGTGAAAGAACCGTTGATGACGCCTGAAAAGTCTTCGTTAAATACACTTACTTCGCCGGGCTCTTCAAGCACCTGGCTTGAGAAGCAGTTAACCTGGTAGCCGACAGCATTGTCGACAGCATTCCAGTTGGCGGTAAAGCCGTCGGCAGTAATATCGGTTGCATCAGTTGCCTCGGGAGCGTCGATCGACGAGATGCACTTGATAACCTCGATGACCTCTGAGTTGTCAGATTTGGCACCGTTGGCGTTGACCGAGCGCACTACATAGTAGTAGGTAGTCTCGGGGTCAAGGCCGGTTACTTTCTTTGACGGGTCAGAATACACCGATAAGGGCTTGACAACCTCGTTTTGCATGAAGTAGACGGGCTCATCGTTATCGCCGATCGAGAACACGTCGAGTTCATACTGGGTGGCACCGCCTATTTTGCTCCAGCTCGCGGTGAACTGTGTGCCGTCGGCATCGTTAGGCAGGTAGGGCTGGGGAGCGGCGATAAAGTCGGCGCTATACTCAACCTTGAGTGACTTGATGTAGAAGCCTGTTACCGACAGGTAGGGCTGAATCTTGAGTTTGGCAGTATAACCGAAGTCGGCAGCAAGGTCAGAGACGGTAGTCCACTCGTCACCATCGACAATAATGTTGCTCACGGTGGTGTATGATTTCATGAGCTGTACCACGCCGCCATACTCGTCGCCCATCTTGACCTCGGCAGTAACTTTGAGCGTGCAACCTGATGATGTGGGCAGCGCTGAGAATGCTTTCAGCTCGATATATCCGCTGGGGCCTACGAGCAGGCAGCCACCGGCCGAAGAAATGCCTGAAGCATAGCTGATTTCGGGTATTTTGGTGGTGATTTGACTTGCATAGATTGTTTTGGGTGACTCCATCGAGCCTTCGTCAAAGACTGAGAAGTCAGCATCGAGCAGAACTACCGGCTCGTCGGCGCGAGCCGAGAGGCCGCACACTGCAAGAACCGTCAAGAGTGAAAGTAAAGTTTTTTTCATCGTAAAATAGTTAATTGTTATAATAGTTTGTATATTATTGATTTTGAATGTGTTAATCAAATGCAAGTCGGGCGCGTGTGACAGGCGAGCCGTCGCGTGTAATCTCGTAGGTGGTGACGTTACCGTCGGTGCTGCTCGCGATCTCTACACGGTCATTGTAGCAAATCTCGTCCATATAGGCTATTTCGAACATGGTCATAGGGTGGGTGTCATAGAAGTCGACCGTATGGCTGTTGAGCAACGCCTCGATGTAGCGAGTGGAGTTGACGTGACGGTTGAAGTCGATATCGCAGAAGCCGAATTTGTGATCGCGTACCATGTCGGGTGCTGTCACGGGCGGTATCTTTGACCCGCGGCCCACGTTGCACTGACGGTCAGAAACTTTGGCATGTCCCATTATCTCGGTCATGTCGCCACCGCGGCGCGTCTCCAGGTCAATGGCAAACCACACGGTCAGAGCCTCGCCAAGGATGTTGCCGTCATCGTCGGTGATGCAGAAACAACGCTCGGTGAAGTGCCGGTTGATGGCCGATACCCAGGTGTCGATATTGTAGTAGCTGTTGATGCCGGGGAAACGGTTCATCGACAGGTTGAGGCGCGACAGCACCCATGTTTTTGACAAGGCGCGCAGGTGGCTGTAGCCGACGCCGAGCTCGTCGGCGTGTGAAGTGGCGACCTCGATGAGACGCTGCACCAGCATCGGGAGCGAGATGTGACGCTGGGCGTTGCACTCGCTTGCATTGAGGTAATATCGGGTGTGCAGTGTCTCGTTCATGCTTCGGGCTGTTGGCGTTGGGCGAGCAGTGCGGTGACATACTCGACGGGGTCTTTTGTAATTGTGACACGGCCGCTGCGTGCAAACTGGCGTATGTCGTAGCGTTTCAGAGCCTCGAACAGTGCCTCGGTCTCGTCGCGGTGGCCGGTCTTCTCGATGACAGTGTACTCGGGTGTGATCTCGAGTATGCGCGCCGAGTGTTTACGAATGATCCACTCGAGGTGTTTCTCGACAAGCAGTTTGTCGGTAGGCACCTTGTAGAGTGCAACCTCCTGGTAGACGATGTCGTCGTCGGTATACAGGAAAGCCTTTATTACGTCGATGCGCTTCTCGATCTGCTTCACGACTTTTTCCATCGTGGCGCGGTCGCTGTGTGACGTTATGGTGAATTTGTGCACGCCGGGAATGGAGCAAGCGCTGGCGGTGATGCTCTCGATGTTGATGCACCGGCGGGTGTAGATGGCTGTGACCTGATTGAGCACACCGACGGCATTCTCGGCAAACGCCGACATGGTGAACAGTTGTTTCTCGTTATTGTCAGTCATTGTTGCGTGGTGTGGTTCAAAGGGTGAAATATGTGTCGGGAGCTATCATGATGTTGTCGACATCGTGGCCGGGAGCAATCATCGGGAAAATCATGTCGGTGGCGTCGATGTTGACATTGAGCAGATAGGAACCTTTGTGGGCGGTCATGCGCTCGATGGCTGCGTCGAGTTCCTCGCGTGTGGCGACGTTCTCGCCGGCTATGCCGTATGCGGCCGCGATGGCGATGAAGTCGGGGTTGAGCATCGGGGTCTGGGAAAAACGGCTGTTGAAGA
This sequence comes from uncultured Bacteroidales bacterium, assembly GCA_947175245.1. Taxonomy (GTDB): domain Bacteria; phylum Bacteroidota; class Bacteroidia; order Bacteroidales; family Muribaculaceae; genus JAAVFS01. Next base: position 12,381 of record CAMWLW010000052.1, read on the forward strand.
ACATTGCCTGCCACTGGCGCACGTTGCCAAGAAAGTTGTTGTTCAGCAGTACAATCTTCACGTCGGTGCCATACTGCATGATGGTGCCGAGCTCCTGGATAGTCATCTGCAGACCGCCGTCACCTACATACAACACAACGTCTCGCTCGGGGCATCCCATCTTGGCACCGATGGCAGCCGGCAGTCCGAAGCCCATCGTTCCGAGTCCGCCCGACGTCACCATGCTGCGTGGTTGGGTAAAACGGCTGTAACGGGCGGCAAACATCTGGTTCTGACCCACATCGGTTACAACGATGGCTGCGTGGCCTGTCGCTTCTGACACTCGGCTTATTACTTCGCCCATCTTGATTTTGCCCGAAGCGGGATTAACCTCGGCCTCGATTACAATGTCACGCTCTATCTTGTCACACTTGTCAAACTCGGCAAGCCACTCTCTATGACTGCCTGCATTAACCAGCGGCAGGAGAGCCTCGAGAGCTTCGCGCGCGTCGGCATTGATGAAACACTCGGGCCTTACATTCTTGTTTTCCTCGCTGGGGTCTATATCTATATGTATGATGCGGGCATCAGGGGCATAGTTAGCCAGCATGCTGGTGACACGGTCGTCAAATCGCAGGCCGACACCGAGTATGACGTCGGCGCGGTTGGTCATGAAGTTGGGGCCTATGTTGCCGTGCATACCGAGCATGCCGCGGTAGAGCGGATGATCGCTCGGCACGGCCGACAGACCGAGCAGAGTGGCGGCGACGGGGGCGTCGGCCTTTTCAGCTAATGCTGTCAGCGCTTTCTCGGCGCCTGAGATTGACGCGCCGTGTCCGGCCATTATGAGCGGGCGTTGAGCCTCGTTGATAATGGCTGCGGCCTGTTGGAGTTTGATATGCTGGATGTCGGGAGACGGTTTGTAGCTCCTGATAAATGTACATTTTTCGTATTCTTTCCACGCCATCGTGCCTATCTGGGCATCCTTGGCTATGTCGAGCACTACAGGGCCCGGTCGGCCGGTCGATGCAATGTGGAAGGCGCGCGCCACCATTGCCGGAATGTCCTCGGCACGGCGTATCTGGGTGGCCCACTTGGTGATAGGCAGGGTGATGGCAACCACGTCGGTCTCCTGGAAGGCCTCACTGCCGAGCATGCCCGATGCTACCTGGCCGGTGATGACAACCATCGGGGTAGAGTCCATCAGCGCGTCCGACAGTCCGGTAATGATATTGGTGGCGCCCGGGCCCGAGGTCACTATCACCACGCCGGGTCGCCCGGTCACGCGCGCATACCCCTCGGCAGCGTGGGCTGCACCCTGTTCGTGGCGCACGAGCACATGTTCCAGGCTGTCGCTGAAATCATACAGCGCGTCATAAACCGGCATGATGGCGCCTCCGGGATATCCGAACACGCGGTCAACACCCTCGGCAATAAGTGATTTGATAAGCGCATGGGCGCCCGTTATCTTATTGTTGTTACTCATAGGCAAAGGTTGTTATAGTCTTACGCCGCCCTTGTCGGCCGATGCAACCTGTGAGGCGTAGGCTTTGAGAGCTTTGGAAACATAGCGGTCGCGGTCACGTGGTGTGAATGCACGGTCACCGCGTGCCAATTCCTCATCATAGCGGCGCTTGAGTGTGTCTTTGTCAAGATCAACGTCGATTGAGCGAGCCGATATATCGATTTTTATTCTATCACCGTCACGTACGAGTGCTATAGGGCCGCCGGCTGCCGCTTCGGGTGACACATGTCCTATCGACAGCCCCGAGGTTCCGCCCGAGAAGCGTCCGTCGGTAATCAGCGCGCACTCTTTGCCAAGGTGGCGGGCCTTGAGGTAGCTTGTGGGGTAGAGCATTTCCTGCATACCTGGGCCGCCTTTAGGGCCTTCGTAGGTGATGATGACCACGTCGCCGGCTTTTACCGTGCCGTTGAGGATGCCCTCGACTGCAGCTTCCTGAGACTCAAATACGCGGGCAGTTCCAGTGAATTTGAAAATCGACTCGTCGACGCCGGCTGTCTTGACGACGCAACCGTCGGGGGCGATGTTGCCTTTGAGAACGGCTATACCGCCGTCTTTTACATAGGCGTGGCCGACGTCACGGATGCACCCCTCCGAGCGGTCGGTATCGAGCTGAGAATAGTAGCTCATCTGGCTGCCGAGCGTGATGTTGTGTCGGCGCCCGGGAGCCGAGCGCCACAGTTCGTCGGCACGGTCGTTATAATCCTTGCCGCCGATGGCCCATAGGTCTATGGCCTGACCGAGAGTCAGTCCGTCGACACGCTTGACTGTGGTGTCGACCAGTCCGGCGTCGGCAAGCATCTTCATGATGCTGATTATACCGCCGGCACGGTTAACGTCCTCGATATGGTAATTTGAGTTGGGAGCAACTTTACAAAGCACAGGCGTATGGCGCGACAGCCGGTCAATATCATCCATCGTGAAGTCGACGCCGGCCTCGTGGGCTATTGCCAGCAGGTGAAGCACCGTGTTGGTCGAGCCGCCCATCGCGATGTCGAGCGTCATGGCGTTAAGAACAGCGTTACGGCCGGCAATGGAGCGGGGCAGTACGCGCTCGTCGCCGTCACGGTAATAGGCCCATGTGTTATTGACAATCAGCTTGGCAGCTTCTTTGAACAGCTCGCGACGGTTTATGTGGGTTGCAACGACGGTTCCGTTGCCCGGGAGTGCGAGTCCAAGAGCCTCGTTTAGCGAGTTCATGGAGTTGGCCGTGAACATGCCCGAGCATGAGCCGCATGTGGGGCAGCCGCCATGTTCCAGACGGTCTACCACATCGTCGGCTACCGTCTCGTCGGCGCTCTTGACCATGATATCGATGAGGTCGACGGCCTTGTCGTCGACAATGCCGGCCTCCATCGGCCCGCCCGATACGAATATGCAGGGAATGTTGAGACGCATGGCCGCTATGAGCATGCCGGGAGTCACTTTGTCACAGTTTGAGATGCACACCATCGCGTCGGCCTTGTGTGCGTTGACCATGTATTCGACGCTGTCGGCTATGAGTTCGCGCGACGGAAGCGAGTACAGCATCCCGTCATGACCCATAGCGATACCGTCGTCGATGGCGATAGTGTTGAACTCGGCTGCGAAACAGCCCAGCTTCTCGATTTCGCGCTTCACCTCCTGTCCGATTTCGTGCAGATGGGTGTGACCCGGAACGAACTGTGTGAATGAGTTGACGATGGCAATGATTGGCCGTCCGATTTGCTCGTCGGTCATACCGTTGGCACGCCATAACGCGCGTGCGCCGGCCATACGTCGGCCCCCCGTCGACTGTGTACTCCTTAAATTGTACTTCATAGAACCTATTTATGTTATCGGTTTAGTCACTGAATGTGATAAAAACCGACACTTTTATTGTCAAATTTCATGTCTTATGCCACAAAATATTGCATTTGGGGCAATTTCTGACAAAGTTACCCTAAATTTTGTTATCAAACAAGTCGTTGGCCTTAATTTGCTGCTCTTTTCGCATTTTTAAACACATTTTCAGGCATGTAGGCAGCGGCTCTGAACAAAATTGCCTGCCCGAATGTTAAAATAACAGATTCACAAATACTAACCTTTAAACTTTACTAACTATGTCAAGCATTAATCAGACACTTGCTGACGCGTATGCCGGTATCGCCGGTGACGCTGCCAAACTTTCAGCTCAGGCTTCGGCCCAGTCAATCAAACATCAGTATGCGGCTACTAAGGAAACTGTTGCCGAGACTTATGCTAATGCAAAAGATAAAATTGCCGATGCTACTGCTGTAGCAAAGGATAAGATTGCGGGTGCAACCGCCGCCGCCAAGGAGACTTATGCCAAGGCTAAGGAAAATCCCGGCGAATTCATGCACACAGTAGGCGACAAAATCAAATCGGCTACCGCCGGCGCTCTTGATAAGACTGCCGATATCGCCAGTTCGCTCGCCTCAAAGCTAAAGGATTGATACTTAATCGCCGTTTATCGTGCGGCCTTGCGGTACAGCACTACGGCGATAATCATGTAAACGAAATTGGGTATCCACATCGCCACCATCGGTGACGCCTGTCCCGATATGGCAAATGTCGATGTCACGGTCGTGAACAGTATGTAGCTGAAACTTAACACCAGGCCTATGCCTATGTTGATGCCCATGCCGCCCTTGACTTTGCGCGACGATAACGACATACCTATGACCGTCAGAATGAATGCCGCTGCACACATCGCGTAGCGGCGTTCGTTTTCTATCTCGAACGTCTTGATGTTGGCTACGCCGCGGTCTTTCTGCCGCTTGATATACTCGCGCAACTGGGGCGATGTCAATGTCTCGTGGTCGTTTTTTGATATGAGGAAGTCGCGCGGCTCGAACGGTATGATCGTGTCGAGCGAGTATCCTGTCGTGATGTATTCGCGGTCTTCCTTGAAGTCGCGAATCATGTAATTTTGTACGCGCCACTGGTAAAGAGTGTCCCACTTGATGGTCTGGGCCGTCAGTCGGGATACTAATTTTTTGTCGTCAAACTTCTCGAGCGAGAACTTGATGCCTGTCTTGGTGGTGTTGTCAAAGCGGCTCATGTAGGCTATCTCGCCCTTGTCGACCTGGAGCATGATGTTGCTGCCATAGTCTACACGCTTGTTCTTGACATAGGTATTGGTGTAGTCTATTCGCTTTATGTTGGCCGGCGGGATGACATAGGCCGACAGCACATAGGTGGCGGCCGCGATAACGGCGGCCGATATCATGTAGGGTCTCAGCAGCCTGTGATAGCTCACGCCGGCCGACAGGATGGCGATGATCTCGCTGTTGTCGGCCATCTTGGACGTGAAGAATATTACGGCGATGAACGTGAACAGCGGGCTGAACTGGTTGGCGAAGTAGGGCAGGAAGTTAAGGAAGTAATCAAAAATCGTGGCCTTGAGCGGTGCCTTCATGAAAGCATCCAGCTTCTCGTTGATATCGAACATGATGGTGATCGCCAGGATGAGGATGATGGCGAACACGTAGGTACCCAGGAACTTGCGTATGATGTACC
>CAMWLW010000053.1 GCA_947175245.1 uncultured Bacteroidales bacterium
GAGATCAACACCGGCGCTGTTGTCACCGTCAACTCACTCTCAAACATCAACCTTCCCGCCGGTACATACAACATCGACGGTAACGCCAAGGCAACCACTGCCGACGGTGTCGAGAAACAGCTGCGCACGGTAGCCAAGAACGTCGTCATCACCGAGACATCAAAGACGATCAAGCTCGAGTGGTTCTTCTACAATGCCGACAACTCACTTGTGTTCAGCGAATTGTACGTATCAGGCACACTCAACGCCAAGGGTACCGGCGGCCTACAGGATGTATATTTCAAGATTTACAATAACACCGACGAGGTAATCTATGCCGACGGTCTCGCACTGTGTGAGAGCCAGATGCTCAACACCACCACCAACCAGATTATCACCGAAGCCAACTTCCCCGAGAACAACTTCACCACACAGGTGGTATATGTCATTCCCGGCAACGGCACCGACGTGCCCGTTCAGCCCGGCCAGTCAATCAAGATTGTCGACCAGGCCATCAACTGGAGCGCCGAGATGCCCGAAGCGCTCGACCACACTGATGCCGACTTCGAGTGGTATGACGAGGTTACCAGCAACTCGGTAAAGGATACCGATAACCCCGACGTGCCCAATCTCGACAAGTGGTTCAGCTACTCGGCCACCATCTGGCGCGTGTCGATACAGTGCAACCGCTCGTATGCTCTCGTGCGTTTCCCCCAGGGCATGACCGCCGAGCAGTATCTCGCCGACTATGCAGGCAACTACGACTACATCGGTGTCACCGGCAAGCAGATGACAGCCACCAAATGCTATCTCATTCCCAACGAGTGGATTATCGACGGTGTCAACATGTGCATCGCGTCCAAGTTCAACCAGGCGGCCCTGTCGTCTAAAGTCGACATGAGCTACACCTCGATTGCCGATGAAGACCTCGTGACACTGCGTTGCAGCCACATGTTCGTGCGCAAACAGGCCGGTGTGTCACCTGCCGGTAACATCATCCTCCAGGACACCAACGACTCGGCCAACGACTTTTTAATTGCCAAAGCAAACCAAGCAATAAACTGACCCGATAAGTGAAACATCTCCTTACGATATCGACCCTGATGATTACCGCGATAGCCGGTGCTGACGCTCAGTCGGCACCGGCTGCTACGGTCAGTGACATGTTGACGTCGGTACGCGACATCAACTCGCTCACAGGGTCGGCATGGCGGTCAATGTACACGTCGGCCCCGGCCACAATGGCCTGGCGCGACTCGGTGTCGGTGTCATCGGCACACGCCTCGTACGACCGTCAGACACTTTCAACTCCCGTCGTGGTGCAGGAGGGTTCGGGTCACGACCTGTACTCGCTCACGATGGAGTCATACTACAAATTCTCACCGCTCACCACCCTGTGGGGACACGCATCATTCACAGCCGGCAGCACCCGCGACGTGAGGTTTGCCAACTGTATCGACTACAATCTCGTGGCGCCCTACTCGCTCGGCGACGAGGTAGGTGGCGACCTCAGTCACCAGCGCTACATGTTCGGCGGAGGCTGGAACCATCGGTATGGCCTGTGGACGGTGGGCGCCGAGGCCAACTACCGCGCCGAGATAGCTCACCGCAGCCATGACCCGCGTGTGCGCGACGTGGTGTCTGACCTCGACTTCACCGTCGGCGGTTCGCGCCGCGTGTTCTCACGATATGCTGCGGCCGTCAACGTCGGCGCGCGCATCTATCACCAGGACAGCGACGTCGACTACTACAACCCGGCCAACACCACCAAGACACGCCTGCTCACCGGCCTCGGCTCGACCTACTCACGCTTTGACAACAACCAGACCAACAGCGTGGGCCACGACCTGACGGCGCTGACAGCCTCGCTGCAGTTCTTGCCCGCCGCGGTCGATGCCGCCGGCACGGCAGTCAACATCAGCTACACGATGGCCACGGCCGGGCTGAAGATGCGCAACTACAACAATCTGACACTCGGCATCACCAAGACCAACACCCTGTCGGCAACCATAGCACAGCACATCAAGGCGACCCGCGTCACCCTGCAGCCGATGCTCACGGCCGTGATGGTCAGCCGCAGCTCGACCGAGAACATATTCGGCACCCCCCAGGGAGGCAGCTATGACAAGATAGGCTCACGTCCCAACTACTCGCTCGACGCGATGTCGGCTACAGTGAGCATCCCCGTCAGGTGGAATCCGAGGGCCGACTGGTGGTTCTCGGCCAAGCCTCAGGCCACTTGGCTAAGCTCGACCGAGAAGCTGTCACAGCCGGCGCGCAAACTCAAGGTCGACAACCTCACCGGCGGCATCACCCTCGAGGCTACCCGCCGCATAGGTCGCCTGACAGCGCTGACGCTCGGTGCCGACGCCGCCGTGACTGCCGACATGTCATCGTCAGCCTCGTGGGGCGACCTCGACATGGAGTCGCCGCTGGGACAGGCCACGGTGTCAAACTACGACATGGCCTCGAGCGGCCGACGTCTCATAGGCGGCTATCTGGCCGTTGACCGCACATTCGGCCGTCGCGTAGGGCGCCTGTCAATCGATTATCACAACATCAAGTATTCACATTATTCATCAGGGTATGCCTTGACGGCATCGCTCTCATTTATCTTTTAGTATCATTAAGCTTATGTCCGAACCAGTAATCTCGGTCAAGAACCTGACACAGCGTTACGGCAAGGGTCGCATCATCTACAAAGACCTGAGCTTTGACGTGCCCAAGGGCCGCATACTCGGCCTCCTGGGCAAGAACGGTACAGGCAAGACCACTACCATCAACATCCTCATGGGCTATCTGAAGCCCCAGGCCGGCGAGTGCCGCATATTCGGCGAGTCAATCACCGAAATGCGCCCCGAGACCCGCGCACGCATCGCCCTGCTCATCGAGGGTCACGTGCAGTATGCCTTCATGACCATCGAGCAGATCGAGCGCTTCTACTCGCGCTTCTATCCCAAATGGAACAAAGACGCCTACTACGAGCTCATGCACAAGCTCCACGTGTCGCCCAACCAGCACATATCGACCATGTCGTGCGGCCAGCGCTCACAGGTGGCCCTCGGCCTCATCCTGGCCCAGAACGCCGACCTGCTCGTGCTCGATGACTTCTCGCTCGGTCTCGACCCCGGCTACCGCCGCCTGTTCGTCGAGTACCTTCAGGACTATGCCAAGGCCCAGGACAAGACCGTGTTCATGACATCACACATTATCCAGGATCTTGAGCGCCTCATCGATGACTGCATCATCATGGACTATGGCCGCATACTCACCCAGACGTCGGTCAACGACCTGATGCGCGATTTCTCACGCTATACATTCACATTTGACGGCGGCAAGCTGCCCGACCTCACTGACGGCGACACCGGCCTCATCAACCAGTCGCTCATAGGCCGCGAAGCCGAGTTCTACACCTTCAAGCCCCGTCAGGAGGTTGAGCAGATACTCACCGCCAAGGGTCTCTCCACCCCCGATCTCGAGCGCCGCCCCATGACACTCGAGGACGCATTCATAGGTCTAACCGGTAAATATTGATAACCATGTATAGCGCTATTATATTAAAGGAATGGCTCAAGACACGCCGCGTGTTCTTTCTGGGCCTGATACTGTCGCTGCTCATTGCCGCTTACGCGATACTCACCATGAACTCGGTCATCAAGACTTTCGGCGTCGTCTCGATATGGCTCAACATGCTGCTCAAGGACGCCTCGATGGTCGACGTCGTCACCTATCTGCCGCTCGCCATAGGTGTCGCCCTCGGCGTTGCCCAGATGGCCCCCGAGATGTCTCACAAACGCCTCAAGCTCACCCTGCACCTGCCCTACCCCAACATGAAGCTGATTGCCCTGATGCTCTCGACAGGCATCATCGAGATATTTGTTATCTCGGTCATCCAGATGGCCGTCATCGCCGTCTATGACCTCACCATCATGCACCCCTACCTCGTAGGCCGCGTGATGCTGACGATGCTGCCCTGGTATCTCGCCGGCTTCCTCGGCTACATGTTCACCGCGGCCATCTGCCTCGAGGGCACCTGGCGCATGAGAATACTGCTCGCCCTCCCGTCGATAGCCATACTCATGACACTCTTCATGCAGAGCGGCGTCATGGCAGCCTATAACCGCATGTTACTTATCATCATTCTGCTCATCATCTGGGTGGCCGTTCTCTCGTTCGGCTCAATCATAAGGTTTAAGGAGGGCCTTCAGGACTAAACATCATGAAACGTTTCTATTACATCACATTCACACTGCTGTGTATCGCCGTCCTGAGCTGGGTACTGCCCTGGCTCGTGTCACTGTGCTTCCCACAGTCTGACCGCGACCCCTTCGTAGGCTTCTCGCCTGTCAACGACAAGTTCATCGTCAGCCTCGCCACCGAGACCGGCGAGCCCGGCAAGGTCGAGTATAAGATATGGGACGTAGACCCCGTCACCGGCGAGACCACAACCACCTATACCACCGAGGAGCGTGACTCGCTGCTCCCCGAGATTTATGCCAACCAGCTCGCATCCAAAGGTCTGATGCCCGACTCGCTCAACGGCGTCGAGATGACGATGCACAACATACGCCGCAACCGCTGGATGTTCAACTCACAGCCGCGCAACCTCAACCGCACCGTGCCCCACCTCTACCCCCTGATGGAGTCGATGCCCAAGCGCTTTGACCTCGAGAACCCCACGGTAGCCCTCTACCTGCCGGGCGAGGTACAGGTCATAGACATGGGAACCAACTCGATCGACACGCTCAAGACACGCCGCTTCGCCAAGATGTTCGCCGACCGCGGCTTCGTCTTCCCCGCCAAGGAAGCATCGGCCAACGTCACCGTGCGCAAGGCCTACGACAACGGCTACCTGCTCATCGACGCCAACAACGACCTCTATCACCTCAAGATGCAGGCCAACCGTCCCAGCATGGCACGCATCGACCACCCGGCCGACATCACCCCGGCCCATGTGTTCGTGCTCGAGAACGCCGACCGTGCCCTCTATGGCATCGTCACCACCCTCGAGGGGCGCACGTTCGTCATTGCCCGCGACGACTACTACTCGCTCATAGAGCTTCCCGGCGTAGTGTTCAATCCCGAGACCGACCGCATGACCATCATCAAGAACCTCTTCTCGTGGGTAATCAAGGTCAACGACGGCGATAAATCAACCTGGACAGCCCTCTCGAGCGACGACCTCTCGCTCATAGGCACCTACAGCTACGAGTATCCGGCCAACACCCTCGACATCATCGAGCCCTGGATATTCCCCTTCACCACCTCGTTTACCACCGGCAACGACTATCATGTGTACCCGCGCATAGCCGACTTCTCGTGGCGCGCCGTGTTCCTTAACATCGTGCTCGCGCTAATACTCGCCGTCGTGCTCAAACGCCGCGAGTCAAAGTGCGTGTGGCCCAAATTGATTGTCACCGTTATTTTTGGTATATTTGCATTCATTCCGTTAATTCTCAAACTTAAATAATTAAACCACAATGAAAAAAACATTTTTCTTCCTTGCTACATTAGCAATGCTGTTCGTCACCACATCATGTGGCGGCTCAAAGACCAACACAGCCGTCGCTGAAGAGACCGCCGAGGCTCTCACCGTCGACGAGATTCTCAGCAACCCCGACCAATATGTCGACCAGACAGTAACATTTGAGGGCGTATGCTCACACCTGTGCAAGCACGGTGGCCGCAAGGCATTCATCGCCGGCAACGCCGACAACATGATCATACGCTGTGAGGCTTTCCCCGGCATGGACGCTCCCTTTGCAGGCGAGACAGTTCACAAACCCCTCAAGGTAACCGGCATCTTCCACGAAGAGCGTATTGACGAGCAGTACTGCCAGGAGCTCGAGCGCATCGAGCAGGAGCGCGCCTACAACATCAACAGCGAGGGCGGCGACGTCAACCCCGGCGAGTCGCAGAGCGGCTGTGACACCGAGCGCGCAGCTCAGGGTCAGCAGAACCTCACCACCCTCAACGAGCGCATCGCCGACTACCGCGCACGCATTGCCCAGGCCAAAGAAAAGACCGGCAAAGACTACATCTCGTTCTACTATGTAGAAGCCACCGACTACGAGATCCTCCCCGAGTAATCCCTACCCCACCTCTATACACAACCTCGGCCGCCACATCCCCGTGACGGCCGAGTGTTTTTAATATATAATTCATCAGAATAGTTCGGAATGAGTGCCGAAACGCACTAACTTTATTATGCCTAAGTCTTTATCATACCATATAAGCAGCGTATCGTTTTCCACGTGACACCCATATAACCCTTATAATTTCCCGTCAATAGATGAGGTCGGTTAGACTCCGGTATTGGGGCTCCGGTTGCCAATAACTTCAATATAGCTTCCAATTTATCAAGAACCGCAGCTTTGTGCTTATAGCGTTTAAGGTCTTTCTTAAACTGTGAAGTCAGTTGCAGCTTATTCATAACGAGTTGACAAAGTCACGGAAGCTATTCAAATCAAGAGTTTCAAGAGATTCTGAGCTTTCAGCCTCCTTCATAGCCGCAAGCGTAGTCTTATTAGGACGCTCAGCGACAAAGGCCATTAGGACACTCTCCACCAAGTTATTAAGGCTACGATTGTGGCGTTTGGCTTCATTCTGGAGTTTTTCAATCAAATCAGCACTGAGTCTGAATGACGTTTGCTTACGTACAAGTGTATTCATACAATAAATTTTATGTGGTACAAAAGTAATACACTTGTATAACACTTCAAAATTATAATAGTTAAAACAACGACAATCTACGACAAAAAAGCCGGGGCGCAGGATGTGGCGCCTCGGCTTCTTGTACTGTGGCAGGAAGTATTATCTTAGAGAACTACTTTGGTGGCTTTACCGTTCTGTACACGGATTACAAGGCCCTTGACATTGTCGCTTACACGAACACCCTGGAGGTTGTAATATGTAGCCTCACCGGTCTCATTAACCTCAACTTCCGAGATACCGGCGTTATCATAGCCTTCGGGGAAAGTGATGGTTGAAACCTTAGTCACGGCATTAGTCCATGAATAGGCTTTTTCACATGATTTGGTGAAATCAAAGACCGAAGCATTGACTGTAATTACACCGTTTTTGAAAGTAGTGAATGGCTGATCATGTTCCGCCATGAATTCATAGATAGAAGGCAAATAAGCTGCTGAGAACTCGTTGCCAAAGCCATTAATCTGCCATCCTAAGTTATCAAAGTTATACATCTCGCCATTAGCATTTTTCCAACCTGCGGGAAGCCCGGCCTTCACAATTACGTGGTCAGGATCAGTAACATCAAATACAATCTGACCATTATAGCTTGAACTATTTTGGCCTACAAGCTCAAGAAATCCTTCGCTAAAATATGGTCTCCACAAACGGTATATATTGCTATTCTCAACATTCTGCTGCAGTTCAGCCTCAAAAGCATAATCAGCAGGATCCACAGGCACCTGGCTTATACTAAATGAAGCTATAACCCAAGCATCAACAAATGTAGCGTTGCCAATGGTCTCCCACTGTCCAACCTGCTCTTCGTCGATAGGCTCAGCCGGTGCAGCCTTTTCCATGCCTAAGACATCAAATAAATTCATATATCCTGCAAATTTGGTGTAACGCAAATCTGAGTATGCTATCCATGCAAAGCCATGGTCGGCAGGGAAAGCTATGACGCCGGTCGCGGCGTCATAAGTAACGCTATAACTATTGTATTCAATATCACCATTTTCCTCATCATACATTACCCATTGAGATGGTTCAAAAGCGATATAGTATGTTTTATTGTTAACGGTTGCTCGGCCTAATTTAGTCTGACTAAAGGTAATCTCACCAGTTGTAGCATCATAAGGTGCAGTAATAGCATTATAAAATTCGCTTGAAGAAATAGTGATTGTACCATCGCCGTTATCAACAATTTCAGCATCGGCATCATATTCACCTATACTTTCTTCTCCAAAATAGTAGTCACCAATGTGTATGATATAGTTACCGGCTATTGTCTCTTCCTCATCGGCACGAGAGGGGGCCATAGCTTTATGTGAGACTTTAACCATTGATGTGGTAGCGGTAGCTTCCATAACCGAATTAACCGCAGCCTTTTTCTCAGGGGCTAATGTTTTCAGTTGAACGGGAGTTGTAGCTGTGGCTGCAAATGCAACAGCGGCTGCGAGAGCAAGGGAGTAAAATTTCTTCATAAGTTGAAACCTTAGAATTGTGATTAAAAATGTTTATTGCGATGGGGCACGATGTCTCATCGTTTTGACCTGTTGGGGCCGGTTTGTTTTTGAAGCAATTTTTAGCGCTTTTATGCTAAAAAATTATGCTCTATAGCATAATAGTCGCAAAATTATATACACTTTTTAATATGTGCAACTATTTTTGCTAAAAATTCACACAAATTCCGAATAAAAAGTAACACACATCTAATTTTCCTAACACATCGCAATATTTTAACATATTTTAGTAACAATATGACACATAAAAAAGCCGAGGTGCTGGAGGGCGCCTCGGCTGTATGGGTTGATATGGGTGAATTCAGACGTTGAAACGGAAGTGCATGATGTCGCCGTCCTGAACGACATACTCTTTGCCCTCGACGCCGAGCTTGCCGGCCTCTTTGACGGCGGTTTCTCCACCGAGGGTCACGTAGTCGTCATATTTGATTACCTCGGCTCGGATGAAGCCTTTCTCGAAGTCGGTGTGTATGATACCTGCACACTGGGGGGCCTTGCTGCCGCGCATGAACGTCCATGCACGCACCTCGTCAGGGCCGGCGGTGAAGTAGGTCTGAAGGTCGAGCAGATGATAGGCGGCACGTATAAGGCGCGATACACCGCTCTCCTCGAGGCCTATCTCGGCGAGGAATTCCTGACGCTCCTCCCAGGTGTCGAGCTCGGCAATCTCACTCTCGGTCTGGGCGGCCACAATCATGATGTCGGCGTTCTCGTCCTTGATGGCCTCACGCACGGCATCGACATACTTGTTGCCCGACACTGCCGACGCATCGTCGACGTTGCAGACATACAGCACGGGTTTGTTGGTGAGCAGGAAGAGTTCACGGGCAAAACGCTGCTCGTCGACGGTATCGAACTGCACCGAACGGGCCGGCTTGCCCTGGTCAAATGCCTCTTTGTACTGACGTAGCACCTCATATTGCATCTTGGCGGTCTTGTCACCACCCGTCTGAGCCTGTTTCTGGACTTTGGCAAGACGGCTCTCGACCGTTTCCATATCCTTGAGCATCAGCTCATAGTCGATTATCTCCTTGTCGCGCACGGGGTTGACCGAACCGTCGACATGAGTGATGTTGTCGTCGTCAAAGCAGCGCAGCACGTGGAGTATCGCATCGGTCTCGCGTATGTTGGCGAGGAACTTATTGCCGAGACCCTCACCGCGGCTCGCACCTTTCACAAGGCCGGCGATATCGACAATCTCGACCGTGGCGGGCACCACACTACGGGGGTTGCACATCTCGACAAGACGTGTAAGTCGGTCGTCGGGAACGGTGATGACACCGACGTTGGGCTCGATGGTGCAGAACGGGAAATTGGCCGACTGGGCCTTAGCATTTGACAGACAGTTAAACAGTGTCGACTTACCCACGTTGGGAAGTCCGACAATACCACATTGTAAAGCCATATATGTTTAAGATATTTTCAATTTCAGATTGCAAAGATAGCAAAATTTTCCGAGACTATGCGAGTGTCGCGGCCACAGCATGCGTAGACACCACCCACAGGTGATCGCCGGGGGCAAATGTCAGCGTGCCGGCATCGGCCACGAGCTCGTCGTCACGCTTGACGGCAACGATTAGTGTGTTGTAGTCCTCGCGCAGACGTGCGTCACGAGGCGTCTTGCCCACCAGTATCGACTTGTCGCTGAGTGTGAAATCACGCAGACGGTATTCGGACGGACTGACAGCCTCGCTGCTCTCGCCGTCGGGGCTCTCGATCATGGGCAGAATAACCTGTAACTGATCATCGTTGCCTATGACGCTGACAATGTCGCCGGGGAAGAGACGGTCGGTGCCCGACGGCGCCGGAATAAACCGCGTGTCGCGCTGAATACCGGCGATGTTGACGCCGAACCGGCGGTGCAGATCGGCTTTCATCAGCGGCATGCCGATGAACTCACAGGTAGAACTTACACGCATCGACGCCATGTGCAGGTCGCCCACGAGGTTGTGGCCGCGGCCGCTCTTGCTCAGGTCACGCTCGTTAAGGTTCTTGATAAATGTTGTCTCGATCGACCGCATCTGCTTGCGCACCTTGTTTGACAGCAGCATCAGCACGAGCAACAGCAATGCCACGCCTGTCGACGCGCCGACGGCCATCGTGTAGGTGGAGCCAAGGAAGTGAACGATGAACGCCAGGGCAATAGCTATGCGCAGCAACATCATCACCGCACGGGGCACTTTGTACTGCTCAAGCTCGGCCTGCTCCGAACTCTTGGACGTGCTCAGACACAGCGCCAGCAGGAAGGGCGACATTACAAGCAGCGTGATGATGACACCGATGAGCTTGCCCCACTCGGGTATAAGCTCAATAAGCAGCGGCATCATATACTGTTGAGACACGATGGTGATGGCAAGCAGGACTATCGAGTAAAGCAGTATGCGCCATGCGTAACGCTTGAGTACCGACACCCACACCGAGGTCGTAGTGCCGACATTGGTGGCATCCTCGGTGTAACGGTCTATGAGGAAGTGTAGTCGACGCGGCAGATGACGCTCGACAAACCTGTAAGCCGGGCCGGCCATCTTGATAAAATAAGGTGTCGTGAATGTGGTGATGACCGACACCGCCACCACGATGGGATAAATGGTATCGTCGAGCACACCGAGCGACATGCCGAGCGAGGCGATGATGAATGCAAACTCACCAATCTGGGTCAACGAAAATCCCGACTCGATAGCGACCTTGAGCGACTGGCCGGTGATGAGCATGCCGGCGGTGCCGAACACTATCATACCGACGATAACGACAGCCGACAGCAGCAGGATAGGCGCCCAGTAGTCAACGATGATGGCAGGCTGTACCATCATACCTACCGAGATGAAGAACACAGCGCCGAACAGGTCTTTGACCGGCGCGGTGACATGCTCGATGCGCTCGGCCATGTTGGTGCCCGCAAGAATCGAACCCATCACGAAGGCTCCGAGCGCGAGCGAGAAGCCGCACAGCACTGAGAATACCGACATGCCGAGACACAGGCCCATCGAGATAACGAGCAGGGTCTCGTTGTTGAGATAGCTGCGTGTCTTGTTGAATATCGTGGGCAGGACATAGACACCGACAAGGAACCAGATGACGAGGAAGAACACCAGCTTGCCGACGCTATAGAGCATCTCGCCGCCCTCGACATTGTCGCCCGTGGCGAGCGACGACAGCACTACCATCATGACGACGGCAAAGAGGTCTTCGACAATGAGCACGGCAAAGACAAGCGACGCGAACTTCTTCTGCCTGAGATGCAGGTCGGTGAACGCCTTGATGATGATTGTCGTCGACGACATCGACAGCATGCCGCCGAGGAATATACTGTTGATGTTTGAGAAACTGAGCAGCTTGCCGATGACAAAGCCCGTCGCCATCATTCCGATGACGATAATCAGCGCTGTCACGACGGCCGAGCCGCCCACATTGAGCAATTTCTTGAAACTGAACTCGAGGCCGAGTGAAAAGAGCAGAATCACAATACCGAGCTGAGCCCAGAACTCGATGTTGGCCTCGGTAGTGACCGACGGCAACGGCTCGAAGTTGGGGCTGGCAAGAAAACCGGCCACGATATAGCCGAGAACAACCGGCTGTTTGATCCACTTGAAAAGGACGGTGACGATCGCACCGAGAAGAAGAATAAAGGCGAGGTCTTGAATGAGACTCTCGATGTTCATTGTCGAGGCTAAAATCATAAGTTAGATATTGACCTGATTGGCAAGTGTAATAGCTTTGGTGGGATTGAGTTGTCGCAGCTGCTCGAAAATCCTGACAAGGTCGGTATTCTCCTTGACGAGAACCACGAGATTGAGCTGAGTGAGAGATGAGTCGTAGTCATACTCGACATAGATGTTGGAGACGTGGATGCGATGCTTACGCATCAGCTCCTTGTAGGGGGCTATGTCGGTGACAATGGTAGCGAGACGCAGGCGTATGATGCGCGACTCGGCTCCCATGTTGACTTTATGCTCGATACGCTCGAGCTGCACAAGAATAAAGAGTATCAACGCCGTGGCGATGATGCTGACAAGATACATGCCTACACCGACGGCGAGCCCCAGGGTGGCTACCATCCAGATGCCGGCGGCAGTGGTGAGGCCCTTGACCGAGCCCTTCATCTGAATGATGGCTCCGGCACCGAGGAAACCGATACCCGATATGACCTGAGCGGCTATGCGGCCCGGGTCGCCGTTCTTTAGACCGAGATACTCCTGGGGCACATAGATCGACAGCAGCATGGCGAGCGTGGCACCCATGGCGATGAGCGCGAACGTGCGCAGACCGGCCGACTGACCTTTGCGCTTGCGCTCAAACCCCACGATGCTGCCGAGCACGAGGCTCAGCAACAACTTGAAGATTGATGATGCGGTGTTGACCTCGACCGAGTTGATGTCGGCGACGAGTCCATTGAATATGTCTACCACGGCGGCCATGTCGGAGGGGGGCGGGCGGCATTATTTGGTCATTGTAAACTTGCGCGATGCGAGACGGAAGTTGTCGGCAAACAGCTCGACGGTGTATTCACCGGGGTTGAGCGTGGTGTTCACATCCCAATAGATGGTGATGCCGCCTATCTCCTCGCCTTCATACTCGATTGTCTTTGCAGCCGAGCAGTCAAGCGACTGGTTCTCGAACGTAAACTTCTGGCCATTGCCGCGCAGCAGGTCGCCCTCGGGGTTGGTGAGACGCAGGTAAATGGTCTTTTCGCCTACGGGTGTCGAGTTGTTCTGAGGGATGGTGAATGTCACCCTGAGCTGCTTGGCCTTAGTGATATTCTTCTCGACTTTACCATTGGATTTGAGCGCCTGCAACTGTATGCCCGTGACGTTGAGCTTCTCGGCGAGAGTCATGCGCTCGCTGAGCTGTTCGTTGGTGCGTTTGGCATCGGTGAGGTTAGCCGTGAGCTGACGGTTTTGGCTCTTAACTTTCGTATTCTCATCGCGCAGGTCAGCATTTTCTTTGCTGAGTTCGTCAATGCGCTCGACATAGGTCTTGAGGATTGACTTGAGGGTCTTGATCTCACCCTCGAGCTGAGCGATGCGGGCGCGGTTCTTGGTCTTCTCGGCGTTTAGCTCCTGTAACAGCTTCTCGACCTTGGCCTTGGCGGCAGCATACTTCTCGACAATAGAGTCGTTGGCGAGCAGTATTGTCTGGTTCTCATACTGAGCAAACTCGTTGTTGAGCTGCTGATACTCGTTGGAAAGTGCCAGCTGCTCCTTCTCGAGCTGAACCTGCTCAAGCTGAGCATCGAGTTTGGCGCTCTTGGAGTGCATGACGAGGAAGATGACAACCGCAGCAACCACAGCTACAGCCGCAGCAATAAGTATGTACAGGTTGACACCGCCGGTGATACCCGGCTGCCGCCGTTTGTTACCGTTGCCGCTGTGTCCGGGCTCGGGATATGTTGAATTATCGTTCATTTACAATGATTTTTTTATCTTGATTTGTGTAAAATCAGTTGTTAAAGTCCACGTCCGTGGCAGTTCTTGTACTTCTTGCCGCTGCCACAGGGACAGGGGTCGTTGCGGTTGATGCGCGGGCCGGCCTTGACAGGCTCGGGACGTGCAGGGGCGCCCTGGCGTGCCGATGCGGCAGCACGCTGAGCGTTGGCACCGGGAAGGTCTTCCTTAGAAGCCTTGTACTGAGAATAGTCGTTGGGACGCTCAGGAAGGGCCTCTTTGACCTGTGGTTGAGGTTTGGGAGCCTGAGCCTGCTCATTATCGGCAGGTTGTGTCTCCTGAGGACGGGGCTGTGGAATGTAAATCTGACCGCGCAGGAGTGCCGAAATAGCCTTATTGTTAAGGTTGTTGAGCATACCCTCAAAGAGATGGAACGACTCGACCTTATAGATTACGAGCGGGTCTTTCTGCTCATAAGAGGCATTCTGAACCGACTGGCGCAGCTGGTCGAGCTCGCGCAGGTGTTCTTTCCAAAGCTCGTCGATGGTGACAAGCAGGATGGCTTTGTGCCACTCCTTGACAATCGATTTGCAGCCTGTTGCGTAAGCCTCGGTGATGTCGGTCTGAAGCTGGAAGATACGCTTGCCGTCGGTGATAGGCACGATGATACGGCCCTGGGCGCCACGGTTTTCAACCCAGTCTTTGATGACAGGCATGGCAACCTCGATGATGCGCTGACTCTTACGGTCAAGAGCCTCGCTCGCAGCAAGGTGGAGCTTGTCGATCTTATCCTCGCGCGACATGTTGACAAACTCGGCGGCCGTGAAGGGCGGCTCGATGGTGAGTATGCGCATCAGCTCGAGCGAGAACTCATCATAGTCAGCAGCCTGGTCGTAGGTGTTGACAAGGTTCTCGACGATGTCATACATCATGTTCGAGATATCGATGCCCACGCGCTCGCCCACGAGAGCGTGGTGACGGCGGTTGTAGATGTATGTGCGCTGTTTGTTCATCACGTCGTCATACTCGAGGAGGCGTTTGCGGATACCGAAGTTGTTCTCCTCGACGCGCTTCTGGGCGTTCTCGATGGCACGTGTAACCATTTTTGATTCAATCATCTCACCCTCTTTCAGACCGAGCGTGTCGAGCATCTTCATGACACGGTCGGTAGCGAAGAGACGCATGAGCTGGTCTTCGAACGACACATAGAATACTGACGAACCCGGGTCGCCCTGACGGCCTGAACGACCGCGCAACTGACGGTCGACACGGCGGCTCTCGTGACGCTCGGTACCGATGATGGCGAGACCGCCGGCATCCTTAACTTCCTGGGGCAGCTTGATATCGGTACCACGACCGGCCATGTTGGTGGCGATGGTTACCGTTCCGGGCTGACCGGCGAGGGCCACGACCTGAGCCTCTTTCTGGTGCAGCTTGGCGTTGAGCACCTGGGCGTTGATGTGGCGCATCTGGAGCATGCGGTACAGAAGCTCTGAAATCTCGACCGAGGTGGTACCTACGAGCACGGGACGTCCGGCATCACGCAGGCGCACAATCTCGTCGATGACGGCGGCATATTTCTCTTTCTTGGTCTTGTACACGCGGTCGTTCATGTCGATACGTGCGATAGGACGATTGGTGGGAATGGTCACTACATCGAGTTTGTAGATGTCCCAGAGCTCACCGGCCTCGGTCTCGGCCGTACCGGTCATACCGGCCAGTTTGTGATACATGCGGAAGTAGTTCTGCAAGGTGATGGTGGCGAATGTCTGGGTGGCAGCCTCGACTTTGACACCCTCCTTGGCCTCGATAGCCTGGTGCAGACCATCGCTGTAACGGCGACCCTCCATGATACGGCCCGTCTGCTCGTCGACAATCTTGATCTTGTTGTCGTCGATAACATACTCGACATCTTTCTCAAACAGTGTGTAAGCCTTGAGCAGCTGGGTGACGGTGTGAACGCGCTCGGCCTTGACGGCGTAGTTCTGCATGGCCTCGTCCTTCTTCTGCTGGCGCTCGGCTGTATCGGTGATGGTCTCAAGCTCTGAAAGCTCGGCAGCGATATCGGGCAGCACGAAGAAGTGGGGGTCGGCACTGGTGCCTGTGAGTACGTCGATACCCTTGTCGGTGAGTTCGACGCTACGGTTCTTCTCGTCGATGACAAAGTAGAGGGGCTCGGTGGCCTTAGGCATCTCGCGGGCATTATCCTGCAGGTAGTAAGCCTCGGTCTTGAGCAGCACATTCTTCATGCCCTCCTGGCTGAGGAACTTGATGAGGGCGCCGTTCTTGGGCAGGCCCTTGAATGCGCGGAACAACTGCAGGGCACCGTCTTTCTGAACCTCCTTGTCATCGCTCGCGAGCTTGGTCTTGGCCTCGCTGAGCAACTGGGTCACGAGACGGCGCTGTGCCTGTACTACCTTCTCGACATTGGGACGGTACTCGTTGAAGAGCTGGTCGTCGCCACGGGGCACGGGGCCCGAAATGATAAGAGGAGTACGGGCGTCGTCGATAAGCACTGAGTCGACCTCATCGACGATGGCATAGTAGTGCTTGCGCTGCACCATGTCTTTGGGTGACATGGCCATATTGTCACGCAGATAGTCGAAACCAAACTCGTTGTTGGTACCGAATGTGATGTCACACTCGTAGGCGCGACGACGGGCAGCGGTGTTAGGCTGGTGCTTGTCGATACAGTCGACTGTGGCACCGTGGAACATGTACAACGGGCCCATCCACTCCGAGTCACGTTTTGACAGGTAGTCGTTGACAGTCACGACGTGTACGCCGCGTTTAGAGAGCGAGCGCAGGAACACGGGGAGCGTGGCCACGAGGGTCTTACCTTCACCTGTAGCCATCTCGGCAATCTTGCCCTGGTGAAGAACGACACCGCCTATGAGCTGAACGTCATAGTGAATCATGTCCCACTTGAGGTCATTGCCACCGGCGAGCCAATGGTTTTTCCACAGGGCTTTGTCGCCCTCAATGGTGACGAAGTCACGACCCTGAGCGGCTAATTCGCGGTCAAGGTCACTCGCCGTAACCTCAACTATCTCGTTGTTGGCAAAGCGTGCAGCTGTCTCACGGACGGCGGCAAACACCGTGGGGAGATGACGGTTAAGCTCGGTTTCGAGCGTGTCAAGAATATTTTTCTCGTGAGCATCAATCTTATCCCACAGGGGCTGACGCTCGTCAAAGGGGAGATCCTCGACCTTGGCCTTGATCTCGGCAATCGCCTCGTTATCGGCGGCTGTTGCCTCGGCCAAAGCGGCACGGACATCGGTGATGACCTGACGTAACTCGTCGTTTGTGAGCTCCTTCATCTTGGGGCCCAAAGCGTTGATCTTGTCGACAATCGGTTTTATTTCCTTAAGGTCTCGCTGCGACTTATTGCCGAACAGCTTGCTCAGAATTGAAGTGAGTGACATTTTATATTATAG
>CAMWLW010000054.1 GCA_947175245.1 uncultured Bacteroidales bacterium
TGTAACGCCAAGTTTACCCTCATGACACTCGATAAGTCCTTTTATGAGTTCGGCTGCACCGTTGCCGGCAACAACATATTTTTGTTTGATACCAAAATATTTACCGGCGAGCAGTGAGTTGACTCCCATGCCTGAGGGATATTCTCTCAGCAGGGTTTCAAAATTGGCCTTCATCTCTTCAATCATGCGTGTGCGCGGGAAGTAGGGATTGACAAGATAGCAGAAGTCAAGCAGGCCGGGGTAGCGCCAATAACCGCCATAGCTGTTTTGAATTTTTTTCAGCTTCTCCTCGGGGGTTGCAAATATGGTCTCGGCTATACGCAAATCCTGCACGTCATCTATTTCATACCAGTGCATGCCTGTAATGGGTAGCGCCTTGATGCCACACTTGTCGATGAGAGTGATGACGCGCAACACCTGTTCATAATATTCGTTTTCACCGAGTACTTTAATATATGCATCAAGAAACGGTAAATAGTGGTTGACGATGAAGTCTTTGCTGAATTTGTATATATTGACGGTCTTGTAATAGTACTTGGTGTCGTTATACTTAAAGGCAGCCTTGGGAATGAAACTCTCAATGTCGCGGTCTTCGTTTATTCTCACCATCGTTCCATCCATCCAGGTCTCGTATTTCGAGACAAGAGCCACATCAGGATCCGGGCAGTCTATAGCGGCTTGCAATATGGCGTCCTCATATATGAGGTCTGATTCCAACAGCAAGGTATCGTCTTCGCTCATATAACCGCGCGCAAGCCAAAGTGAATATATATTGTTAGTCTTATCGTATATATTATTCTCAACAAAGATAATGTTGCGCGATGAGTAGTTCTTCAGCAGATACTGTTTCAGATTATTCCCCTCATAACCTATGACTATTACAATGCGGTCTAATTTGAGTTTTGATAACTGGTTTAGCATACGGTCGATGAGGCGTATGCCGTTAACTTCAAGCATACACTTGGTATTATTGGCGGTGAATTCACCTAAGCGGCGTCCCATGCCTGCTGCTAAAATGATGGCTTGCATACTGAAATATGGGGAGATTTATAATTTGATTGACGGTAATGTATCGGCCGACGGGTAGGTTGCGGGCATGCCTACGGCGTCGCCAAGGTCGGTTGACTCTGGCGGAACGCTTTGAAAAATAGTCGTCTGACTCACTATCGTCATGTTGCGCGTTCCCGATTTACCCTTTGTGTGGGGCGGGAACATTAAGTTTTATGCAAAGATAATAATTTGGGTTAACATTATGGTAAATATTGTCTTGTTTTAATGAGTTTTGGAGACCTGAGGGCGAGTGTGACTACAGGCTTTTGAGTATTAGTGTGTTGGCTTTGTCTATGGCGGCGGTCTCGAGGTTGGCGAGGTAGATGCGTGTGGTCGTCTCGCTGTCGTGGCCGAGGCCCTGGCTTATGATACTGATGGGTATGCCTTTGGCCTGGGCGGCGGTGGCCCAGCTGTGGCGTGCTACGTACATGGTTAGCGGTTGGCTCAGGTTCAGCCTGTGGGCTATTTTCTTGAGGTTGTAGTTTATGCGTGAGCAGGCATTGTGGTAGGCCTGACGTCGGTCGGTGTCGAATTGTGTGAGAATGGGGAGCAGATAGGGACTGGCCGGGTTGTGGGGATACTTATTGAGGATGGCCTGCATCTGGGGTATCCATTGTACGGTGAGTGTCTGGCCGGTTTTGTGCCGGCGGTAGGTTATGTACCCGTTATGGCGGTCGGTCTTTAGCAGGTAGGCCATGTCGATGAGGCTCATGCCGCGCAACATGAAGCTGAGCATGAAGATGTCGCGGGCATGATCAACTGAGGGTGAGTCGGTGAGGTCGAGATGCTTGATCTGCCTGATGACGGGGAGCGGTACGGCTCGTTTTATGGTTTTGTCGATGCCGGTATAGACGTGTCTGAAGGGGTTGGCCGGGGGGATGATGTCGTGGTCTATGGCGTGGTTGTAGATGGCGCGGAGTATGCGGTTGTAGAATGATACGGTGTTGTAGGTGTTGCCGCAGCTCAGTTGCCAGGCCTGGTATGACTCCAGCAGATTACTGTCTATCAGATGAAGGTGTATGTCGGCTCGTCGGCCCTGATGGTGATGTTCGAGAAAGCGCGAGAAACTTTTGAGGGTTGCCTGGTAGGTCTCGGCTGTGCGTGGGTGTCCGGTCAGCTGTTTGTGATTGATGAGGGTGAGGGTGTAGGCTGTGAGTGTGGGGGTGGTGTGATTGTGTTTTAGTCTGATTGTAGTTGTCATGGTGGTTGTGGTTTTAAGATGGTGGTTGAGTATATTTGAGTGATTTTGCGTATTATTATTAGGTTTAACGTATTTTTATGCATGATTGACAATAATAGTTTCAAGGAGGTTAATGAGTCGTACACATTGCCTGAGGCTGTGCGTGAAGCGCAGCGTTGTCTGCATTGCAAGGTGCCGTCGTGCCGTAAAGGTTGTCCGATAAGCAACGATATTCCCGAGTGGATAGGTGAGCTGGCCAAAGGTAACTTCGGTAATGCGATGCACATAATCAATGACCGTAGCAATCTGCCGGCGGTGTGTGGCCGCGTGTGCGGTCACGAGCGTCAGTGTGAGGGTAGCTGTGTGCTTGCCAAGAAAGGTGAACATATCAATATAGGTAAACTCGAGCGCTTTGTCGCCGATTTTGATTCGGTAGCCGGGCTGACTCACGAGGCTATCCCTGAGAAATCGCGTGGCCGAGTGGCTGTCATAGGCAGCGGTCCGGCCGGACTGACTATTGCCGGTGACCTGGCACGCAAGGGGTTTGCAGTCGAGATTTTCGAGATGGAGTCGGAGCCCGGTGGTGTGCTTATGTATGGTATCCCTGAGTATAGACTGCCCAAGGGGGTAGTGCGCCGTGAGATAAAGAAGATTGAAAATCTCGGTGTCGTGTTTCATCTCGGTCAGACCGTGGGCGAGGAGCTGACGGTCGACGACTTGTTTGCCCGCGGTTTTGATGCCATTTTTATGGGCACAGGCACGGGCGTGCCAAAGCGTCTTGACATTCCCGGCGCCAACCACAAGGCTGTGCGTCAGGCCATACGCTTCCTGAGACGTGTATCGCTCTATGAGGCAGGTCTGATGGATAACAGTGAGGTGATTGTCGGCAATGGCGATAGGGTGTATGTCGTCGGATGTGGCAACACGGCAATTGACGCGGCGCGCACGGCACTGCGCATGGGCTCGGCCGAGGTCACCGTCGTCTATCACCGTACAATCGAGCACATGAAGGCCCTGCGCAGCGAGTATGACGAGGCTGTGGCCGAGGGGGTCAAATTCTTGTGGAACACATCGATTACCATTATAGAGGCGGCTGATGACGAGCATATCGCCAATATCACTATCAGCACCGATGGCGTTGAGCGTGTTGTGCCGGCCGACCATGTTGTCATGGCCGTGGGCAGCTCACCGGCTGCGCGCATAGTGTCGACCACGCGCGGTATTGAGGTTGATGACCGCGGTTATGTGCTCACGCGCGACAATCCATACGGTATGACTACGCGTAAAGGTGTCTTTGCCGGCGGCGATGTCACCAACCGTCCGGCCACAGTGGTACACGCCATGCGTGACGCCAAACAGGTAGCCGAGGGTATAGCCCGTTATGTCGATGCAATCAAGTTGCTCGACGACATCAACCGGGACAGTGGATTATAGTAACATCGGCGCTATGCGCTGCAGGGCCGCGATGAAGCGGTCAACCTCTTCGAGCGTGTTGTAGACGGCAAAAGACGCCCTGACGGTGCCTTCGATGCCGAGAGCGTGCATGAGCGGCTGGGCACAGTGGTGTCCGGTGCGTACGGCTATGCCGAGCTTGTCGAGCAGCATGCCGGTGTCATAGTGGTGGGCGTGGCCTATGAGGAACGAGATGACGGCGCTCTTGTGGGGGGCGGTGCCGAATATGCGCATCCCCTCAATTTCCATCATGCGTTCGGTGGCATATCTCATCAGCTCTTCTTCGTGGGCGGCGATGTTGTCGATGCCTGTTTCCTGTATGAATTTCAGTGCCTCGGCAAAGGCCGCGATGCCTACGAAATCGGGTGTGCCGGCTTCAAATTTGAAGGGTATCGGGGCGAATGTCGTGCGCTCGAAGCTCACGTGGTCAATCATCTCGCCGCCACCCTGGTAGGGGGGCATCATCTCGAGCAGCGACCGGCGGCCATAGAGAACGCCGACGCCTGTGGGACCATACATTTTGTGAGCCGAGAATACATAAAAGTCGGCATCGAGGTCGGTGACGTCAATCTTGAGGTGGGGCGAGGCCTGGGCGCCGTCGATCAGCACCGGGACGTTGTTGCGGTGGGCCTCGGCGATTATCTCCTTGACGGGATTGATGGTGCCGAGTACGTTGCTCACGTGGGTGACGGCAACCATGCGCGTGCGGTCGCTGATGAGCGAGCGGTAGACGTCGAGTTTCAGCTCACCGCGCTCGTTGATGGGTACCACCTTTATCGTCAGACGTTTGTTGCGCTGTAGCAACTGCCACGGCACTATGTTGGCATGGTGTTCCATGACGGTGAGTATGATTTCATCGCCGTTTTCGAACGTTGTGCCATAGGACGAGGCAACGAGATTGATGGCCTCGGTGGTGCCGCGCGTGAAGATTATCTGGTCGGCCGACGGGGCATTGATATATTCAGCCACCATGCGGCGTGTATGTTCCTGCAGGTCAGTTGCTTCTTGTGACAATGTGTGTACGCCGCGGTGTACGTTGGCCTTTGTGTTGTAGTACATCGTGTCGATGGCCTCTACGACCTGTCGCGGAGTCTGTGATGTCGCGGTATTGTCGAGATAGACGAGTGGCTTGCCGTAGACCTGCCGCTCGAGAATGGGAAACCGACTGCGTATTTCTGTGACGTCTAACATTGTTTAAATCCTATTGCTGGGTGTGACAGGTTGAACAGTCGTTGCATGAGGCATCAAAACCCGCGAGACGGCGCTCGACAAGATATCGCAGGCGGTCGCGCACGGCGTCAACGCGTACGGTGTCGATGACCTCGGCCATGAATGCCTGCATCAGCATCATGCGGGCTTGCTGGCGAGGTATGCCGCGCGTCTGCATGTAGAAGAGTGCCTGCTCGTCAAGCTGACCGGTCGTGGCGCCGTGACTGCACTTCACCTCGTCGTTGTAGATGAGCAGCTGGGGCTTGGTGTGCATGCGTGCGTTAGCGCTTGCCAGGATGTTGCGGTCGCTCTGGTAGGCCTGGGTATAGGGCGCGTCGGGTGTTACCACGATGCTGCCTTCGAAGGCGCCGTGCGCCTCGTCGTCGAGCACATATTTGAACAGCTGGCGGCTGTCGGAGTGTGGTGCCGAGTGTATCACGTCGCTGCTGTTGTCGATATGTTGCTTGCCCGACCCGATGGCCATGCCGCCGAGGTGGCACTGACAGTGTTGTCCCCTGATGTCGACACTGTACTCGTTGCGCGTGGTGCCGCAGTGCAACGTCATGCCGCCTATTGACACGTCGGCACCATCGTGCATTGTGACGTAGGTCTGGCTGTAGCGTGACTGGTCGGGGGCCGACTCCTCGATGTCGCAGACGTTGAGCGACGACCCGGGGCCGGCGAGAATTTCGATGACCTGTGAACTGACGGCCGAGGCCGAGTCTTTCATCGTGTGGTCACACGTCAGCACCGACAGCGATGCACCCTCTTCGAGCACGATGAGCACGCGGCGAGGAATAAGCATCGGTACAGGTGTCGATGTCAGGTTCACAAGCTGCAACGGGCGGTCGAGTTTGATGCCGCGGTCAACATGAATGTATATGCCGTCCTGAGCGAGCATAGTGTTTAGAGCCGTGCCGGGTGCGTCAAGGCTTGCTGCCGTGCCATAGTGGCGGTCAATCTCTTCGGGACGCTCGGCTGCCGCGCGGGCGAGCGACATGACGGTGATGCCATCGGGAAGATTGTTAAGCAGTGTGGCCGACGGTACGAATGTGTCATTGACCATTATGGCGAGCAGGCTGCTCACATTGGGCACACCACATTTGAATGCCGACGCTATGTCACACGGCAGGGCCACGCGGTTGATGTTCAGACCTAGATCGGGCGCGAACATCGCCTCGATTGAGGTCTTTTCAAAGCCTTCGTCACCGGTGTCGGGCAGACGGCGGCCTTCGAGAGCGGCGCGTGCGTCGTGTCTGAGCCTGTTCATGGCTCCGGCGCTCCCGTTGTCGATGTCGTGCCGGCTGTTGTCAAACAGTTCGAGATATTGATTAAGCGCACCCATCATTAAGCCTCCTTCCCGATGTTGTCGGCCTGATTCTTAATCCAGTCGTAGCCTTTCTCCTCGAGCTCGAGAGCAAGCTCGGGGCCGCCGGTGTAGACTATGCGGCCTTTGTACAGGATGTGCACCACGTCGGGCTTGATGTAGTCGAGCAGACGCTGGTAGTGGGTGATGACAATGGTGGCGTTGTCGGGGGTCTTGAGTTTGTTGACACCCTCGGCCACGATGCGCAACGCGTCGATGTCGAGTCCGCTGTCGGTCTCGTCGAGAATAGACAGGCACGGCTCGAGCACGGCCATCTGGAAAATCTCGTTGCGCTTCTTCTCTCCGCCCGAGAATCCCTCATTGACCGAGCGTGATGCCAGCTTGTTGTCGAGCTCGACGATGGCGCGCTTCTCGCGCATGAGTTTCAGAAACTCATTGGCCGGCATGGGAGGCTTGTTGAAGTATTTGAGCTTGGCGTTGACGGCCGCGCGCATGAAGTTGACCATCGACACACCGGGTATCTCGACAGGGTATTGGAACGAGAGGAACAGGCCCTCGTGGCTGCGGTCTTCGGGTGACAGCGACAGCAGGTCAAGGCCGTGGAATGACACCTCACCCTCGGTGACGGTGAATGTGGGGTTACCGGCCAGTACCGACGAGAGCGTGCTCTTGCCCGAGCCGTTGGGGCCCATGATGGCGTGTACCTCGCCGGGTTTGATGGTGAGGTTTATTCCCTTGAGTATCTCTTTGTCGCCTATCGAGGCGTGGAGGTTGCTGACCTTGAGTAATTCGTTCATATATTGTATGTTGACTATATGTTGCAGTGTATGTGTTGTTGATTATGAGCAGAGGTGACGTGGGTTATCCCACCGAGCCCTCGAGTGTGATTGAGAGCAGCTTCTGGGCCTCGACGGCAAACTCCATAGGCAGCTTGTTCATCACTTCCTTGGCATAGCCGTTGACTATCAGGCCGACTGCCTCCTCGGTGGGTATGCCGCGCTGGTTGCAGTAGAACAGCTGGTCCTCGCTGATTTTTGATGTCGTTGCCTCATGCTCCACGATGGCGGTGTCGTTCATCACGTCGACGTATGGGAACGTGTGCGCGCCACAGTGTGAGCCCAGCAGCAGTGAGTCACACTGCGTGTAGTTGCGGCAGCCCGTGGCGTTCGGAGCCACCTTGACCAGGCCGCGGTAAGAATTTTCGCTGTGTCCGGCCGATATGCCTTTGCTCACGATGGTCGATGTGGTGTTTGGCGCCAGATGAATCATTTTGGTGCCGGTGTCGGCCTGCTGGTAGTGCCTTGTGACGGCAACCGAGTAGAACTCGCCGCGGGCACCCTCGCCGGCAAGCACACAGCTCGGGTATTTCCACGTGATGGCCGAGCCGGTCTCGACCTGAGTCCATGACAGTTTTGAGTCTACGCCCCGGCACAGGCCGCGCTTGGTGACGAAGTTGTAGACGCCGCCGCGACCCTGGGCGTCGCCTGCCCACCAGTTCTGAACGGTCGAGTATTTCACCTCGGCTCGGTTCTCGACTATGATTTCGACAATGGCCGCGTGCAGCTGGTTCTCGTCGCGCATCGGGGCGGTGCAGCCCTCGAGATAGCTCACATAGGCATCGTCGTCGGCCACAATGAGCGTGCGCTCGAACTGGCCGGTGCCGCTGGCGTTGATGCGGAAGTAGGTCGACAGCTCCATCGGGCAGCGCACGCCCTTGGGAATGTAGACAAACGAGCCGTCAGAGAATACCGCCGAGTTAAGCGCGGCATAGAAGTTGTCCTTGTAGCTCACCACCTTGCCGAGATAGCGTTTCACGAGTTCGGGATGTTCACGCACAGCTTCGGAGAACGAGCAGAACACGATGCCCAGCTCGGCGAGCTTGGCTCGGTGGGTGGTCTTGACCGACACCGAGTCCATCACGGCGTCCACGGCCATGCCGCTGAGCTGCTTCTGCTCCTCGAGCGGTATGCCTAGACGGTCGAACGTCTTGAGCAGCTCGGGGTCAACCTCGTCAAGACTTTTGGGGCCTTCCTTGGGCTTAGGAGCGGCATAGTATATGATGTCCTGGAAATCGATGTCGGGTATGTTGAGGTGGGCCCACTTGGGCGGAGTGAGAGTGAGCCAGTAACGGTAGGCGTTCAGTCGGTAGTCGAGCAACCACTCGGGCTCGCCTTTTTTGGCCGAGATAAGCCGTATGACATCCTCATTGAGGCCGCGGCCTATCACGTCGGTATCGATGTCGCTGGTGAAGCCATACTTGTATTCACCGCCGGTGACATCGTCAATCAGATTGCTGTTATCGTTAACTTCTTGTTCCATTAAAATCTAAACGATGAAGTTCTCATTAATGTTTTGATGAATCGTGGGAGGCAACGTGTTATTTTACGTCAAAAATTGCTGTCGCTGTCTCGGTGCCGAGTACGGCCGGTGCCAGATCCATCACGGCGCGGGCCGCACGTCCCTGTCCCAGTGTTGATGAGCCTGCCACGTTGACACCCGGTCTGAGCACCTGCCACACATTGAGCAGAATACTGAGCACGAGAAACCACTCGAATAGGCAGAATATCACGCCGAGCAGTTTGTCAATGAGCGACAGCTTGACTGCCGTAGTTACTGTCTTGATGAGACGTGCGACGAGCTTGGCGCACACAAATCCGAGAATGAACAGCACGACGTTGGCCACCACACCGTTGACATACCGCATGTCTATCGATTGAGAATCGCCCGTTGCACCGCCGAGAAAATCGGCAAACCACGGGCCGAACAAACGGCATGCGAGAATACCGAGCAAAATGCCCGCCAGTGAGCCAATCTGAACGATGACTCCCTTCCAGTAACCATAGATTACCGCTCCAAAAAATACAACTATTATTATAATATCAATAGCGCTCATATACAAGTTGTGTTACGTGTTGCAAAGTTAGCAATAATCCCCCAAAAATCAGCCCCCGTCCCAATAAAAACCGTCCACATCATGTAACGATTGTCCGTTCCTGATCCGAGAGAAGCTAATAAATGTGATTTCTTTAAACTGAAGAATTATAACTCATCGAAATTTTGTGATAAAGAATTGGAATGTCGAATTATAATTAACACAAAGCAGTAATTATTTTTACTACTATTCGATTATTTATTTAACTTTGTGGTATAAAATATAGATAGTATAATGAATAAATACGAAAAAAGGGCATTTACCATAAAGGAACAAATAAATCTTCTCGCAAAGCGAGGAATGGAGTTTGATAATATCCCTAAAGCTGAGAAATTCTTAGTGATATAGGATATTATCGTTTCGGATTCTTTTCATTCCCGTTTGAAAAGTCCTATCCAAGAAAAAATAACCGCACGCACGAACTTGTGCCCGGCACATCTTTCAAGCAAGTTTATGACCTATATGAGTTTGATTCGCGTCTACGTTTTCTTTTAATAAAAGCCCTTACTCGCATAGAAATAAATATACGAACGAGGCTTACGCTGGTGGGGTCACTACATTTCATTGACGATCCCTGGTGGTTTTGTAATCCGTCTTATGTTAGTAGAGGTTTCATATCCAAGTTTGACCGTGAGGTGTATTCTGCCGTAGTTAAAAATCCTGTTATTCAAGAACATCGTAAGAAACATCCTAAGGATAAGTATGCCCCGGCATGGAAAACGATGGAATTTATGACGCTTGGCAATATTGTGTTTCTTTTTGAAGTAATAAAAGATCAGACGCTCAAAGAGAACGTTGCTAAGTATTATGGTTGTTCAATTAAAGTTTTCCTGAATTATCTTGAAACCGTACGCTTGGTCAGAAATAGGTGTGCTCATGGGGGATGTTTATATAATCTTAATATTAAAAAAGGTATTAATAAACTTCCTGCCAATGTTGCTAATGTTGATGCTCATAACATAAAAGGTGCTATTGAAGTTATACTTTATATCCTAGGTGTAATATCAGTACGTCATAAGAATGAGGTTGTCAAGGAGATTCAATATGAATTATTGAAATTGTGTGAAGGCTCTAAGACACAGGCTATTGTAAAGGACTGCGCTAATCTTGATTCAAACTTTTTTGTTTGATTACTTGTTATTGCGCTGAATAATGCTTAACTTTGCATCGCAATTAAGCCGTGCCCATAAGAGCTTTGTCGTCATATGTGCACGTTAAAATGGATTTTGAGGCTCCCACGCGCGAATAGGGAGCCTCTTTTTTTTGTCGGCATAAGTGTAGGAAGGTGATGAATGTGGAACTTTTAGACAAAATTACGAAATTATGTCAGAACAGGAAGAAATAAGATTGTTTGAGCGTATTAGAGAAAGTATCTCAGAAGCACAGCGCAAAATGGTTGAGCGTAAAGCAAAACTCGGCGAGACTATTATTATTGCCGATGCTAATGGGCGTCCTATAGAGATTGCTGCTTCAGAGGCTCTTAATCTTTACACAAAACAGCCCTAAAGAGCTAATCGTCGTATAAATACAGCAAAATACGCTCACGGGGTGTAGCCGAGGAGCTCGAGAATGGAGGGGGCGAGGAGGGCGGTGAGCAGGCCGTTGAGGGTGAGGCCGAGGCTCGAGAAGGCGCCCCAGCGGTGGCTGCGGTTCATGGCTGCGGCAGTGCCGACGGCATGGCTGGCGGTGCCTACCGACAGGCCGCTGGCTATAGGGCTGTGGACGCGCGACAGGCGAGCTATTCTGAAACCGGCGAGATTGCCGAAAATGCCAGTGCATACCACGACGGCAGCCGTGAGCGGCGTTATTCCGCCGAGACTCTGCGATATCTCGATAGCTATAGGTGTCGTGACGGCTTTGGGTGCCAGCGATATGACGACGTCGCGTGTGGCGCCGAGCAGTTCGGCCGTGACTACGACCGACACGATGCCTATGACACACCCGGCGAGCTCGGCCATGAGTATGGGCAAGAGTTGTTTTTTGATGGTCTCGAGCTGTCGGTACAACGGTACGCCGAGGGCTACGACGGCCGGCTTGAGCCAAAACTCGATGTATTCGCCACCGGCCCGGTAGGTGGGATAGTCGATGTCAAAGAGCACGAGGTAACCTATCAGCACAATGATAGTGAGCAGGATGGGGTTGAGCAAGACGACACGCAGGCGGTTCTGAAGCCACTGTGAGCCCAGATACACGATGAATGTCAGGGCGATGAGGAATATTTTATTGTGCAGAAACTCAATCATGGCGCAGGCGACGTGTCGAACGTCTGACAAACTGGTGAACTTGCCCCGTAACGGCGATTATCACCGCGGTGCTTACGATCGTAGCGACCACAATGGGCATCCACTGCTCCTTGATAATGCCGGCACACTCCATCAGACCCACGCCGGCGGGGACAAAGAAGAAGCCGAGATTACGTATCAGGAAGTCGGCTAGACCCTCCACCCACTCAACTTTGATAATGCCGGCCTTGAGCGAGCATGTGAGCAGTATCATGCCGATGATGCCTGACGGGAGCGGAAGGCCGGTAAGGTAGACTATCAGTTCACCGATGGCCAGGAAACCGAATATGATGCTACACTGCAGTATCATCGGCCGAGTTTATTGTGATATGTTGTCGGGTCGTTAATTAGCTCGAGCGCGGCCTTATACTCGGGATTCAGCACCGGGTAGACTACTTTATAATAGGTTGTCGTGTTGTACAGGTCGCGGCCGATGATGCCTTTGAGTATGGTCTCGATTGTCGTGCGCGATATTTCGAGCTGTTCGGGGTTGGGCTCGATGCCCTTCTCGGTAGCCATCGCTACGAGCCGGTCAATCAGCTCGGGTGTAATTGTAAATTCCTTGATGAAATCTTCCTCGGTGGGATAACGTGAGCGCAGGTTGTCGCGGTTCTCGTCGACATAGGTTATGGCGAAGCTGTTCATGATGCCGCGGGCAACAAGGTCTCGGTAGTAGCTGGAGTAGCCGGTTGTGTCGACGGGAACAAACAGGTCGGGCATGATACCACCGCCGCCATACACCACGCGATTGGTTTGCAGGGTGTTGTAGCGCAGCGAGTCGGCGAACTGTATGCTGTCGGCACTCATCATCTCGCCTTTGTTATAGCGTGTGATTATATCCATGTCATAGTCCTCGCGGTCGCCTTTGGTGTAAGGTCGCTGTATGCAACGTCCCGAGGGGGTGTGGTAGCGCGAGGTGGTGAGTCTAATCATCGAGCCGTCGGGCAGGTCGAACGGACGCTGAACCAGGCCTTTGCCGAATGTGCGCCGGCCCACGATCAGGCCGCGGTCATTGTCCTGTATGGCGCCCGACAGTATCTCGCTGGCGCTGGCCGAGTACTGGTTGACCATGATGACGAGGCGACCGTCGCGGTAGTTCCCGTCCTTTTCGGCAATGAAGTAGTTGGTACCCATGCGCGGTGACTCGGTATAGACTATCGGTGCGCCTTTGGGCAGGAACATCTCGGCGATGGCGGTGGCCGATCCGAGGTAGCCGCCGCCGTTGTCCTCAAGGTCTATAATCAGATTTTTCATGCCCTCTTTCTTGAGTTTGGCAAGTGCTTCCTTGAGCTCCTTGTCGGTGTCGCGTGCAAATCGGGTGATGCGCACGTAGCCGGTCTCACCGTCGGCCATAAACGAGGCGTCGACGCTATAGACGGGAATGTCGTCACGGACGATGTTGAACGTCAGCGGCTCGGCCTCTCCGCGACGCATGACTTTAAGCTCGACGGGCGTACCCTTGGGGCCGCGCAGTATCTTCAGGATGTCGGCATTGACGCGTTTGGCACCCGAGACGAGGGTGTCGTTGGCCGATATGATGCGGTCGCCGGGCAGTATGCCTACTTTCTCACACGGGCCGCCGGGGGTGGTCTGGACAACCATCAGAGTGTCGTTGAGCAGATTGAACTGTATGCCTATGCCCGAGAAGTTGCCGTCGAGCGGTGTGGTGAGTTCGCGTGTCTCGTCGGGGTCAGAGTAGGTGGAGTGGGGGTCGAGATTCTTGAGCATCGCCACGATGGCGTCTTCGATTATCTGGTTCATGGCGGCGCTGTCAATCTCGTCGACATAGAAGTTGTCGATGAGACGCTGGGCAAAGCGCAGCTTCATCTCGGGCGAGAATGTCTGAGTCTGTTGCTGTTGTGCGCGTTGCTGTATGGCGTTTTTATTCTGAGCTATGGCAGTGAGTGAGGTGATGGCTATGATCACCAGGAGTGTGATTTTCTTCATTGGGGTAGAAATTGTGAGGCGTCGTGACCGAAGTGCTCGAGCTCCCTGACAACCGACGAACTGATGGCCGCATGTTCGGGTAGCGTGGGTACGAAAATTGTCTCGATGCCTGATATTGTACGGTTAATTGTTGCAAGATTTTGTTCTGACTCGAAGTCTATGGCCGAGCGCACGCCGCGAATAAGATAGTCGGCGCCAAGCTGCCGGGCCAGGTCGGTTGTCAGTCCGTCCCACGCCATGACGCTGACGCGTGGTTCGTTGTTGAACAGCCGTTCGATCGCTGCGACACGTTCGGCCGGGGTTAGGGCGCCTTTCTTCGCGTTGTTGTACCCCACGACGATGTACACGTGGTCAAACAGCGGCAGCACGCGCTCGAGTACCGACATGTGTCCGATGGTGAACGGGTCAAACGAGCCTGCAAAAATGGCTTTACGTGACTTGGCGGTGGTCATTGAATTATGAAATCTGACTGTCGTCCTCGATGACGAGGTTATTGATAATAAAGTTCTGGCGTGTGCCGGTGTTTTTGCCCATGTAGAACTCGAGCAGGTCGTCGAGGCTGTCCTCCTTGCGCAGTGTCACGCGGTCGAGGCGCATGTCGGGGCCGATGAAGCCGCGGAATTCCTCGGGCGATATTTCACCGAGACCTTTGAATCGGGTTATCTCGGCATTGGCACCGAGCTTGTTGATGGCGTTGATGCGCTCCTCGTCGGTGTAGCAGTAATAGGTCTCGTCGTTCTTGGCCGAGCCCGAGGCGGCACCGCGGCGCGTGGTTTTCTTGTTGCGGACGCGGAACAGCGGTGTCTGGAGCACATATACATGGCCTTTCTTCACCAGGTCGGGGAAGAACTGCAGGAAGAATGTCAGCAACAGCAGCCTGATGTGCATGCCGTCGACATCGGCATCGGTGGCTATGATGACGTTGTTGTAGCGCAGTCCGTCCAGTCCGTCCTCGATGTTGAGGGCCGCTTGAAGCAGGTTGAACTCCTCGTTCTCATATACCACTTTCTTGGTGAGGCCGTAGGTGTTGAGCGGCTTACCTCGCAGCGAGAACACGGCCTGGGTCTCGACGTTGCGTATCTTGGTGATTGAGCCGGCAGCCGAGTCACCCTCGGTGATGAAGATCGACGACATCTGCTTCTTCTCGTCGTTGCCGCGTGTGTCACTGAGGTGTACGCGGCAGTCGAGCAGCTTGCGGTTATTCATGTTAGCCTTCTTGGCACGCTCGCGGGCTATCTTGGTGATGCCGGCGCGTGACTTGCGCTCGCGTTCAGAATCGATGATTTTCTGCTTTATCTGCTCGGCGATGTCGAGGTTGCGGTGCAGGTAGTTGTCGAGTTCGCGTGTCACGAAGTCGCCTATGAACTTGGCTACCGTAGGCCCTCCTTCGGCAATGTCGCGCGAGCCGAGTTTTGTTTTGGTCTGTGATTCAAACAGTGGCTCTTCGACCTTGATGGCTATGGCGGCTACCATGCCGTTGCGAATGTCCGAGTACTCAAAGTTGCGTCCGAAGTATTCCTTGAGTGTGCGCGATACTGCTTCTTTGAAAGCTGTGAGATGTGTGCCGCCCTGTGTTGTGTGCTGTCCGTTGACAAACGAGTAGTATTCCTCGCCATACTGGTTGGCGTGTGTTATCGCAATCTCGATATCTTCGCCCTTGAGGTGAATCATCGGGTAGAGCGGCTCATTGGTCATGTTTATGCTCAGAATGTCGAGCAGACCGTTGCGCGACACATAGCGTTTGCCGTTGAATACAATAACGAGACCGGTGTTGAGGCAGGTGTAGTTGCGCACAAGCGGAACGATGAACTCGTCGCGGAACGCATAATCGCGGAACATCAAGGGGTCGGGGGTAAACTCGACCATCGTGCCGTTGGGCTCGTCTGACGGCTCGATTTCTGACTCGCTTATGAGGTTGCCACCTTCAAAGATGGCGCGTTTGGTGAAGCCGTCGCGTGTGCTTTGGATTACGAACGACTTTGACAGGGCGTTGACGGCCTTGATGCCGACACCGTTAAGACCTACCGACTTCTTGAAGGCATGAGAGTCGTATTTACCGCCGGTGTTCATGCGCGAGGCGGCCTCGACGAGCTTGCCAAGGGGGATGCCGCGGCCATAGTCGCGCACCATGACGCTGTCGGCGCTGACATTGAGGATAATCTGCTTGCCGAATCCCATTGTGTGCTCGTCGATCGAGTTGTCGACAACCTCCTTGACGAGGACATAGATGCCATCGTCGTCGTTCGAGCCGTCGCCAAGTTTGCCGATGTACATGCCCGGGCGGCGGCGTATGTGTTCGTTCCACTCGAGCGTGACGATGTCGTTCTCGTCATACGCGGCCGTTCCATCGGTGTTATTTAAGTTCAGGTCTATGTCGATATCTTCTTCAGTCATGGCGTTTAAAGTCTTAATGCACAAAGGTACGAAAAAAATATGTGCCAAACAATATCGTTTTTTTGTGGTATCACGGGCGTGAATCGAGTGCCGTGCCGAAGGTAGTCGAGGGCTCGGGCCCCATTTCGAGCACAAGTGTGCCGCCGGCCGCGATGTCTGCATAGTCGATGTATGATTTATCGTATTGGCGACCGTTTAACTCGGCACCCTGCACATAGATATTATCGGCCGAGTTGTTTCGGACTATAATGCTGAACGTGCGGCCGTTGCCTACGTTTACGATGGCTTTGTCAAACAGTGGAGTGCCGATGATGAAACGTCCGCCGGCGGGTTCGACCTGATACAGTCCGATCGATGACAGTATATACCATGCCGACATCTGGCCGACATCCTCATTGCCACATAGTCCGAGGGGCCCCGGAGTGTAAAGCTCGTTCATGACACGTCTGAGTAGCGGCGCGGCTTTCCACGGCGTGCCGGCATAATTATAGAGGTATAAAATGTGATGGCTCGGCTCGTTGCCGTGAGCATACTGGCCTATGAGGCCGCTGATATCGGGCGAGGCGTCGTCGCTAAGAGTGCTGTCGACAATGAACAGCGAGTCGAGTTTATTGACAAATTGCTCGTCGGAGCCGAACAGTTTGATCAGTCCGTGCGGGTCGTGAGGCACGAGCCATGTGTATTGCCACGCGTTGCCCTCACAGTAGTCGTCGGCGCGGTGATTGGTGGCGTAAGGGTCGAACGGCCCGGCCCGGAATTCACCGGCAGCCGACTTGCCGCGCATAAAGCGGGTTACTGTGTCAAAGTAGTGGGCGTAGCCCGAAGCACGTCGCTCATAGACCGCGGCGTCATCATCGCGGCCCATAGCGGCGGCGACACGTGCCACGGCGTTGTCGGCGATTGCATACTCTAATCCCTTGGCTACGTTCTCGTTGCTGTCGTCACTGTCGTAGGGTATGTAACCGTACTTCTTCCACTCGCCGAGCGAGCGTTCGTCGAGCATCGTCGACCCTTTCATGGCGTCGAATGCTGCTACCGAGTCCTCGACAAAGCCTTTGAGGAACAGGTCACCAAGCACAATCACACCCGGATTACCTACCATGCAGTCGGTCTCGTTGCCGTGCAGGTGCCAAACGGGCAATTTTCCCTGCTGGCGGTAGATATTGATGAATGTCTCGGCGATGTCGTGCTGCATCTCGGGGTAGACGATGGTGTAGAGCGGGTG
>CAMWLW010000055.1 GCA_947175245.1 uncultured Bacteroidales bacterium
TTTAAGATAAATTTTCCACTCTCTTATTTTGCTGCTGCAAACTTAGAGTTTATCGGCACTCTTTCTTGGCTCGTTGAAACCTGGAAAATTTCGATTATCGTCAAGAATGAGGCAACGGTAGATGCCCTTGTGGATATGTATATACCGCCATCATCAACATGTGAATGCTGATGGTGGTTATAGTTGCATATTTGCGTGAGGCTTCTGCGTTGTCCGTTCTACGATAATGGGCAATTCCAGGGCCTCAGCGAGCAGAACGGGCGGCAGGTACGGCTCTCACGCACTTGTTTTTAACCCCTATTTAGCTTCAGAGGAGAGACCTGCGGCACCGCAAGTA
The DNA here is from genome assembly GCA_947175245.1 of uncultured Bacteroidales bacterium. GTDB lineage: Bacteria > Bacteroidota > Bacteroidia > Bacteroidales > Muribaculaceae > JAAVFS01. Next base: position 338 of record CAMWLW010000055.1, read on the forward strand.
AAATCATGAAATTACGCAATCTACTTCTCGGAATGTTGTTGTGTGCTACCGCCGCATCGGCCCAGGATGTCATCACCAAGACCGACGGCTCAAAAATCGACGCTAAAGTCGAGGAAGTCACTGATGCAGTGATACGTTACCGCAAGGCCTCCAACCCCTCGGGCCCCGTCTACACCGTTCCAATCGCCTCGGTCACGACCATCGTCTACGAAAACGGCTCCGTCGATACATTCAATGCGCCGGCCACAACGTCGACAACCACTGTTTCTGACGACGCACTTTTGCGCTATGCCGAAGCGCAGAATATCACCGGCAACTCAAATTCAACGACCATGAATGATGCCCAGTTGATGAGATTGATGGCAAACAATCCGTTTACTCCCGAAGAGTTACGAAAGCAAGCTAAAAAATACCGAATAATCGGCTGGGCAGGCGGTGCAGCATTTTTGGTCACTGGAATTGCCATTTCGTCGGCAATATGGGGTGGAGATGATAGCAATAACTATAATGCTCAATACTATGGTGTTATGTCAGTTGGAGTAGCTATTGGCGCAGGATGGTGTCTCGGTTTTAATCTGAAAGCACGGTCACTAATGAAACAAGCTCATGAGTTAGAGTTACGTTCGGCGGCAATTATCGAGGACAAGATTCTAAGTTTCGGCGATAAATCGCTTATGGCCGGCGTCAATGTCATGGGCAACCGCATGACCCACACCCAAGGCGTGGGACTGTCGCTCAAACTCAATTTCTAACCCATTAAACGTTATAATTATGCGTCATAACATTTTATATATCATAGCAATAATCAGTCTGGCTGCAATGTCGGCATGTTCGCCCAAGGTGTCGACACGCACACTGAACGCCTACACATCAGTTGCGCCTAAGATAGTAAGCTATAATGAGTTGACTATGGATCTTGATGATGAGCCGATAACCTATACTATAGATATATCGACCGAATCGGGCCGCATGAAGCTCAACAACCTATCGCTCGACGAGGCGTGCGACCTGGTACTGGTCGAGGCGATCATGTCAAACAAATGCGCCACGATATTCCAGCCCCAGTACACCCACCTGTTGAAAGGCGGCAAAGTGCTCCGCATCACCCTGTACGGCTACCCCGCCCGCTACAAAAAGCAGTAACATATTGACAGTCAGTAGGGACGCAAATTTTCGCGTCCACCGCAGCAACACGCTACAGCACAAGTAGGTACGTCGGAGACGTACCAGTTATCTGAAACCCCAGGTGGAGCGCATTAGCGCGGAACCTGGGGATAGGAACTCACTCTCACAGTGAGTCGCGGAGCGACGATGTTACCCCAAGTGCGGCGGACGCGAAAATTCGCGTCCCTACTGAAAATCAACACGTTGGGTGAATAAATTAATTTATTTTGCAATGTATGTGAACCAATTGGCCGCCCGGAGTGTTATAATATCACAAAGCAACAAAGAGAGAGAATTTTTCCATTGCTAAAGATATAATGTGATAATGATTGGTTTATCAAGCGAGGCGCGTCGTGACGACAGCGCCTCGCTTGGTATCTGGTCTTTTTTGGGGGCATGAGGGTGAGGTTTTTGGGGTGTGAAGGTGGGGCGATGGGGATTTTTTTTTATCTTTGCATGTTAAACCCTTATTATTGCCGAGATGTTGAACTACACTCCGATAGTCAGACCTTATTTCAGATATGTTGACCGGCAGATGCTGCGTGCGGCTGCCGATGTCAAGGTGTCTCAGCTCGCTACGCTCAGGTCGCTGCTCGCTCAGGGCTGCAAGACGGTGTGGGGCCGCGAGCATGGCTACAGGCGGGATATGGGGTATGAGGAGTGGCGCGAGGCGTCGGCTCCTGTTGAATATGAGGATATACGCCCGTATGTCATGCGCATGGTCGACGGCGAACGGTCGGTGCTGTGGCCGGGTATCACGCGCCGCTTTGCCCAGTCGAGCGGCACGTCGGGCGGCAAGAGCAAGTATATCCCGGTGACTGACCGTGGCCTTCAACACTCTCACTACCGCGGGGGCACTGACACGGTGGCACGCTATCTGAGTCTCTATCCCGACAGCCGTCTCATGAGCGGCAAAGCGCTCATTCTCGGCGGCAGTTTCGCCACTGAGTTGCATCCGGGCGACAGCCGTGTCGAGGTCGGTGACCTGTCGGCCCACCTTATCGAAAACATCAATAAACTCGCCGGACTGATACGTGTGCCCGACCGCGGGACGGCGCTGATGAGCGACTGGAACAAGAAGCTGCCACGGCTTGTCGAGGCTGTGGCGCGCGAGAATGTCACCAACCTGTCGGGCGTGCCGTCGTGGATGATGACCGTGCTCAAGGAGGTGCTCAGGACTACCGGCGCGTCGACCATACACGAGGTGTGGCCCAATCTCGAGGTGTTCTTTCACGGGGGTATCTCGTTTGAGCCTTACCATGACGAGTACCGCCGCCTGATAGGCTGTCAGGGTATGCGCTACTTCGAGACTTACAATGCCAGCGAGGGATTCTTCGGCGTGCAGTATGAGCGTGACAGCCGTGCCATGCTGCTGTTGATGGATGCCGACACTTTCTATGAGTTCATACCGCTCGGCGGCGGTGACCCGCTGCCGGCCTGGGAGGTGGTGCGTGGCGAGGTCTATGAGCTCATGATAACCAACAGCAACGGCCTGTGGCGCTACCGTCCGGGCGACACCGTGCGCATCGAGAGCACGGGGCCGCTCACAATCACCATCGCCGGGCGCACCCAGCATTACATCAATGCCTTTGGCGAGGAGCTGATGGTGTATAATGCCGATGCGGCGCTGGCCAAGGCGTGTGCCGCGCTTGGCGTCTCGGTGGCCAACTATACGGCTGCCCCTGTCTATGCCACCTGCGGCACCCGTGGGCGCCATGAGTGGCTGATAGAGTGGATCAACAAGCCGTCCGATGTCGACGGTTTTGCCCGTGTGCTCGATGATGCGCTCAGGCAGGAAAACAGCGACTATGATGCCAAGCGCACTGGCGATATCTTCCTGTCGCCGCTTACCATCGTCGGTGTGCCGCGCGGCACGTTCGACCGCTGGCTGCAAACTACCGGCAAACTTGGCGGACAGCGCAAGATTCCGCGCCTGTGCCCCGACCGCCGATATGTCGATGCAATATTGAAATTAACTGAAAACCAAATAAAATATCAACAATGAAATTCAAATCAATCATATTTGGAATCTTAGCTGCGGCGGCGCTCACGGCGTCGGCCGATGCTCCGAAGTATGTGTTTTACTTCATCGGCGACGGTATGGGCCACGGAGCGGTGATGGCCGCCCAGACCTATAACCGCGTAGTGCTTGGCAACGACGAGCCGCTGCTCATGATGCAGTTTCCCGTGGCCGGTATGCTCGAGACCTACTCGGCTTCGAGCACGGTGACCGACTCGGCTGCCGCCGGCACAGCCCTCGCTACCGGTAACAAGACCCGCAACGGCATGCTCGGCATGGACGCCGACACCACGGCTGTGACATCGATGGCCGCAGTGCTTCACGACGACGGCTGGGGTGTGGGTCTGGTGACAAACGTCTCGCCCGACGACGCCACGCCCGGTGCATTCTATGCCCATGTGCCCAACCGCGGCATGTTCTACGAGATAGGCCGTCAGGCAGCCGAGAGCGGCTATGAGTTCATTGCAGGCTCGCGCTGGCGCGGTGCGCGTGACAAAGAGGGCAAATCGCGCGGACTCTACGAGTACATGGCCGAGAAGGGTGTCGACCTGGTGAACACCACCGAGGCTGCACGCAAGTCGGACAGCCGCCGCGTGTTCTACTACAACGACAACTACACCGGCTACACCGTCGACTCAATACCCGGCCAGGCGATGCTGCCCGAGGTAACAGCCGTCGCCATAGAGCACCTGAAGCGCGTGTCGCCCGACCGTTTCTTCCTCATGGTCGAGGGTGGCGACATTGACCACGCCGCACACGCCAACGACGGCGGCGGTGTGGTAATGGACGTGCTCAACTTCAACGACGCCCTGCGTCACGCCTACGATTTCTATCTCGAGCATCCCCACGAGACCGTCATCATCGTCACAGCCGACCACGAGACAGGCGGCCTGAGTGTCGGCAACCGCCATGTGGGCTACACCTCCTATCCCGAGTATGTTCAGTATCAGAAGATAAGCAAAGACCGTTTCTCGGCGCTCGTGAAAAAGATGCTCAAGGACGATGACGGCACCATGACCTGGGAGCAATTCAAGACGTTTGCCGGCGAGCACACCGGCCTGTGGCGCGACGTCCCCGTCGACGAGCGTCATGAGGCGCAACTCAGGGAGATGTTCGACGATACATTTGCCAAGCGCAAGGCTCTGGCCGACGAAAAGACCCTGTACTCATCGTTCAACGCTCTCGCCAACGCCGTCTTCAACGCCCTCAACGACATCCAGGGCTATGGCTGGACTACGAGCGGTCACAGCGGCAACCCCGTGCCCGTCTATGCTATCGGCGACGGCATGGAGGCGTTCGGCAAGCGCCTGGACAACACCAATGTGGCTCCCACGTTGCTGCGTATAATCAACAAGTAAAACCGAGAAAGCATTATGGCTCCACACGAAACCCCTACCGACCGGAAATGGACCGAGATTGAACACCTGCCCGAGTGGGACGAGGAGTTCTATGACGTCTATACAGCCAAGAAATATGGCAAGTGGCTCATGCTCAAGACCCTCAAAGAACAGTACCGCGACAAGGAGGAGTACAGGGCCATGATTGAGAAGGAGTTTGACGTACGTTACAATCTCGCCCACCCTCACATCGTCATGATCAACGACTATGAGGACGTGCCGGGCCTGGGCCGCTGCATCATCACCGACGACGTGTATGGCGACTCGCTGCGCAAACTCATAGACACCAACCGGGTGACGGCCGACACGGTCAGCAAGATAACCCATCAGCTCGTCGACGCCATGGAGTATATCCAGACCAATCACATCGTGCATCACCCCATACGTCCCGAGAACATCATCTTCACCGAGAACATCGGCAACCTCAAGCTCATCAACGTGGGTTTTGACCAGAAAGCCCACCTGTCGCCGGCCGAGGCCTCGGAAGACATCTTCAACTTTGGCATGGTACTCACCGAGGCGCTGAAAGCCGTGCCCGACGGCCAGCGGTACACCGACCTGCGCCGCGTGGCCGCCCGGTGTACCAACCCCGACCCCAAAGCCCGCTACCGCGACATCCAGGAGCTGAAACTCGCCCTCAGCAACCGCACCAACAGGCTGTTCATAGGCATGTTGATATTCCTGCTCGTCATGCTGGGCATCATGGCCTACTACATTGGGTTCCAGTCTTAGTAAAATTCAAGTAAAATCACATTATCACATCACCGCACAATGAGCGTAGAAATAAAACCGATAGAAGCAACCAAAAGCCAGCTTAAAAAATTCATAAAGTTTGGCATCGACCATTACCGCGGCAACGACTGCTATGTGCCGCCGCTCATCATGGACGATGTCGCCACCCTGTCGCCCGACGAGAATCCGGCATTCGACTTCTGCCGCGCGCTGTCGTTCATGGCCTACCGCGACGGCAAGCCCGTGGGACGCATCACAGGCATCATCAACGATGTCGTCAACGAGCGCACGGGCAACAAACAGCTGCGGTTCGGCTTCGTCGAGTTCATCGACGACGACGAGGTTGTCGACGCCCTGTTTGACGCCGTGTCCGACTGGGGGCGCCGACTGGGCATGACCGAGATTGTAGGCCCGCTGGGCTTCACCGACATGGATCACGAGGGCATGCTCGTCGAGGGCTTCGACCAGCTCGGCACTATGGCCACCATCTACAACTATCCCTACTACCCCCGCCAGCTCGAGCGCCGCGGCATGGTCAAGGACGTCGACTGGGTCGAATACCTCATACCTATCCCCGACAGCATCCCCGACAAGCACAAACGCATCGGCGAGATTGTAAAGAAGAAATTCAACCTCTCGATAGCCCGCGTCAAGTCGCGCAAGGAGCTCAAAGAGCGCTATGGCAAACAACTGTTCGCGCTCATCAACAAGGCCTACGACCGCCTGTACGGCTACTCGCCGCTCACTCCGCGCCAGATTGACTACTACATCAAGCAGTATCTTGGCCTCATCAAGCTCGAGAACCTGTGCATAATCGTCGATGCCGACGACCACCTCGTGGGCTGCGGCATATCGGTGTCTTCGTTCTCACGTGCGCTCCAGAAGAGCCGTGGCCGCCTCTTCCCCCTCGGCTGGCGCCACATGCTCAAGCCGCTCTTCGGCCACGTCGACACCGTCGACCTGCTGCTCGTAGCCATCGACCCCGACTATCAGGGCAAAGGCGTCAACGCCCTGCTGTTCACCGAACTGATTCCCGCCTTCCAGCGCCTCGGCTACAAGCAGGCCGAGAGCAACCCCGAGCTCGAAAGCAACGAGAACGTTCAGAAGCAGTGGGAATACTTCGAGCGCCGCCAGCACAAACGCCGCCGCAGCTACAAAGCCCCGCTGTGATGAAGTTAAAATTGTATTAATTGAACTGATTTAAACTAATTACAATTTAACATTTCGAGATTGATTTGGAGTCAATTTTGAGATTTATAAAGGAGCGATGGGGTTCCATCGTGACTGAATAAAGCGAAGAAATTGGCCCGAAGCAAGCCGAAAAGTTAAAAAGTGGAGTCCATCAGTTCGTTATTTAACATTTTGTAATAAGTTTAAATCAGTTCATTGTATAAATTCTGATTGATTATGCCACAGGTTAAACCCAAAAAAGCATTAGGACAGCACTTTCTCACCGACCTGTCAATAGCGTCACGCATCGCCTCGACCCTTGACGACTACAGCGGCTTGCCGGTGATGGAGGTAGGCCCCGGCATGGGTGTGCTGACGCGCTTTCTCCTCGAGAAAGGGCACGATGTGACTGTGGCTGAGATTGATACCGAGAGCGTCGAGTATCTGAAGGAGAACTTCCCCGCGCTCGACGGCCGCATCGTTGAGGGCGACTTCCTGCAGCTCGACCTGGATAAATTCTACGGTGGCCGAAAGTGTTGTGTCATAGGCAACTACCCTTACAACATCTCATCCCAGATATTTTTCCACGTTCTCGACTACAAGGATATCGTGGTGTGCTGTTCGGGCATGCTGCAGCGCGAGGTGGCCGAGCGCCTGGCCGCCGGACCCGGCACCAAGGCCCGCGGCATCCTGAGCGTGCTGCTCCAGGCGTGGTATGACATCGAGTACCTGTTCACCGTGAGCGAGGGCGTGTTCAATCCGCCCCCCAAAGTCAAGAGCGGTGTCATCAGGATGACGCGCAACGGCGTCACCGACCTGGGCTGTGACCCCGCGCTGTTCAAGACCGTCGTCAAAGCCACGTTCGGCCAGCGGCGCAAGACCCTGCGCAACACCGTCAAGGCCCTCGTGCCCCCCGGCTCACAGCTGCCGGCCGACGACCCGCTGCTTGCCAAGCGCCCCGAGCAGCTCACCGTCAGTGAGTTCATCGAGTTAACCAACTTAGTTTCCACCCTGCGTCACGATTTAAAATGAAAGAATATACACCCGAATACCTTGAGCACATCAAGGATATCATCTCGTCTCATCGTGAGGACGAGGCACGCGAGCTGCTGGCCGACATGCACCCGGCCGACATCGCCGAGCTGTATCAGGAGCTTGATCTCGACGAGGCCGAGTATCTCTACAAGCTGCTCGACGACGAGACGGCGGCCGACGTGCTCATGGAACTTGACGAGGACGACCGCCGCAAGCTCCTCTCGGGGATGGAAGCCGAGGATATCGCGCGTCAGATCGACTACCTCGACACCGACGAGGCCGTAGACCTCATTCAGGAACTCGACGAGGAGGAACGTGACGAGATTCTCTCACACATCGACGACGTCGAGCAGGCAGGCGACATTATCGACCTGCTCAAGTATGACGAGGACACCGCCGGCGGCCTCATGGGCACCGAGATGATCGTCGTCAACGAGAACTGGTCTATGCCCGAGTGTATCAAGCAGATGAGGATGCAGGCCGAGGAGATGGACGAGATCTACTACGTCTATGTCGTCGACAACGACAACCGCCTGCGCGGCATCCTGCCCCTCAAAAAGCTCATAACCCACCCCTCGGTATCCAAGATAAAGCACGTGATGGAAGAAGACCCCGTCGCCGTCAAGGCCGACACGCCCATCGACGAGGTGGCCCTCGACTTCGAGAAATATGACCTCGTGGCGATGCCCGTGGTCGACTCCATAGGGCGCCTGCTGGGCCGCATCACCGTCGACGACGTCATGGACGAGGTGCGCGAATCGAGCGAACGTGACTACCAGCTGGCATCAGGTATCTCGAGCGACGTCGATGCCGACGACTCGGTGTTTGCCCAGACCAAGGCCCGCATACCCTGGCTCCTGATAGGCATCGCCAGCGGCATCCTGGCGTCACTCATTCTCGGCGGCTTCGAGAGCCAGCTCGAGGCTGTCACCGCCCTCGCGCTGTTCATCCCCATCATCGGCGGCACGGGCGGTAACGTCGGCGTCCAGGCATCGGCCATCGTGGTTCAGGGCCTCGCCAACGGTACGCTCGAAATCAAGCAGTTTGCCTCACAACTGGGCAAGGAAGTGCTCATAGGCCTGCTCAACGCCACCGTGCTCGGCGGCGTCATCTTCCTCTACAACCTCATCATGCTGCCCAACGACTTTGCCGTCACCATCTCGGTAGCCTGCTCGCTGTGGGCCGTGGTGATGTTCGCCACGATACTCGGCACCGTCGTGCCGCTCACGCTCGAGAAGCTCAAGATCAACCCCGCCCTCGCCACCGGCCCCTTCATCCAGATATCTAACGACATCGTCGGCCTGATACTCTATGTCAATATCGCCAAGATGTTCCTCAGGATACTCTCATAGTTTAGACAATAATTAATAATAAGGATGAATAAACTTCTGTTTGCTGCCTTCCTGCTTGCGGGTGCAGCGCTTCAATCAAATTCCCAAGTCATGAATAATCCTAACACAAACACGTCACTGGCTCCTGTCGAGCAGTTAAATCTTACCGAGGAATGGGACAAAGTGTTCCCCAAAAGCGATAAGGTTGACCACAAGAAAGTTACCTTTGTCAACCGTTATGGCATAACGCTCGCGGCCGATATGTACACTCCCAAGGGCGCGGCCGGTAAACTGCCTGCCATAGCCGTCAGCGGCCCCTTCGGCGCCGTGAAAGAGCAGTCAAGCGGACTCTATGCCCAGCAGCTTGCCGAGCGCGGCTATCTTACCATCGCGTTTGACCCGTCGTTCACCGGCGAGAGCGGCGGCATGCCGCGCCGTGTGGCCTCGCCCGACATAAACGTTGACGATTTCTCGGCTGCGGTCGATTTCCTGTCGGTTCAGCCCAATGTCGATGCCGCGCGCATCGGTATTCTCGGCGTGTGTGGCTGGGGCGGAATTGCCATACAGGCAGCGATAAACGACCCGCGCATCAAGGCCACCGTATCATCCACAATGTATGATATGACCCGCGTTAACGCCAACGGCTATTTTGACTCGGAAAACACCAGTGAGCAACGCCAAGCCAAGCGTGCCGCGATGGCCGCACAACGCACCGAGGACTACCGCAACGGCCGGTACACGCGCGGCGGTGGTGTGGTTGACCCCCTGCCCGACGACGCTCCTCAGTTTGTCAAGGACTACTATGCCTACTACAAGACTCCGAGAGGCTTCCATTCCCGCTCGGGCAACTCGACCGACGGCTGGAACATCACCTCCAATCTACCCTTCGTGAATTTCAAGTTCTTCGAGTATGCCGACGAGTTGGATAATGCCGTTCTCATAGTGCATGGCGACAAGGCCCACTCCTACTACTTCGGAAAAGACACCTTTGACAAACTCCGTGGCGACAACAAGCAGCTGCTCACCATCAAGGGCGCGAGTCACTGTGACCTGTACGATCAGCTCGACATCATCCCCTTTGACGAGATCTCGGCTTTCTACAAAGAGTACCTGAAATAGTGTTGTTAATCCACAGCGGCGGCAAAAAAATGTCTAAATTCCTGTTACTAATCTCATTGTCAATAATCTCGTTTATGACCTCGGCTCAGAACAAAATATTGATATCGGTCGGCGATAATTCCATGACGGCCACATTGGTTGACAACGCCGCTACGCGCCAGTTGCTGTCATTATTGCAGGAAGGCCCGATAGAGATACAGATGAACGACTACGGCGGTTTTGAGAAAGTCGGGATGCTGCCACGGTCGTTCACTACATCCAACACCCAAATAACCACCGTGCCCGGTGACATCATGCTGTATCAAGGCAACAATATGGTCATATTCTATGGCTCTAATTCATGGAGCTATACCCGGCTCGGCCATATTGACGGAGCGACCCCCGACAATCTCAGGCTGTTTCTTGGAAACGGAAGCGTTACAGTCACTATTTCATCAGAACCGGCGGCAGGAGTTGACGACATCGTCGGCGATGCCCTGTTAAACGAAACCGTCTATGACTTGAAAGGCAACCTGATAACGACAAGACCACTGTCACCCGGGCTGTACATAATCAACGGCTTGAAAACCAAGGTCGAAAACCAATAACCGCTATGAGACTGCCGACTGCCATCAGTGCCCTGTTCGTGCTCGCGTGGTCGTTCGTGGCCGCGGCTCAGACCCCGCCCGCAACACCCCGGCTCGAGTATGTGATGCAATTGCGCGTCACGTGCGACACCGCCCTGTCGGTGGGTGCCGGCCCACGCGGGTCGCGCCTCACCATACCGATTACCGGCGGCAGTTTCAGCGGGCCTCACATCAAGGGCGACATACTGCCGGGCGGAGCCGACTTTCAGCTTCACCGGCCCGAAACCGGCCGCACCGAGCTCGAAGCCCTCTACAACATACTCACCGACGACGGCGTGACAATCCACGTGCGCAATCGCGGCATCATCACAGGCCGCTGGCCCGATGTCTACTTCTACACCACGCCCGTGTTCGAGGCCCCCGTCGACAGCCCTTATGCGTGGCTCAACGACGCCATCTACATCTGCCGCCCCGACGACAACGGCATGGCCGGCGGCGTGGTGCTCAACGTCTGGAAAGTCACCGACCCCTGACGATAGCACTCAAAATCGGCCGTCCGCACCTATACATTTCGAGCTGTTATGCGTCTATAATGATAGACTAACTAACAGCATCATTATCATGAAAAATTCTTTATTGCGGGCACGACGGTATCTGACCATGCTCACAGCGTTATTTATCGTAGTATTAACGGCTTGTTCAGATTCGCCCGACGAGTTGCTGCCCGAGCCTGAACCCGAGCCGCTTCCTGAAATTCCTGAAGTCACAGTCTCGGTCTCGGCCCCCGAACATATAACGGTAACGCGCCGTCACAGCAGCGATATCACCCTGACATTTGAAGTTACGGGCGATGAGAGCCTGCAATGGACATGTACCTCAAGCAATCCCGATGTCGCAACCGCTGTCCCCAAAGATGACACAGCTGTAACCGTGACAGGTATAGCCGCCGGCGAGGCTAACTTGACCATCGAAGCCACGGCCGGCGAGGTCTCGGCCACAGCCGAGATTACCGTTACCGTAGAGCAAGGCACGGTCAGAATACTCGCCATCGGTAACAGCTTCTCACAAGACGCCGTCGAGCAATATTTCTATGAGCTGGCCCACGCCGCCGGTATTGAAGTCATTGTCGGCAACATGTACATAGGCGGCTGTGACCTTGACCGACACTACGCGAACCTGCAAAGTGACGCCGATGCCTACGAATACCGCAAGGTGGTGGCCGGCCAGAAGACAAACAGGGCCAAAACGCGTCTTTCTGAAGCGCTTGCCGATGAGCCGTGGGACTATGTCAGCCTCCAGCAGGCAAGCGGCAAATCGGGACAGTACGATACGTATGCTGTCTTGCCGCAGGTTATCGGTCATATCTCGTCAACCCTCCCCGACGCCACCCTTATATGGCACCAGACGTGGGCCTATGCTTCAAGTTCCAATCATGCCGACTTCCCGGCCTATGGCAAGAACCAGATGACGATGTACAACGCCATCATCGACGCCTCACGCCGTGCCATGACCGATAACGCGGCCCTGAAACTGATTGTACCGTCAGGCACCGCCATCCAGAATGCACGCACTACCTATGTCGGCGACATATTTAACCGCGACGGTTATCATCTTGAGGTGACTTATGGACGTTACACGGCCGCGTGCACATGGTTTGAGTCGATTTTCGGCATCGACGTCACCACCACAGCCTACGCGCCGTCAACCGTTAGCGACGAGATGGCCGCCATTGCCCGCCTGTCGGCCCACCGGGCTGTCACATCGCCCTATACCGTCACCGAGATAACAGAGTATGCCCGTCCCGATGTGAAGGACGGTTACCAGTCAGCGCCGGTCTATATCGACTTCGGCCCCAACTCAGTCTCGGCGGCGCCGTGGAACAACTACACGTCATTCGGCCCGTCCGATACCCCGGTGTGGCTGAAGGATATTGACGGTAACTTTGTTTCGACCGGCATCAATGTCAGCGGCGGATTTACAGGCAGCTATCTCGGTGTCAGCGGCGAGGATAAGCACACCGCCATCACCGCCGCCGGTATAGAATTTCCTGTCACCGCGTGGAAAGACGGCCTAATTGTAGCCGGAACAAAGGGCGCCGGCGATACAGCTCCGGGGCGCCTTGTCATCACCTCGCTCAATCCCGGCGGCAAATATGACCTCACGCTGCTGGCCGTACGCTATAACGGCAGCCGCGATGCCCGCATTTCGGCCTACAAGGTCATAGGCCGCGCCGAGTCGGATGTAAAGCAGATAAAACCCGGCCTGAAAATAGCCTCGTCGGGCACGGGAGTCTACCCGTCGTTCGACCGTGTGCCTTTTGAGGAATATGCTGTCACATACAGCTCGGTCGAGCCCGATGCCGACGGCACCATCACCGTCGAGGTGACCGGTATCGACACCGGCGTTGCCGCCGAGGGCCACCTCAACGCCCTCGTCATCGCCCCCGCACGCTGAGTTCAGTAATAAATCAACGGGCCCGACATGAAGTCGGGCCCGGTTTATTTTATATGGTGCAAACAAGGTCAGAACGTGCAGGGGAGGGTGAGAAGCTGGTAGTATAGCGTGCGCGCTATGCGCTGATGGCCGGCATTGTTGGGGTGCAGGCGGTCGGTGTCGGCGTTGTAGAAGTACCGGCCGTGCTCGTCGTGCAGCGGATAGAGGCCACACAGCGAGTTGAGGTCGATAACGGGTACGGCCCATAGCCTCCCGGCCTCGATAACAGCGTCAACGTATGCGTCCAGATACTCGCCACAGCGGTTTGTGTAGTCCTCGGGCACCTGCCAGTTGTGACTGTTGGGATAGAATCCGCTGCGGTGTATCGGCGTCAGCAGCACTATCTGCTTGGTGGGATAGGTGCGCTTCAGCGAGTCAAGTGCTATATTGATGCGTCCGCGATAGGTGTCGGGGTTCATGTCGGGCATGCGGCGCGTGCGCCTTTCGGGTCGCTTCTCATAGCCCAGGCCATAGTCTACCGTCTCGGCCTTTTCGGTAAACCACTGTCCCGGCGGCACGGCATTGTTGTAGTCGTTAGTGCCGATAAATATGAGTATCGCGTCCACCTCGTCGCCGTGCTCCTGCTTGAGTTGGGCCGTCTGCCGCGGTATGTCGTTCCATTCGCGCCCGCTGACGGCATAGACGTAGGGCGTTATACCGAGCCAGTCGTTGAGAAAATTCCAGTATTTGTGGTCGGCGGCACTGTTGGCCGGGTCTGAGACTGAATCGCCGAAATAGGCCACCGCCTTGTCCTGCCACGGGTGTGTGATGTATTGCGCATTGCTGCTCAGAGCCGCGGTAATCAGCAGTAAGATTATGAGCTTGATTTTCATGTCGGGGAGAGTTTAGTTGGTTAGATATATACCAAGAGGCACCGCCACCACCGTGACAGCGCCCCTCGTTGTAATGGGTTATGTCCGCGAGCGACGATTATTCGGCAGCCTTGGCGGGATAGCGGGCGTTGAGGCCGTTGACGATATCCTCGGTGATGTCGAGCGCGGGGTTGAAATACTCACCCACATTCTTGACGAGGATGGCGTCATAGTGGCGGGTCGAGTTGTAGATGTTGAGGAAGTTGTTGATCGAGTCGAGAAGCTGCTGCTGCTGGTTGGCGCTCTCGATGGCGGCCTCCTGCTGCAGGTTGGCGATATAGCGCTGAGCCTGGTCATACTTCGACTGGAAGTTCTGCATGTCGGCATTGTAGCTCTGCTCGGTCAGATAGCCGTTGTTGCGGGCCTTTGACTCGATCTGCTGCTGCATGCGCTGCAGCTCGGCGGTCTTGGCGCGCTGCTCGCTCTCGATGTTGTTCTGCTTGGCAGCCATCACGTCGTTGAGGTCTTTGCACAGGCTGTACTGGCTCATGATCGAGTCGAGATTGTAGTAGCGTATGTTGGTGGTGGGCTCGAACGAGTCGCCGGCGACTACAGGCTTGGTGGTCTCTTCTGAGGCTGAAGTGTTGGTTTTGTCACCTGAACATGAAACGAAGATCATTGCAGCTGACAGGATTGCGAATGTAAGCTTTTTAATCATGAAATTTCAATTAAATTGAACTTGGTTTAAAAAATTTTTCTGGTCGACCCGTGGTGTCACGTGTCTTGTTTTATTGGTTAGTTAACGTTTTTGTCAATCTTATGCACGGCATTCACCGGCCGCGTCACCCCGTCCGTGTCACGATGGCACGCCATGCCCCGTTTTCTGAGCTCCGGGTTATCGTGAACATGACCCGACGGGAATTTTGACCCCTTGACAAGCAATACTTTAAAGCTCAACAGCAGTACAGCCACCGCTACAAGGGCAATGCTCAGAAGCAACAGTTTCATAATTCGTGCCTGTAGTGACATCAACAGCGATGCACACTTTTGTGATGCAAATATAAGAAAGTTGAATGTAAAGTTGAGAATTTATCAATTATATTTTGTAACTTAGTCACCGAATAAACGAGAATTTAACATCTTTTCCAATAAGTCAATACTTTTTAAACATGGAAGTAAAGGATTTACAACCCCAAATCGTGTTCAGCATCTTTGACGAGATCACAAAGGTGCCGCGTCCCTCCAAGAAAGAGGAGAAAATACGTCAGTATCTGCTCGACTTCGCCGCCAAGCACGGCATCGAGGCCAAGACCGACGAGGTAGGCAACGTAGTCATGTTCAAGCCCGCCACCCCCGGCCACGAGAATGCACCCACAGTGATACTCCAGGGCCACATGGACATGGTATGTGAGAGCAACGACAAGTCATTCGACTTCGAGAACTCACCCATCAAGACCATCGTCGACGGCGACTGGGTACACGCCGACGGCACCACCCTCGGCGCCGACAACGGCATCGGCGTCGCCGCATCACTCGCCGCCCTCATCGACCCCGACCTCGTTCACGGCCCCCTCGAAGTGCTCGTGACCGTCGACGAAGAGACCGGCATGACCGGCGCCTTCAACCTCGGCAAAGACCTCGTCAAAGGCAAGATACTACTCAACCTCGACTCAGAGGATGACGCCGAGGTATTCGTAGGCTGCGCCGGCGGCGTCGACACACAGGCCGTGTTCACCTACCACCGCTCATTCGCCCCCACCGACTTCCAGTTCTTCAAGATTGACGTTTCAAAAGGCCTCGGCGGACACTCGGGCGGCGACATCCACCTCGGACGCGCCAACGCCAACAAACTGCTCGCACGCTTCCTTTGGGATCTGAGCAAAGAACACGAGGTAGTAGTCGCCGAGTTTGACGGCGGCAACCTGCGCAACGCCATCCCCCGCGCCGCACACGCCATCGTGGGCGTACACACATCAAAGAAAGAAGCCGTGCGCATAGCCCTCAACAACTACGCCGCCGTCATCGCCAACGAGTATGCCGGCCTCGAACCCACCCTCACCATCGACATGGAGAGCATCGAAGCCCCCGCCTACTGCATCGACCAGCAGACCTCCAACAACCTCATCCGCGCCCTCTACTGCGCCCCCCACGGCGTCATCTCAATGAGCCGCGACCTCGAAGGCCTTGTCGAGACATCCACCAACCTCGCCTCAGTCAAGATGCGCGGCGACAACGAGATCGTCATCGCCACCTCACAGCGCTCATCAGTCGAGTCACGCAAATGGGACATCGCCAACCAGGTCGAAGCCGTCTTCACCCTCGCTGGCGCCCAGGTGACCCACGGCGACGGCTACCCCGGATGGCAGCCCAACATGGACTCACCCATCATGAAGATAGCCTGTGACGCCTACGAAGAACTGTACGGCATCCGCCCCGCCATCAAAGCCATCCACGCCGGCCTCGAGTGCGGCCTCTTCAAATCAGTCAACCCCGAGCTCGACATGGTATCATTCGGCCCCACCCTCCAGGGCGTACACTCACCCAGCGAGCGCATGAACATCCCCGCCGTCGAGCGCTTCTGGCAGCAGCTGCGCCGCATCCTCGAGAAAGTCGCCAACCTCTGATCACCCATACACACCAACCCAATCCCCCCGGGGCGATGCATCCACGCGATCATCGCCCCCTTTTTTTACCTCAACACGTCAGGGTGATATATATGAAAGCGGGCGGCCCGGTGTGGGGTCGCCCGCTTGTGTAGGGGTGTGTGGGGGGATTGATTACTTCTTTGAGAGCTGCTCTTTGAGGGCT
>CAMWLW010000056.1 GCA_947175245.1 uncultured Bacteroidales bacterium
ACGCTGAGCTCTCCTATCTATGTGATTTTTGATATGGCGTCGCTCGGGGTCAGGAATTCGACACCACGCTCGGCGGCGAAACGGGGCAGAGCCTCGAGGAACTGGAAGATGCCTGACGCAGCGGGTTGCAGCTCGCCGAAGGTCTCAAGGCCCATCGACAGCACGAAAATCTGCTCCTCGCGGGGGGTGTCGGCAATCCATGAGATATACTTGTCGGCGGTGAGGGGGTACTCGCTCCAGTCGTAGTTAGAGAAACGAGACGAGATATCATCGCTCAGCTTCGAGTTTTTAAGAAGCATCTTGAGCTTGGGAGCCGAGGCGGCCGAGTAAACATAGTTTGGTGATTTCCAGCCGAGGATGTGTTTGGCGCCCTCGGTGATGACACCCTTGTAGCCCATAGCGAGAATCTGGGGAGCCAGATCGTCACAGTAGATGAGCTCGGTGTTGCGAAGCACCTTGGTGGTGACACCGAAGAGTTCTTTCACCTTGTCGCTGTGAACCTTCACCTGGTTGGCAAACTCGTCGGGGTCGGCCAGCGAGGCGAGCGAGTGGGCATAGGTCTCGGCGGTGAACTCAACCTTGCCGGTGGCGGCAAGCTGCTTGAGCAGGTCGATAAGCTCGGGCACATACTGTTCACACTGCTCGAGGGCCACACCTGTAACCGAAATCGAGCAACGGAACTTGCTGCCGGGCTCATTGATCATGTTGAGCAGGGTGCGTGCAGCCGGTATATAACTGCGCTCGGCTATGCGGGTGATGATGTCGTCATTGGCAAAGTCGTCATAGTAGTAATGGTCGTTGCCGATGTCGAAGAAGCGATAGCGTTTGAGGCGGAACGGCTGATGAATCTGAAAATTAAAACAGATAGCTTTCATTATAGTAGATTTTTATTGTTTTCAATTTAGCGGTTTAACACCTTATTATATATATCGATTACCTTCTTGCCGGCCTTGTCCCACGTGATACGGGCCACCTCGGCAAGTCCGTCCTCTTTAAGCTGCTCATAGAGAGCCTGATTGGTGACAATCGAATTTATAGCGTCGGCCATGGCGTCGATATCCCAGTAGTCGGTCTTGATGACGTTGTCGAGAATCTCGGCACAACCGCTCTGCTTGGATATGATAGAGGGGACACCCATCTGCATGGCCTCGAGCGGCGAGATGCCGAACGGCTCTGATACCGAGGGCATCACATACACGTCGCTGGCCGACAGCATCTCATAGACCTGCTTGCCTTTCTGGAAGCCGGGGAAATGGAAACGGTCGGCAATGCCGCGCTCGGCTGCCAGGGTAATCATCTTGTCCATCATGTCGCCGCTGCCGGCCATCACGAAACGCACGTTGTGATTGTTCTTCAGCACCTTGGCGGCTGCCTCGACAAAATATTCGGGGCCTTTCTGCATCGTGATACGGCCCAAGAAAGTAACGACTTTCTCCTTGGGTTTGGGAGCCTTGGCATTGAGCAGCTCCTCGCTCAGGGGCACCACGGCGTTGTGAACGGTGGTCACCTTGGCCGGGTCGATGCCATATTTCTCGATAACCGTGCGGCGCGTCAGGTTGCTGACGGTGATGATATGGTCGGCGTGAATCATGCCGTCGCGCTCGATGTTGAACACCGTGGGGTTGACATTGCCGCGCGAACGGTCATAGTCGGTAGCGTGAACGTGTATCACCAGGGGCTTGCCTGTCACCTGCTTGGCGTGTATGCCGGCCGGATAGGTGAGCCAGTCGTGAGAATGTATCACGTCAAACTCCTCGGTGCGTGCAATAACGCCGGCCACAATCGAGTAGTTGTTGATCTCCTCGAGCAGGTTGTCGGGATAGCGGCCCGAGAACTCGATGCAGCCGAGGTCGTTGGTGCACATATAGTTGAAGTCGGCATAGATGTGGTCGCGCAGACGGAAATACTCGTCGGGCGACATCACTTTGCCTATACGGCTCTCGACATAGTCATAGGACACGTCTTTCCACACGATGGGAGTCTCGCTCGCGCCGATAATCTTGGCGAAGCTTTTGTCCTCGTCACCGAATGGTTTGGGAATTACAAACGTTATTTCCATATCGCCACACTCCCACATTCCCTTGGTGAGACCGTAGCTGGCAGTTCCGAGACCGCCGAGGATGTGAGGCGGGAATTCCCACCCGAACATTAATGCTTTCATGGCTTCTGATTATATTTCTTGAGGGTGTAGAGTGTACGCAATACTTCGGCAATGTTGGTGGCATGGCTTATGGCGCCGCGGCCCTGGAACGGGGGGTTGCCGTCATAGAGCTGAGAGAGCGAACCGATGCAGCCCTGTGACATCTCGTCCTCGAAACCTATGAGCATACGGTCGATGTAGCTGACACCGCTCATGCCGAACACGCGCAGGTAAGCCTCGGCATAGAAGCCCATGAGCCACGGACGTGCCGGGCCCTGATGCAGCGCGAGCTCGCGGTCGCGCGGTGAGCCGAGGTAGAACGGACGGTAGCCGTAGCTGCGCGGCGAGAGTGAGCGCAGGCCCTTGGGCGTGAGCAGCTCGCGGGTCACGACGTCGAGAACGCTCTTGCGCTGGCGGCGATCGAGCGGCGAGTAGTCAAGACCGATGGCGATTGCCATGTTGGGACGCACCGACGGGTCGGCGTACACACCGTCGACATAGTCATAGAGGTAGCCGCTCTCGTTCATGAACGTATCGATGAACGGTTGCTTCATCCTCTCGGCATGACCTTGCCAGATGCCCGAGTTGAACGAATCTTCCCCGGCCATGAGCATGGCGCCGAACGACAGTGCGTTATAGAGCAGCGCGTTGAACTCGACCAGGAGTCCCGAACGGGGTATCACGGGGCGTCCGTCGAGCATCGAGTTCATCCACGAGGCCGGGATGTGTGAGCCGTCGGTCGACACGAGGCCGTTGTCCTGTACGAACAGGTTGGGATGCTTGCCCTGAATGATGAAGTTGAGCAGGTCGGTCACGAGCTTGCCGTAGCGCTTGCGTGCCTCGGCCTCACCCTGCATCTTGGCATACTGCTGTATAGCCCACAGTGCCCACAGGGGGATATCGGGCAGGTCGATGCCATGTATGCGCGAGCTTTTCTCGCCGGTCTCCATAAACTTAACGAGAGCATCGGCGGCTGTATCCATTATATTCTCGAAGTCACCGGCATGACCTATCGCCAGGGTATTGCCGGGAAGCGACATGAATGTGTTACGCGCCAGGACAGTGCCCCAGGGGTAACCCGAGAGCATGTACTCCTTGTCGCCATCGACAAGATACAGCTGCTTGGCGGCGTTTTTCAGACAGTTGAAGAAGCTGGTGCGGCACGTGCGGCTTGCAATCTCTCCCTCATACATCTTGTTGAGTGAACGCGGCGACACCTCGCTGATGCCGGCCGAGAATATAATCGACTCGCCTTTCTTGATAGGAATCGAGAAGTAACCGGGCACCCACAGATCTTCGGTGTAGGGTACGCCGCGCTCGAGATCCTTGACATATTCAATGCCTTTGTACCAGTGGGGGTCGTAATGCCACTCGGGCTTGCGGCTGAACTGCATGTAGAGTGTCGGGTAGCCGGGATACATACATGCCGACACGCCGTTGTTCACTTCGGGGCACTCGGTGTTGAGAGCATCGTTCTCGACACACAGCTCGTTGCTGTCGCGGAACGCCAGGAACGGGCGGAACTGGAGCGTGGTGGCCGAGTGGGCGTCAACCAGAGTGTAACGGATGAGAATACGGTTCTCCTTGGAGATGAATATCTTCTCCTTGGTGAGAATCACGCCGCCCACGCGATAGGTGGTGCGGGGCACCGACTCACAGTCAAATTCCCTGATATATTTGTGACCATTGGGGCTGTAGACACCCCCTTTGTAACGGTGAATCCCCAGATTGAAAGGGGCGCCGTGCTGAATGACAGTAACATCCATTGACGACAGCAACACGTGAGGCCTGTAGTCCTTGTGGCTCAGCGGCATCACCAGGAGACCATGCTGTTTGCGGGTATTGCAGTCGACAATCGACGAGCAGTGATAAGCACCACCTTGATTAGTGCGTAGCATCTCCTTAGGGAGCGACTGCTCGAGGTTAATCATCAGGTTCTTATCAAATTTAAGGTAACTCATTATATTATATTTAGTTAGTTATTAATTTCTACATTTTGACAAAACACGCGCCCTATAGTGAGAGCGCGAGAGAGTCGGAGGGTGAAACTTGAATCGGTCATGCTTTAAACAATCATAGGCCTATTTAGATATAGCGAATATACGGCTTTTTTTCCACCTACAACATTTTTTATTAAAAAAAAACCACATTTTTCACATTTTTATCCCGACACGTCCTAAAACATGTCCTATAACATAATTATTCAACAACAATTACCCCCTCACCCACAAAACAATACCATTACATGCACCGCAGTATATTTCGGCACAAAAGTATAACAAATCGCATATATTTGATGATTTATTACTGTGGATTGGTGTCGGGTTTGCGGCGCGGGCCGCGGCGACGGCGGCGGTGGTGATTGTTCTTCTTGGGAGTGTCGGCGGTTGCCTCGCCTGTGGACTGTGAGGGCTTGTCGGAGTGTTTCTGACCCGATTTCTGACGGCGCGGGCCGCGGCCGGCGCCGTGTTTGCCTCGGCCGCCCTGACCTTTGTCGCCGTTATAGGCCGGCGTGTTACCCAGTTCGGCCGGAAGATCTTCTTTACGAACCTCGGTCATGAGGAATTTTTCAATCATGGCAAACGCACGCTGGTCGCGCGGGCCCACCAATGTGACGGCCTTACCGTCAGTGCCGGCACGAGCCGTGCGACCGACGCGGTGTACATAGTCCTCGGCCTCGCGCGGCACGTCATAGTTGACTACCATCGAGATGTCATCGATGTCGATGCCTCGGGCCACGATATCGGTAGCTATCAGTATGTCAATTTTTCCGGCCCGGAAGTCGAGCATCACATCGTCGCGTCGTTGCTGTTCGAGGTCGCTGTGCATCTCGTCGACCTTCCAGTGACCGCGCCTGAGTTCGCGTGTCAAGTCCTTGACCTTGCTTTTAGAGGCCACGAACACAATCACGCGTTTTGAGTGACAGGTTGTGAACAAGTGCTTGAGCACGGCTGGTTTCTGCTCCTCATAGCAGATGATGGCGCTCTGGTCGATGCCGTCGGCCGGCTTTGACACGGCGGTCTTGACCTCGACGGGTTTATTGAGGATGGCCTTGGCGAGCTGTTTGATTTTGGGCGGCATGGTGGCCGAGAACATCAGCGTCTGACGTTCGCGGGGCAGTTTGGTGACAATCTGCATGATGTCATCATAAAATCCCATGTCGAGCATGCGGTCGGCCTCGTCGAGAATGAAATACGAAACCTTTGACAGGTCGACGTTGCCCATCTGCATGTGGGCTATCAGTCGGCCGGGGGTGGCGATGACAACATCGGCGCCCATCTTGAGTCCGCGCTGCTGCTGGGCGAACGTGACGCCGTCGGTGCCGCCATAGATGGCTACCGAGCTAAGGGGCATGAAGTAGGAGAAGCCTTGCAGCTGACGGTCAATCTGTTGGGCGAGCTCGCGTGTGGGAGCCATAACGATGCAGTTGACCGCATCCTCGGGAGCGCCCATCGACATCAGGCGGTCAATAACGGGAATAAGGTAGGCGGCAGTCTTGCCTGTACCGGTCTGAGCCACCGCAATCATATCGTTACCCTCGAGAGCTACAGGTATAGCCATTTCCTGAATGGGGGTACACTCGTCAAAGTGCATATCATAAAGAGCGTCGAGCAGCTCGTCGCAAAGATCAAGATCTTCAAATTTCATCGTAGTATATCAATTTACCTACAAAAGTACAAAAAAATCCCCAACCACAAAACATGCCGCTTATACAGCCCCCGATTGCCCGACCTCAAGCCCCATGCGTTTGCTGACGAGACGGAAAAGGCCAGGCACAAAAGTGACGAGCCAAATGCGGTGATTACAAACTGGATGCGAAACCGGAATACTATTAAGTATCTCGGAATTTGGGAACAACTGTATAATCCCGATTTTAAACCCACCGAATTCGAGGGGTTTAGAATCCCTTTACTCTGACTTCCCCCGAGACGCAAAGTCAAAATAAGTTTGATAATTAATATAAAATGTCTATCTTTGCGTGTTAGAAACTACTAAAAAGCAAAGAATGAAAGTCAAGATACATCACGAAGGCACCAACATACTGATAATACTGTTTGCAGTATTACTGGCTGTCAACGTGTCAGTGTACCTGCTTTGTCGAGACTGTAAAGTGGCATATATAAGCACTATAGCAGTTTCTACAGTATTCTTTTTACTCGTTGTCAACTTCTTCCGCTCACCACGCCGCCACTTCAAGGGCGACCCCGAGAATGTCGTGGTATCGAGTGCCGACGGTACTGTAGTAGCTCTTGAGGAGGTCTATGAGCCCGAATACCTCAAGTGCCGTTGCATACAGCTGTCGGTATTCATGAGCGTTTTTAATGTACACGCCAACTGGTTCCCGGTCGACGGCGAAGTAATCTATGCCACTCACCACTCGGGCCGATTCATGGGCGCATATCTGCCGAAATCGAGTACTGAGAACGAGCGGTCGACGGTGGTGATACGCGCTACTAACGGCCAGGAGATACTCATGCGCCAGGTGGCCGGCGCGATTGCACGACGCATCGTGACCTATGCCGAGCCCGGCGACCAGGCATCGATAGCCGACCACATGGGTTTCATCAAGTTTGGCTCACGCATCGACCTGTACCTGCCTCTCGGCACCAAAATTCTTGTTAACATCGGCGACAAAACCGAGGGTGGCGTCACCCCCGTTGCCCGCCTCCAGAGCAAGTGACTATAATGATTAAACGACTCATATCGGCCATACCCAACAGTATCACATGCTGCAATCTGCTGTCAGGTTGCCTGGCATGTATAGCCTCGTTCCACCAGAGCGAGACCGACGTGCTGTGGGGTCTCAACGGCCTGCAGCTTGCATGGCTGCTTATCGGAGCGGCTACCGTCTTTGACTTCTGTGACGGACTGGCCGCCCGCTCGCTGCACGCCTACTCGGCACTGGGCAAAGAGCTCGACTCGCTGGCCGACCTGGTGAGCTTCGGACTGGCTCCGGGCCTGATGATGTACAATCTGCTCATCAACCTCGGCGCTCCCGTCTGGGCCCCCTACCTGTGCCTCTGCATCCCGGTGATCGGCGCTGTGAGACTGGCACGTTTCAATATCGACACCCGCCAGACGACATCGTTCATAGGCCTGCCAATACCGTCAAATGCAATATTCTGGATAGGCTACACGGCATGGATCACCGGGGCATCATCGCCCGTTGAGGCCACACCCATCTCGGGCTGGCCGCTGTGGCTCACTCTCGTCCTCGTGGTGGGCATAGCCCTGATGATGGTAAGCGCGCTGCCCATGTTCTCGCTCAAGTTCAAGAGCATGAATCCCAAGGTCAACGCCCTGCGCTACTTCATCATAGGCGCTGCGGCTGCATTGGTGAGCATATTCGGCGTGAGCGGCTTTGCCCTCGCCATCCTGCTCTACATCCTGCTCTCGACCATCGAGTGGATGAGAGCATCATAATCCACACACATACACCACAAGGAAAGACACAACTATGTCAATAGGATACCTTCTACTCATAATATTAGCTATATGGCTCGTGCCGAAACTGGTGAGGGGGTACATCTTCGTACATCGCGCCCGCTCGCAGATGCGCGACATATATAATCAGATGTATGGTGGCGGCAATAACGCCACAGCCGACGCCAAGCAGCGCCGACGCAAATCGGGCTGGAGCGCACCGATGACCCGCAAGCGCAAGAAAATCGACCCACAGGTGGGCGAATATGTAAAATTTGAGGAGATCGAGACCGACACTACCACCACCGACAGTGCCGGCAACACCACCACGACCCACACCGTCGAGCAACAGGTCACCGACGTCGAGTGGGTCGACCTATAAATAAAATAAATCGGGGCGGCCGAGTCTGCATTTCAGATAGACGGCCGCCCTTATTATATGTTTTAAATTCAGAATTTATCGGCAAGAGCCGCTGCACGGGCACACCCGTCGGTCTTGTCAATATCGCCCTCGACAAACACTCCGGGCACAAGCACCTCGCCCACGATATCCCATTTCAACAGGGCCGCAGTGCGTTCCATCGGCATCCTCACGCCGTCCATTACCGAGACATCGTGCTCCTCACAGCAACATATCAGTCCCATCTTCTTGCCGGATATCGGTTTTTGAGCCACACAAAATGAGAAAACGCGGTCAATCACGCCCTTGATCTGAGCCGGTATAGAATACCAGTAAACGGGCATGGCATAGACCACGGCATCGGCATCAAAAATGTGGGGCGCGATGATGTTGAAATCATCGTCAAACGAACATGCCTTGCCTGTTTTGAAACAGGTCATGCAGGCATGACAGCCGCCAATCTTCATCATCGCGGCATCAAAGCGCACGACTTCGTGCCCCTTGGTCTCGGCAGCCTTGACAAAAGCGTCAACCATAGCGAAGGTATTACCACCCCGGCGCGGACTGCCTGTAATAACGGTTATCTTCATTTCTTTATAGTATCAGAGTTCTGATTATAGGCTTTGGCCACGCATTTCCACTCGCCGTCAATCTTGAGCAGCAGCAGGAAGTCGGTAAAATCAATACTTCCGCCCCAGCCCTCTTCGAGCACACGTACCACGGCAACGGTCTCCTCGACTGCCACAACATCGACGCGGGCTTTGAAATTAGGATCGGCACCGACTGTATCGACATTGGTGTAGAATTGGTCGATCGAGCCATGCTCCATCGCGCCGTTGAGAATACCGAACAAGACGGCATCGGTAGTAAACAGCTTCCTGGCATGCTCGCTGTTTCCCTCGGCAACACTCTTCACAAACAGTTCGGCAGCTTTGGCCACCGCATCATACTCTTTAATCTTGTCTCTCATAATTGGTCAAATTAATAATCGTGCTGCAAAATTATATATGTACCTCAAATAAGTCAAGTACCGAAAAATTATTCGGTATTATAAAATCGGGTGATATTGACTATCTTTGTCACCGATAATCAACTATTGTATGGCTTACGAAAAGAAAATACCCGTAGATCTCGACTGCCCGTTACGACTGACAATGAGTCTGATAGGCTCCAAATGGGCGGCTTGCATACTCGACGAGCTGCGCTCGGCCGAGAGCATGCGGCCAAGCGAGATACACCGTCGCCTGCCCGAGGCCGCGCCACGGGTGCTTGACATACAGTTAAAACAGCTTGTTGATGACGGACTTGTAACAAAGACCATTTACCTCGAACTACCGCCACGCTCAGAGTACGTCATCACCCCGCTGGGCCTATCACTGCTACCGATAATAGACTCCATGCTTGAATGGGGGCGGGAGCACTTTGATATCTTCCTCACAAAATATGGGAAGTCTCAACCTTGAAGTCAAAGCCTGAAAATCCTGTTAACCACAGGGATTTTCATTACCACATAACTGACAGCCATCGTTATCAGCAATACCGTGCAAAAGTAGACCAACGGGCTGACCGCGCCAAATGAATCAAACTTATAACACGGCAGATATCTGATAACGCTCGGGTGAATGACATACACCGGGAGGAACAGCCGGCTCAGCGCCGCTATAACCCCTGAATGTGTAATCTTAATCTTGTTTACAAGCAGAAATATTGCCGATACCCATATCACGATAAACGGTGAGCAGTAGAAATATTCACAGAAACCGCTGTCGATATAGGGTATAAGCCATTGTTGGTAAAAGGGATTTAAAATCAACAGCGACGCGACTACAGTAGCCAATATCGGGGTACTGAATAGATCAACCCGTTTCAACAAACCGCCCAACAGGAAATAGGTTATCCAGTTCCATAGCCTGAACGGCTGATAGACCGACTGCTCGCCCAAATCAACCAGATTGAGTATGAAAACGGTTGATTGCAACAGGAGAAGCAAACCGACAAGGGCATAGAACCGTCCGCGTTCTTTTATATAAATGTGGTTTAACAACGGGTGCAACATATATAATATACACATGGCCCCGAAGTACCAGAATATCGCAAAATACCCACGCTGTATAAATGCCCCGACAAAGGTGTATACAAAAAAGCGCAGCGATGTGAAATCACGGTGATAGGCGGCGTATAGCAGCCAGTAAGCGGCGACGAAGATGAACACAAAACGGACTATTTTCAGAATTTTCCTGAATGAATAGGAGAATCCCGCCGACTCCCGTCCTAACAGCAGATAACCGCTTACCATGAAAAACAACGGGATCGATATCACGGCCGTCCGATACAGGAACTGTGCAATATAGGGCATATCGCCGACTGTGAACGCGTAGGTGGTATGAAGACACACCACGCCAATCATGGCGATTATCTTAATGAGGTCGATATTGAGATTTCGAGGTCGATTTTCCATTAGCAATAACAATAGTCTTGACTTGTGTTGCAAATGTACACAAATTCAGATAGAATTAACCAATGGCGGCGTGTATTTTTACATGACTAAGTCGGTTAATGTGGTAATTAATAATTTTTTTCGTAAATTTGTCAGCCCGTAATGACCGGCTCTTTTAACCCTAATAATCAGGAATAGACTGAACATTAAACTGACTTATGATTAAATCACTTATTTCGTTACTGGCTTTCACGGTCGTCGCACAGGTAGCGGCGGCTGACGATATGGAGCTGTGGTATGACCGGCCGGCATCGGTGTGGACCGAGGCTCTGCCGCTGGGCAACTCTCACCTCGGCGCTATGGTATATGGCGGCACTGCGACTGAGGAAATTCAGCTGAACGATGAGACGCTGTGGGGCGGCGGCCCGTATAAGAATGACAACCCCGAGGCACTGTCACACCTCAACGAGGTCAGGGAGCTGATTTTTGCCGGGCGCCGCAACGAGGCTCAGGATCTGGCCGGGCGCACATTCTGCACTCGGCGCAACGGTATGCCCTATCAGACTATCGGCAGCCTGTACCTCGACTTCGGCCACGGCAATGCGACCGACTACCGACGCTCGCTTGATATATCGCAAGCAGTGTCGACCGTGACATATAATAATGACGGCATCGGTTACCGCCGCGAAACGTTCGCGTCGCTCGCCGATGATGTCATTGTGATGAAAATAACGGCGAGTGAACCGGCAGCGGTGACATTCACCGCCCGTGTTACGACTCCAATGCGCGGCCATGTCAGCATCGGCGACAACCGTATTGTGATGAATCTGAACGGTTCAGACCATGAGGGGGTCGAGGGCGTCATCAACGATATCACTATTATTGATTTCAAACCAGTGTCGGGTTCCATAGAACACACCGACAGCACTCTGACCGTGGCCGGAGCCGACGAGGTGGTGATATACGTCTCGTCAGCGACCAACTTTATTGATTACAAGAGCGTGGGCGGTAATCCGCAGGCCAAGGCCGAGAATACACTCACCAAAGTTTCAGGCAAGGACTATGCCGACCTGAAATCGGCCCACGTCAACGCCTACCGCCGACAGTTTGACCGCGTGAGTCTCAGCCTGGGGTCAGGCGGCCGGGACACAATCCCTACCGACGTGCGCATCAGCTCATTCAACGCTGCCGACGAACCGGCAATTATAGCACTCCTTTTACACAATATCATTAATAAAATCATCTCGTCGTCACAGCCCGGAGGGCAGCCGGCCAATCTGCAGTGAATATGGAACGACTCGCCATTCGCCCCGTGGGACGGTAAATACACTGTAAACATCAACTTGCAGATGAACTACTGGCCGGCCGATGTCACCAACCTCAGCGAGTGTAACGAGCCGCTGTTCAAGATGCTCGAGGAGCTTGCCGAGGCCGGCATTTCAACGGCGCGCGACATGTATGGCTGCCGGGGCTGGGTACTGCATCACAACACCGACCTGTGGCGTTGCACGGGGCCTGTCGACCCGGCTTTCTGGGCCATCTGGCCTAATGGCGGCGCATGGCTGTGCACCCACCTGTGGCAGCACTATCTTCACACTGGCGATATTGAGTTTCTGGAGCATTATTACCCGGTGATGAAAGGCGCAGCCGACTTCTTTCTTGACTACATGGTCGAGCATCCCGCCTATGGCTGGAGTGTCACATGCCCGTCCAACTCGCCCGAACATGGCCCCGGCGGCAGTGAGACATCGGGTGGCGACGCATCGATTATCGCCGGCAGCACGATGGATAATCAGATTGTCTATGACCTGCTTACCCAGACCCGGATGATAGCCGGGACACTAAATCGCGACGAGAAATACCGCGACCGGCTGCAACAGCGCATAGACAGCCTCGCGCCGATGCACATAGGGCGTCACAACCAGTTACAGGAGTGGCTCGAGGATGCCGACAATCCCGACGACAAGCACCGTCACATATCACATGCCTACGGCCTTTACCCGTCGGCTCAGATAAGCCCCATACACACTCCGCTGCTCGCCGACGCCATGCGCAACACGCTCATACAGCGCGGCGACGAAGCTACAGGATGGTCAATAGGCTGGAAGATAAACCTGTGGGCTCGACTGCTTGACGGCAACCACGCCTTGACAATTATAAACAACCTGTTCAAAGACAAGCTATATCCCAACATGTTTGACGCCCATCCGCCGTTCCAGATCGACGGCAACTTCGGCTACACGGCCGGCGTGGCCGAGATGCTCGTTCAGAGCCATGACGGCGCTGTGCATCTGCTCCCGGCGCTGCCCGACAGCTGGGCCGACGGCGAGGTGTCGGGATTGAAGACCCGCGGCGGTTTTGAAGTCGACATGAAATGGAGCGGTGGCAATCTCAAAGAGGCCGCCATACACTCAACTATCGGCGGCGTGCTGCGAGTACGTTCTTATCAGCCCTTAGCCGGAGACGGACTCACCGAGGCTGTCGGAGACAATCCCAATCCGCTATTCCCCACCTATAAAATAAAGGCTCCAGTTATCTCTCCCGAGTCAACACTCACCCAACCGGCCGGACGTCCAACAGTCTATGAATACGACATCATGACCATACCGGGCCAAACCATACGTCTGACCCCGGGCATCTGACCGAGCGTTTTTTGGTGGATGGTGTCAGTAATCGAGCAAGCGACCACAGTCGTGCCAATCGCCTATCATCTCGCCTCGTTGGCTCGCGTCTATAAGTTTCAGCAATCGGCTGTCAAACATCTCTTTGCACGCCTTGTTGCGCTGGATGTTGTCAATGCGCACGCGCTGATAGAGCGACGGAAATGATTTGAAATTACGCCTTCTATTGAGTTATATTTAATATATTCAGTAAATCAATATGTTATATTTATATTGTTACTAAATAGGTACTTAATGGCGTAATTGAGGTAAATGGATAGAACGATTTTATGGATTTTTAAGACTTGTTTTTTATTTAATTCTAATGATTTCGATATGATCTCGTAAAACATAGGAAAATATACGAATATCCTCCGTCGAGGGCTGGACCGACACCACGCAGGGGCGGTGGTTCGGTGCCTCGCTGTTCCCGACCCTTGATGTGGTTACACAGTCGGGGGTAACAGAACGACTTTGGGATAAATACTTGGAGTTGCGCCCCCAGATTATTGACCTCGAAGCATCGTTAGCCGAAGAATGGCTCTCGCCTGAATTGATGTCAGCACTTCGCTCCGAAAATCTCCGCTCAGATCTGAACGAGAAAAGAGGAATTGTAGTGCAGCAAATAAAAGCCCAAATTGTGGGCTACCTGCGCTCTGGGTCGTTCAACTCTCGACGGCTCGCCGACATAGTGAACTACATCCGGCTAAACGAAAGCGACTTTTGGGAGAGGCATAAGTCCGACATCGCCAAGCTGTATGCACCGCCCAATTTCCGTAACGATAAAAAAGCCTCCGGCTACTTCTTTTAATGAATTCCGGAGTACCATTGTGAGTGATATCTTTTTTTATGACATATATATGTCAAGTTCTTCTTCGGTTTTTATTATTTCACATTCAGGTAAACCTTCCAATCTGCATAGTTCGATTGAACTTGATAATTGAATATTTGAATTTGTATCAGAAAGTAGTTCAACCAGATTGTCGAACTTATTAAAAAATTCAAAGAATGGTTTTAGATATTCTTGTATCTTAATATCCAACTGTTGCTTGATATTAATATATTCTTCTTCCATTCTTTGGATTATTCCATCTTCATCACAAATATGTTCTACGACTTTTAATGCTCCTTGGGCAACTAATGTACCAACCACAGTACCTATTGGAGCTGGGATAACTAAAGAACCCAATGCCGCTCCTATACAACATATTGCCGTCTCATAACATGAGGCGTATGATGACTCAATAAATTCATCTTGAGATATTCGTCCCTTTTGGTAATCTACATAATTAGAAGAAACACTAAATATACTCGTAACAATTGCACTTGCTAATGGAGCAGGACAATGAGCAACTCTTGTCAGTCCGTAAATAGCAATGCCAGTTCCTCCTCCTTTTAGAGATCCATTACCAAATGAAATACCGATTTCTTTCCAATCTTCAGTTGTAAGATCATTTATCTTTTTCCCACTTTTTAGTTTTTGATAAATCACAAGACCACCTTGTATTGTACCGCCAATCGCCGCTCCAATTGCAGCTGTTTTAACAGCCTCACCCCACGAAGGATCACTAATATGCTCGGCTTGCTGCTGCTCTTTCTTTGATTCGGTTTTTGCGTTATTTATCCGATCGTCCGATGTTGCTTTTATTTCGGTCTCATGATTACTAATCGTTTCTCCTGCTTTGCCAATTTGGACTTCAGGGTATTTTGAAATACTTGGTTCAACAATATCTTCAAAAGAACGTCCAGTTTGTTGCTCAAATTGCAAAATATCCTTTTTTATAGCGAATTGAGTAGCTCCTCGTAATCCTTCTACTGGTTCATCATGAAGAATTTTCACCAAAATTTCATACTGATCTTTAGGGATTCGATAGACACCCGAGTTATCTAAAAAGTCTGGATATGTAGATAAATGTTGTCTTACAGCCGCAAAGGACTTTTGTGCGGTGTTACAAAATTTTGATTGGATATTGAACCCATTAATGTTGTAATCTACCGGACCAGTCCTGGGAATAATATTTGAATCAATTATTCCAGTTGGACTATTACCACAAACAATTTGTCGAGCGTTAGTAATGTGAACTTCAATTTGTTCTGCTATTTCACCGTGCTTAGTTAATGGCGAGCCAAGAATGTTCTGAGGATGTTGTAAAAAATCTCTTAGTTTTTCAACTTCTCTCAATGCGGAGTTTAAATCAAGACGAGCCTGTGCAATACTATCAGCAAGGTTGGTCGCTATTGCGTCTTGAAATTCTTTTTGAGCTTGTAAAAGTTGGGATAGTCGATACTCAACTATCCCTCCAATGGTTTGGTCTAATGTTGTCTGAACATTCATTTTTTAAAAGGCTATCTTTCTTATGCCACTTTTTTAGTTATCTCCTCTCCCAAAGCCTTGGTAGCGTTGATTATAGCTGCTAACTTTTGTTTTTGCTCCGTATTAAAGAGGCTATAGTCGGTTGGGAATAGATTTGTAACAACGGTCAAATCAATTGCAGAACGCAGTTTTTTAGTAGAGCTTATCGTCTTTGAAATAAGTTGCGTCCTCGCTCTTAGATACTCATTCTCCTTCATTATTTTGATACGCTCATTGTTTGCTTGCTCCGCAGCCTTCTTATTCTTTCCGGCTGCAAATATTCCTCCAGCTATTATTGCCGTCGCTCCAAGTCCCCAACCAATAGGACCAGCTAAAGCTAAAAGTGCATTTCCTGCAGCCATACCACCTCCTCCAGCAGCCAAAGCACCACCACCGAGCCAGGCAAGAGCCGCATTAGTAGCCGCTGCACCACTGAGTGCAGAGATCGCAGTTCCAGTAGACGCAGTTCCAAACGCAGTAGCGATTGCCATAGCAGCAGTTGGTCCTAAGGTAGCTACAGCGGTTCCTGCAACGGTTCCAGCTGTACCTATGCCCGCTCCTTTTACATTCGCTTGTTGGCTTTGTTTTTCAAAAGCGACTGCATCTCTAAACTCTTTTAGGGACAAGGCAACTGCTCCAATTTCTTGCTTAAACTCTTTTGGAGTATTTGCCAAGGTATTAATGTAGGCTTCAACTCGACCAATTGCTGCAGATGCAAGTTTTCGTTCTTCATAGAGATCCATGACTGCATCATTTACCTCTCTTACAAGAAGTTCGTGAGAATTAAATTCTTTCTTGTAATTCTCTATTGCTGTTTTCTTTAGATTATTATAGAACATAGTAAATCGCGATTACATGCGATTGCAAAGTTACACATTTTTTTAGATGATTACCAAGACGGGGACTATCTTTTAAATGTCTGTGTTCTACCGTACTTTCGCAGTGCAGAACATTTCAATCAATTTCCAAGTGCCGCAAGGATGGCACGTATTAGGCGATAAACAACTACGTTACGTTTATCAGCTTCTCGCGGCTGACTATTCGGCAGACGAGGTTAAGACCCTTTGCTTGCTCCAATGGAGCGACACAAAGGTTATCGGCAAGCAACACTCCGGCGCATATCTGCTCCGTAAGGGTAAAACCTTGTTCGAGGCTACACCTCTCACTATTGCCGAATTGCTCCCGTCTCTCGCTTGGCTCGACACCGTTCCGCATCAACCGTCAATCTGCGCTCCCGTTATCTCTCCCGAGTCAACACTCACCCAACCGGCCGGACGTCCCACAGTCTATGAATACGACATCATGACCATACCGGGCCAAACCATACGTCTGACCC
>CAMWLW010000057.1 GCA_947175245.1 uncultured Bacteroidales bacterium
TCTATTACAGTGTGCACTATTCTTATTTCGCCGAATTTTTCTTATCTTTGCTACAAACATTAAAAAGCTATTGCCCGATGCCCGAATCACATAAATACCATGCCTTCATAAGCTACTCGCGCCGAGACTTTGATGAGGTGAACGCCTTTTTGCAGAAATTACAGTCTGAAGTGCCCGAATTTGAATATTGGTTTGACCTCGATGGTATTGAGAGCGGCGAAGATTTTGAGAACAAAATAGTCTCGGCTGTTGATAGATCCGAGAGAGTTTTGTTTATGCTCTCTGACAACTCCATCAATGCCAAATGGGCTGAACAAGAGGTGATGTATGCCCACAATTCGGGTAA
The DNA here is from genome assembly GCA_947175245.1 of uncultured Bacteroidales bacterium. Lineage (GTDB taxonomy): Bacteria > Bacteroidota > Bacteroidia > Bacteroidales > Muribaculaceae > JAAVFS01. The sequence goes on from CAMWLW010000057.1 coordinate 347, forward strand.
ACGCATCATCCCCGTTCTGCTCAAGGGCGCAAAACTTAAAGGATGGTTTCTGTTTACATTCGGCGATATTGATTGTATTGATATTCAGGATTCACGCCAGGTGTCAAAACTCATCTCCAACCTGCGCCAATGGTGCGGAACAACCACTACAAAATCCGAAACTATCGCCACAATTAATCCTGTTCAACCCGAGAAAGAGCCTGAAATTCCGATACTAATTATAAAGGCCGGCAAATGGGGCTATAAAAATCGAAAAGGAGAAATTGTCATCCCGTGCATTTATGATGATGCTGATTATTTTTTCGAAGCCCGCGCAAAGGTAGAAAAAGCTGGTAAATATGGTTTTATTGATGAGAACGGTAATTCTATTATTCCGTGCATTTATGATGATGCTAATGATTTTTCTGAAGGCCGTGCAGGGGTAAAAAGGGATGGCAAATGGGGTTTTATCGATGTTAACGGTAATCTCGTTATCCCCTGCATTTATGATGATGCCAGGTGGTTTTCCGAAGGCCGCGCGAAGGTAAAAAAGGATGGCAAATACGGTTATATCAATGTGAATGGTAATCTCGTCATCCCGTGCATTTATGATTTTGCTGCGATTTTTACCGAAGGCCGCGCATTGGTAAAAAAGGCTGGTAAATACGGTTTTATCGATGTTAACGCCAATACCGTTATCCCATTGATTTATGATGACGCCTGGAACTTTACCGAAGGCCGCGCGTTGGTAAAAAAGGATGGTCAATGTGGTTTTATCGATGTGAATGGTAATTTCATAGTTTCCTGCATATATGATGATGCCGAAAGCTTTTCTGAAGGACGCGCAAAGGTAGAAAAGGCTGGTAAATACGGTTTTATCGATGTTAACGGCAGTGTCGTTATCCCATTTATTTATGATTTTGCCTGGAACTTTACCGAAGGCCGCGCGGAGGTAGAAAAGGATGACGAATGCGGTTTTATCGATGTTAACGGCAGTGTCGTTATCCCATTGATTTATGATGAAGCTCTATGGTTTTCCGAAGGCCGCGCGAAGGTAAAAAAGGATGGCAAATGGGGTTTTATCGACGTGAATGGTAATGACGTCATACCATTGATTTATGATGAAGCTCTATGGTTTTCCGAAGGTCTTGCAGGGGTAAAAAAGGCAGACAGTTGGGGTTTTATCGATGCGAATGGTAATACAGTCATCCCATTCATTTATGATGGTGCTATGGATTTTTCCGATGGCTGTGCACCTGTGAGGAAGGACGGCAAATGGGGTTTTATCGATGCGAATGGTATTCTCGTTATCCCCTACGTTTATGATTATGCCCTGCCTTTTTTCATGTGCCGTGCCAAGGTAAAAAAGGATGGCAAATGGGGTCTTATCGATTTGAACGGAAATCTCGTCATTCCATGCATATATGATGAAGCTGAAGGATTTTATGATAGCACAGCAGGCACCGTAAAGGTGAAAAAGGATGGCAAAGAATTCTATATCGACAAAAACGGTAACAAGATAGAGTAGATGGCCGATTGATATATCAGAAAAAGAATACAAATTTTGTTTATCTTTGCTACAAACTTTAAAAAGCTATATCCCGATGTCCGAATCACATAAATACCATGCCTTCATAAGCTACTCGCGCTTAGACTTTGATGAGGTGAACGCCTTTTTGCAAAAATTACAGTCAGAAGTGCCTGAATTTGAATATTGGTTTGACCTTGAGGGCATTGAGAGTGGCGATGAGTTTGAGGACAAAATAGTTTCGGCTGTTGATCAGTCCGAGAGAGTTTTGTTTATGCTCTCTGACAACTCCATCAAATCCAAATGTACGAAAAAAGAGGTAAAGTATGCCGATAATACAGGTAAACGCATCATCCCGGTTCTGCTAAAGGGCGCAAAACTTAAAGGTTGGTTCCTGTTTACATTCGGTAGTATTGATTATATTGATATTCAGGACTCACGCCAGATGTCAAAACTCGTCTCAGACCTGCGGCAATGGTGCGGAGCAGCTCCGACAAAATCCGAAACAATCGAAAAAAACGAGCCTAAGCTGGAAACTGACATGTCCCGACCTGTCGCGGTAACTTTGGCTCCCGGGCCTGTTCAATCCAAGAATGAGACAGAAGTCCCGATACCAATAGGAATTGGCGGCAAATGGGGCTATAAGAATAAAAAAGGAGAAATTATAATCCCCTGCATTTATGATTGTGTTTTGGCTTTTTCCGAAGGCCGCGCATTGGTAAAGACAGCTGGCAAATGGGGGTTTATAGATTTGAACGGAAATCTTGCGATCCCCTGCATTTATGATTATGTATATGGCTTTACCGAAGGCCGCGCAATGGTAAAGACAGCTGGCAAATGTGGTTTTATAGATTTGAACGGAAATCTTGCAATCCCCTGCATTTATGGTGATGCTTATGGCTTTTCCTGCGGTCGCGCATTGGTTGAAAAGGACGGCAAATGGGGCTGGATTGATGTTAACGGTATCCCAGTCATTCCATTCATTTATGATAATGTGTTTGATTTTTCCGAAGGTCGTGCATGTGTAAAAAAGGATGGCAAATGGGGTTTTATCGATGAGAGCGGAACTCTTGTTATCCCGTGTATTTATGATTATCCTGAGAGATTTTCCGAAGGCCGCGCAAGGGTAACAATGGGTTTTAATAGCTTCTATATCGACAAAAACGGTAATAGAATTTTAGGTTCGTTTCTATGGAAAAATGTGAAAATTGGTCTTGAAAACCCCGGAAAAATGTGAAATTGAGGTCAAAAAAGTCGGGAAAAATGTGAAAAATCGCCTTGAAAACCTCGGAAAAATGTGAAATTGCTCGTATAAGTAATTGAATACGAGTGCAATTAACTAATAAGGCGTTTGGGGTGTCGGGAATTAGCCGCGGGTGGAGCGGAGGACGGCGTTGACGCGGGCTGAGAGTTCGCGCACTGAGAAGGGCTTGAGGACGTAGTCGTCGGCCCCGGCATTGAGGGCGTCGACAAGCACGTCGCTGCGCTTTGAGGTGGAGTAGACCAGCACGGGGGTCTCGCGTGTTGAGCTGCGCTGTTTGATCGACTCGATGGCGTGAAGGCCTTCCTCGATATTCTCGGAGAGTTCGAGCAGGATGATGCAGTAGGGCGACAGGTCGGTCATGTAGACGTCGCGCATAGACTTACAGCACTCGATCAGGAAGCCGTAGGGCTCGAACTGAGAGCGTATCAGCGCGCAGTCCTCGTGGTCGTTGCTCGCCACGAGTATGTGTCCTTGATGTGCTGTGTTGTAATTCATCATGTTTTTGTCTCTTTGCTGCAATACAAATTTGGGAAATACTTTTTAATGTATAATTATTCGCTACAACAATGTATACAACTTGTCACACTTTTTTATTCTTTATTACATAATGTAACCGACTTGACGCAAAAGTGTGAGGTATAAGTAACTTTTGGAAATAAAACGACGTCATGTACAGCGTAACTCTTGAAAATTTGGTATCTTTGCACTATAATTCAATCATACATATATTATATATAGTACACTATGGAACTTAGTCAGCTAACAGCCATATCGCCAATCGACGGTCGTTATCGTTCAAAATGTGAAAAGCTCGATGAGTATTTCTCGGAATTTGCGCTTATCAAGTATCGTGTGAAGGTCGAGGTAGAGTATTTCATCGCCCTGGCCGAGATACCCCTGCCGGCTCTCGCCGGCATAGGCGCCGACAAGCTCGAGAGCCTGCGCGACATATACCGTAATTTCTCGATTGCCGATGCACAGCGCGTCAAGGAGATAGAGAGCGTCACCAACCACGATGTCAAGGCTGTGGAATATCTGCTCAAGGAGAAGTTTGACGAGCTTGGCCTGGAGGGCTGCAAGGAATACATACACTTTGGCCTGACGTCACAGGATATCAACAACACGTCGGTGCCGATGTCGATAAAGGACGCGATTGCCGACGTTTACCGCCCGCTGCTGGTGGAGCTGATCGAACACCTGGAGGGACGCGTGGCCGAGTGGAACGAGATACCGATGCTGGCCAAGACCCACGGTCAGCCGGCATCGCCCACACGTCTGGGCAAGGAGATGAACGTGTTCTCATACCGTCTGCGCCGTCAGCTCGAGGAGCTCGACAAGGTGACTATCAGCGGTAAATTCGGTGGCGCGACGGGCAATTTCAACGCCCACTCGGTGGCATTCAAGGATGTGGACTGGAAAGGCTTCGCAGCCTCGTTCCTGCACGACCGCCTGGGCATCGAGCGCGAGGAGTTCACGACCCAGATTTCAAATTACGACAACATGGCGGCGCTGTTTGACGCTATGAAGCGCATCAATACAATCATCCTCGACCTTGACCGCGACATGTGGATGTACATATCGATGGAGTATTTCAAGCAGAAGATCAAGGCCGGAGAGGTCGGTTCGTCGGCCATGCCCCACAAGGTCAACCCCATCGACTTCGAGAACTCGGAGGGTAACCTGGGCGTGGCCAACGCTCTGCTCACCCACCTGGCCGGCAAGCTGCCCGTATCGCGTCTGCAGCGCGACCTGACCGACTCGACCGTGCTGCGCAACGTCGGCGTGCCTATGGCTCACATGCTCATCGCGCTTCACAGCACCCTCAAGGGCATGAACAAACTGTTGCTCAACGTCGACGCCATCAACCGCGACCTCGACTCGATGTGGAGCGTAGTGGCCGAGGGCATCCAGACCATACTGCGCCGCGAAGGCTATCCCAAGCCCTACGAGACCCTCAAGCAGCTCACCCGCGTGAACACCACCGTGACCGCCGAGAGCATCGCCGCGTTCATCGACACCCTCAACGTCAGCGACGCCGTCAAAGCCGAGCTACGCACCCTCACCCCCCACACCTACACCGGCCGCTAACCCCGGCCCCGAGATACCAAAACCAACGGGAACCGCAGGCATCGCTTGCAGTTCCCGTTGGTTTATATTATTCAAGTCAACCGCAATCTCAGAAAAATATCTATACTGTGCACAAGACTCGTGTGAGAATGCGGGCGAAAATGTACCCGACCATTATTCCAACGTTGGAAAAATGGTTACTGTTGTCTCGGGAGCTGAGCATCAGATAGATGATGATATGCTTACACGATATGCGTGCTATCTTGTGGCACAAAATGGTGACCCGAGAAAACCCGAAATAGCTTTTGCTCAAAACAATTTTGCCCCAAAAGAAAAAGTAACAAAATGTAGGGCACGAAATGTTGGGTGGATCTTTTGTGTGATTTCTTTAGAGATACCAAAACCAACGGGAACCGCAGCCATCGTCTGCAGTTCCCGTTGTTTTATATCGGTATGTATGAAGTCATGAGGGGTATAAACAAAAAAATTATCCGTCATCACGACGAATAATCTTCTTACCTTAAATCTAATACCATGAAAAACTGATGCAAAGGTATAGCTTTTATGTTATCTGACATAATTTTTGAACAACAAAATGCTATACTTTAACAAGATTTTAAAGAAATAGGGGTTGGTTTGCTGCTGTGTTAACAGTTGTTAACTATTGTGGCGCTTTGCAATGATTTCGTCGACCTTGTCGGTGATGTAGTTGGGTTTGATTGATGTCATGCAGCGGTAGTCGCCGGTGAGGCACGGTTTGTTGCCGAATACCGAGCATGGGCGGCAGGGGATGGGGAGCTGGATGTTGCGGTCGTCGGGGATGTGCCATCCGCTGAAGCCGCAGTAGGGGTGGGTGGCGCCCCAGACGGCGATGACGGGTGAGCCGGCGAGCGCGGCCATGTGCATGTTGGCTGAGTCCATCGTTATCATGGCGTCGAGGTCGCGGAAGAGTGCCATCTCGACGTCAAATCCATAGCGTTTGCCGGCGAGGGAGATTGTCGAGGGGTATTTGCGTGCCCACTCGCCGAGTATTTTCTGCTCGTAGGGGCCTCCGCCAAACAGGAATACGGTGGTGCCTGTGCGGCCTGAGAGTTCGCGCACGACTTGTTCCATCAATGACGGGGGGTAGATCTTGCCTTCGTGTTTGGCAAAGGGGGCGATGCCTATCCATGTCTCGCCGGGCTGACGCGGGGGCGTGATGGCGGCGTAGGCGGTGGGGTCGGATGGGCGGCCGTCAAAGAGTCCGACAAACCGGGGCTCGGCGGCGAGGCCGACGGCGGCGAGTGTGGCGCGGTAGCGGTCGACTGAGTTGGTGAGGGGGAGCATCACTTTGTGGGCGCGTCGTGTGAGGCGTTTTTTCTCGCTGCGGCCTTTGTCTATGTGGGCGGTGGGGATGCCTTTGAGCCGTGCGGCGATGCGCAGCAACTTGGTGCGCAGGACGTCGTGCAGGTCGGCGTAGGCGGTGATGCCGTGGCGTGTGACCATTTCGCCCATGAGGCGCCACATGCCGGCGATGCCTTTGTAGTCGTCGAGGTTGACGCCCTCGATGATGAGGTTGTCGGGGCGGTTGACGAACAGTCCGGTCATTGAGCGGCGTGTGAGCATGACGATGGTGGCGTCGGGGTTGGACGTGCAGGCGTCATAGAGCGCGGGTATGGTCATTGCCACGTCGCCGAGGGCCGAGAAGCGTGTCGCGAGGACGACTTTATTATGTTGTTTATTTTGAGCCATAAAGCACCGGGTTGGTGTCCGGGTCGTTATACATTTTCATCTGACGGTAGACTTTCATGTACTTGCGGCCGGCGGCGATGTCGTCGAGCAGCATGTCGATGGCGCTGATGAGGTCGGCGCGTTGTTCGAGGAGTATGTCGAGTTTGGCGCGGCACTTGGCGATGTGCTGGGCCGAGGCGTCGGTGCGTGCGACTTCCTGCTGCATGTGGTAAATCTTGAGCGCGAGGATTGAGAGGCGGTCGAGGGCCCACGCGGGGCTCTCGGTGTTGATTGTGGCGCCGGGGAGGATGTTGACGTGGGCATACTTGTTGCGGTAGTAGGTGTCAAATTCCTCGACCATGTCGGTGCGATCCTGGTTTGAGCGGTCGATGCGGCGTTTGAGGGCGAGGGCGTCGACGGGGTCAATGGCGGGGTCACGTATGATGTCCTCAAGGTGCCACTGCACGGCGTCAATCCAGTTCTTTTCATAGAGGGTGTGGTTGAACTCGCCCTCGGGGTAGGGGTTGTTGTGGGGCGCGTCGACGTGGTCGGTGACGTGATAGTCGGCTGTGGCGCGTTCAAAAACGTTGTAGCAGTTCTGAGCTTGGGTCATACGGGTTTTGGTTTTATACGTGTGGTATAGTTAGAACGCAAACATACAAAAAACATTTCATACACACAAAAAAATTGCATATCTTTGTAATGTGGCTCACACGCGCCATTTAATAATGTAATAAGATTGTTTATGACTAACTCCCGTATACTTTGGGCCGACGATGAGATCGATCTGCTTAAACCTCACATCATGTTTCTCAAGTCAAAGGGATATGATGTGGTAACCGCGTGCTCGGGCCGCGATGCTATAGAGCTGGCCGAGCACGAGCCGTTTGACCTTATTATATTGGATGAGAATATGCCGGGCCTCACGGGGCTTGAGACGCTGCCTATGCTGGCACGCGTGGCGCCGGGCGTGCCTGTCATCATGATAACGAAGAGTGAGGAGGAGAATATCATGGATCAGGCTGTGGGCAACCGCATTGCCGATTACCTCATCAAGCCGGTAAATCCTAACCAGATATTGCTGTCGATCAAGAAAAATCTGCACAGCAACCGTCTTGTCTCGGAGCAGGCTACGACGTCCTATCGCCAGGAGTTTGCCGAGATTGGTCAGGCTATATCGTGCGCGTCGTCGCTGGCCGACTGGCAGGCGCTCTATACCAAGCTCGTGGAGTGGGAGCTGAAACTGGCGTCGACCGACACGAACATGGACGACCTGCTCGAGATGCAGCGCATTGAGGCGAACGGTGAGTTCAACAAGTTTGTCAAGCGCAATTACCGCGACTGGCTCGAGATGGAGAGTGACGATGTGGAGCGTCCGCTGCTGAGTCCCGATGTGTTCAGGCGCCGTGTCTTTCCGTTGCTCGACCGGGGCGAGAAGGTATTTTTCGTGCTTATCGATAACTTCAGACTCGACCAGTGGGAGACTATCAAGCCGATGCTGGCCGACACGTTCACGATACACGAGTCGCTCTACACGTCGATACTGCCTACGGCGACCCAGTATGCCCGCAATGCCATTTTCTCGGGGCTGATGCCGCTGCAGATAGAGAAGATGTTTCCCGAGCTGTGGGTCGACGAGGAGTCGGAGGAGGGTAAAAATCTCAATGAATCGCCTCTGATCAGTACGCTGATTGACCGTTTCAGGCGTCACGACCGTTTCTCGTACACCAAAATCAATGACTCGCAGGGTGTCGAGCGTCTCACGCGCGAACTGTCGACACTCGGGAACAATGACCTCAATGTCGTGGTGCTCAATTTTATAGATATGCTGTCGCATGCCCGTACCGAGCTGAAGATGATACGCGAGCTGGCGTCAAACAACGCGGCTTACCGTGCCATCACCGGGTCGTGGTTCAAGCATGCGGGCACCATCGACCTGTTCCGCGCCATCGCGGCACGCGGCTATACCGTTGTTCTGACCACCGACCACGGCACCATACGCGTTGACAATCCTATCAAGGTGGTGGGCGACAAGAATACCAACACCAACCTGCGCTACAAGGTGGGTAAAAATCTGAGTTACAATCCCAAACAGGTGTTTGAAATCAAGGCACCGGCGGCCTACGGACTGCCGTCGCCCAATCTCTCGTCGACCTATGTCTTTGCCGGCGGCCGTGACTTCTTCGCCTACCCCAACAACTATAACCATTACGTTCAATATTACACCGATACGTTCCAGCATGGCGGCATCTCGATGGAGGAGATGCTCATACCGCTCGTAACGCTTACACCCAAGACACGATGAAGACAATCACTATCAACAGTCTCGCCGACCTGCCCCGTGCGGCCCGCGAGTTTGTCGAGCTGATGGACGACTCGACAGTATTTGTATTCTACGGCGACATGGGCGCCGGCAAGACGACGTTTATCAACGCCCTGTGCCGCGAGCTCGGCGTGAGCGAGGATATTGCAACATCGCCCTCGTTCTCGCTCGTCAACGAGTATCGTTCGGACACTACGGCCGAGCTTATATATCACTTTGACCTGTACCGTCTTGACAATCTCGATGAGGCGCTCGACATGGGCATCGAGGACTATTTTGACTCGGGGGCGCTGTGTCTGCTCGAGTGGCCTGAGCGTGTTGAGGAGCTGCTGCCCGACGACACCGTGCGTGTGAAGCTCTTTGTCAATGACGACGACTCTCGCACCATCCAGCTATCGCGCCTGTCATGAACGTCATCGTGTTGCCTCGTGTCGACTCGACGAGCACCTACATGCGTCAGGAGCTTGTCGACGCCCCTGCCGGCACAGTCGTTGTCACCGACTGCCAGAGTGCCGGCCGCGGTCAGCGCGGCAACAGCTGGGAGGCTGAGCCGGGGGCCAATCTCACATTCTCGGTGCTGCTGCGTCCCGAGGGTATCGACGCCTCGACCCAGTATGCCGTGAGCGAGGCGGTCGCGCTGGCTATTGTCGAGTCGCTCGACGAGCTGGTGCCCGACGCGGCCCGGCTTGCCATCAAGTGGCCCAACGACATATACTATGACGACAGGAAGATATGTGGCATACTGATTGAAAACACCCTCACGGGCATGGCTGTGAACCGCTCGATTGCCGGCATAGGCATCAACATCAACCAGACGCGTTTCGTGAGCGATGCCCCCAACCCTGTGAGCCTCTCGATGCTCACGGGCGAGACATACGAGCTCAGACCGTTGCTTGACCGCGTGGTGACCCGCGTGCTCGACCGCGTGGCCGGTGTAGCCACTACGGCCGGCCGATGTGACACCGCGGCCGACTATATGGCGCGGCTGTGGCGCCGTGACGGGCTGCACCCGTATCTGCTGCCCGACGGCACGCGCTTTGATGCCGCCATCGAGGGGGTCGCTCCGACCGGACACCTGACCCTGAGGCATGCCGACGGCACTGCCACCACTCACGCCTTTAAAGAAGTAGCCTTTGTAATATGAAATACCTCACACTGTTAGCCATACTCGCACACGTGTCGTTCACGGCCGCTGCCGGCGTGCCGTCGGTCAACTCGGGCTTGCCCTCGGGCTATCTTGACCGCGGTGTTTTTTACTATGACGCCTCGCTGCAGGCGGCAGCCGTAGACCAGTTGTCACACTACGATGCCATAGCCGACCCGAACGAGAAAAGCACCCTGATGACGGCGCTCGCCGAGGCCGGCGATGCTGACCCGCGGGCGCTCACGTCGCTCACGGGCTTTCTGGCGGCCTATCCCGAGTCGACAGCACGTTACCGCGTTATCAATATCATCGGCGACTGCTACATGGATTGCAGCGAGTGGATGACAGCCCTGTCGTGGTATGAGCGTGTACCCGAGCGGGCTCTCGATGACGACACTGACGCCCGTCGCCGCCTGAACATGGCGATTGCCCTCATGAGGACTGACCGCCCGGACCGTGCCGATGCCATCCTGGCCGGTCTCGCGGCTACATCACAGGGTGCCAACGCTTTGTTCTACCGAGGTTACATAGCCTATTCGCGCGGCGATTACTCACAGGCGCGCACGTTGCTCGAGAGTGTCACCGACAACCGCATGCCTGCCGCCCTCGCGCCCTACTACCTGTGTCAGATATACTACATGCAGGGTGACTACACCCGTGCCTACCGCAGCGCGCGCCGTCTCGCCGACGACAGCGATCTGGCTGCCGCCTACCGTACCGAGGCGTGCCGCATAGCGGGCGAGGCGCTATATAACAACGGCGACACCGACCGTGCCATCGAGTATCTGAACCGCTATGTGGCTGCTGCCGAGGGTGACCCGTTGCCGTCGGCGCTCTACATCCTGGGTATGAGCCAGTATCGCAGCGGCGACTACCGGGCCGCTATCGAGAGCCTGCGCGCGCCGTCGACGCTCGACGACGCTATGGGGCAGAGCGCCCTGCTCACCATAGGCCAGTGTTACATGTATCTCGGTGACGTCAATGCGGCCATCATTGCCCTGAACCGTGCCGTCGAGCTCAATATCGACGAGCGTGTCACTGAGGAGGCGTACTATAATTATTGTGTGGCGCGGTGTGACGGCGGCCGTATGCCGTTCGGCAGTTCGGTGCCGGTGTTCGAGGCGTTCCTTAATCGCTATCCGCGTTCGCGCTATGCCGCCCGTGTGTCGGAGTATCTCGCATACGGCTACATGAACGACGACAACTATGATGCCGCTCTCGCCAGCATCGACAAGATACGCGACCCCTCGCCTGCCGTCCTCGAGGCCAGGCAGCAGGTGCTGTATATGCTCGGCAGCCGCGAGACTGCCGCGGGGCGCTATGACACGGCCATTGACTACCTGAACCGCGCCCGTGCGGTGAGCAAGGGTGACGCTGAGGTGTCGGCCGAGTGTGAGCTGCTGCTCGGTGACTGCTACTACCACAAGGGTGACTATGAGCGCGCTGCCGGCTGCTATTCGGGCTACCTGTCGCGTGCCTCGTCACAGGCTCCGAATGCGGCGATAGCCATCTATAACCTCGGCTACGCCCAGTTTGCGCGTCACCAGTATGACAGCTCGCTCAAGAGCTTCAACCGGCTGCTCGGGCGTACCGACGTCGCCACGGCCATGCAGGCCGACGCTCACAGCCGCATAGGTGACTGCCTGTATGCCTCGCGCCGTCTGGACGATGCCCTCGGCCACTATGACAAGGCTGTGCGCATAGACCCCGCGACGGCCGACTACCCTATGTATCAGCTCGCCGTCATCAAAGGCTGGCAGGGCAACCGCGAGGGGCTTGTCGACGGTCTGAACACAATGATAGCGCGTTATCCCACGTCGCCGTTGGTGCCCAAGGCGCTGCTTGACATCGCCGAGAGCTATACCCAGCAGGGGCGCGTGGACGATGCCATCGCGGTCTACCGCCGTGTCGAGCGCGACTTCGGCGGCACAGGCCACGGGCGCCAGGCATTGTTGCTCATGGGGTCGCTACAGTCGAGCAATGGCCGTCCGGGCGACGCCTATGACACATACAGCCGCCTGATAAAGAATAATTCGCCGTCGACCGAAGCGACTCTCGCGGCGCGTTACATGCAGGCGCTGGCCGCCGAGCAGGGACGTCTCGACGAGTATGTCGCGTTCATGAACTCGGTGCCCAACTCTCCGGCCATCGACCCGTCAGAGATAGACCGCGCCACTTTCACGGCAGCACGCACGCCCGAAGGCTGGGAGAAGTACCTGTCGCGTTATCCGTCGGGCGAGTTTGCCCCGCAGGCCCTTCTGTTGCTGGCTCAGCACTATGCCGCCGGTGGTGATTCGCCGCGTGCGCTGGAATATGCCTCGCGCCTGGTGGCCGATTATCCCGACGGCGAGTATGTGGCCGATGGGCTCGTGGTCAAGGGCGATGCCGAGATGGCTGCCGGCGATATCCCGGCGGCTCTCGACAGCTACAGCCGTCTTGAGGCGCGGGCCTCGACCCAAAATCAGCTGAACCACAGCCGCCTGGGTATGCTGCGCGCATCGCGCGACCTCGGCCGATATGACGACGTGATCGTCATCGCCGACAAGCTCTTGTCGTCATCGTCGCTCGGCGGCGGGCAGCAGAACGAGGTTAGCTTCACCAAGGCGGTGGCATTGAGCAACATAGACCGTGGTGACGAGGCGGTCGAGATATGGCGCGAGCTGTCGGTCAACCCGGCCGACCTGGTCGGTGCCAAGAGCCTGTTCTACATGGCCCGCCACTACTATGATACGGGCGACAAGACCCGTGCGTGGCAGGCTGTCAACACGCTCGTCGACTCAAACACGCCTCACAGCTACTGGCTTGCCCGCGGCTACATACTCATGAGCGACCTGTACCGCGACCGCGGCGACACGTTCGAGGCCGACGAGTACCTCAAGAGCCTCCGCGCCAACTATCCCGGCAATGAGCCCGATATCTTCAGCATGATCGATACACGCCTTAAAAATGAAAATGATGATTAAAACCACGATATTGTCATTAGCCGCCGTGCTGCTCGCGGCCACGGTGATGACGGCCCGCGACTATACGAAGGATGTCGATGTGACAGTCGAGCTGCAGCCACAGGTGCGTGCCGCCTCGCGTCTTGACGTGGCGCCGCGTGCCATTGTCAGGAACTTTCCCCACTCCACGCTTCAGTACAGCGGCACGGCCGTCGTGATGCCCGTGACCCCGATGCTCCCTGCCATACAGCCTGTGGGTGTCAACCCCATTTACACCCCGTCGCCCTATAACGGCTACCTCGTGGCCGGATATATGCCGTGGGGCGACTTCGGCGTCTCGGCCGGTTACCGGCTCATAGGTACGGCCTCAACGCGCCTTAACGCCATGACACAGCTTAACCGCAACACCTACAAGGGCTACATGCCCTTCAGTGACCCGTCGACCGACAATAGGGCGCGCCTGTCGACCACCGACTTCGAGCTCGGCCTCGACCTGTCGCAGCGTGCCGGTGCCGGATTGCTCACAGCCGCCACATCGCTCTACCTGTCACACTTCAACTACCCGGACGGCACAACGACGCCCTCGACCCAGAATGTCAGCGACTACCGTCTCGACGCCAAGTGGCAATCGACTCCCGACGAGACACTGTCGCGCTATGATGTCGAGGCCGGCATCAACCGTTTCGGCTTCGGCAAGGCATGTTTCCCGGTCGGTTTCGGCACTCCCGAGCATAATCCTGCCCTGGCCGAGTTCTCGTGGAACGTCGGTGCCTCGGGTCAGTACATGTTCACGCGGCAGTTTGGTCTCGGCGTCAGCGTCTCATACAAGGCCGCCTCGCTCAACCGCCGGTATGTCTACATGCCCGGTGAGGCCGATTTTCACAATGCGGGCCGCAACACGCGCGGCGTGCTCAGCGTGGGCGGTGCGTTCAGGTTTGTCTACGACAGCTTTAACGGCCATATAGGCCCCGTTGTCGACTTCGGTACAGGCGATTACAGCAGCACGCGCACCGGCGCGCAGGGCCTCATAAGCTGGAACGTGTCACCCTATGTGGTGGTCTACGGCACCGTCGAGAGCGGCACCGACCTCAACGCCCTCGCCACGCTCTATGACCGCAGCCGCTATGCCGCGCCGCTGTCGGCCGCCGGGCCGTCGTTTCTCGACTGTGACCTCAAGGGCGGCTTCAACATAGGGCCGTTCAGGGGCTTGGCCGTCAAGCTCGCCGGCGGTTTCGCCAAGGCATCACACTGGGCGCTGCCCGTCATGGCCGACGGTGTGAGCACATTTGCCCTGGGCCGCCTCAATACAGCCTATTACTGTGCCTCGGTCGAGTATGAGAGAGACCGCAGGTTCAGCGTCGGCGCCGGCATACAGGGCGTCGTGAGCAACACCACCGAACACGCCTACTACAAGTGGACCGACCGCGCACGCTTCGTGATTGATGCCCGTGTCACATGGCGCCCAATCGACGAACTCACGCTCGAGGGCGGCTATGAGTTGCGCGCGAGCCGCAAAATCAGCACCGTCACCACCATGCAGAGTGACCCCACCGAGCCTATCGTCACCGAGTACGGTTTCTTAGGGCTGGGACGCATCAGCGCGGGCCGCGTGTCGGTCAACTACGCGTTCACCCAACAGCTCGGCGCGTTCGTGCGTCTTGACGGCATAGGCCAGGGCCGCTATCTGCTCCCGTCGGGCATGCCCGGTCAGCGCCTGCGCGGCCTCGCCGGCTTCTCCCTCAAATTCTGATATTGATTGTTTGAACAGCTACTCTTCCTCGTAGTAGTATGAATAGTCAATACCTTTCATAAACATCTCGCGGTCGTTGATTTTGTCGGTCAGCGCACCTTTAAGCAGAGACTTTATATGCGACGAATCGGCCACGCTCTCGCGCATTGCCGTCAGATATTCATTCTTGTCAATCAGGCTCCAGTCGACACAGAGTTTCAGCGATCGACGTAGCATCAGGTCGAGCCAGATGCGGGTGCTGCGGCCGTTCCCCTCCATAAACGGATGCAGTACGTTAATCTCAACATACTTGTCGGCAATCTCATCAACGGTGGTTTCAGGCATTCGCTCAATGGTCGTGATGATCGTGGGGAAATGCAGGCAGTTGGCAAACGTAAATCCGCCCTTCGAGATATTTTTGTTTCTTATCTGACCGGCAAACTCATATAAGCCTCCAAACAGGTAGGCGTGAATTTGCTGTAAACATTTCATACTACCCGGCTCAAGAGAGTTGAGCAGCCCGCTTTCAAAAAGCGTATATGCCTTCTTGCGACTCTGACCGTCTATAGTATTGTCGCTGTAAGTGAACCAGTCAAGGAATCTGCCCGCGCGGTTGTTGGGATAATGCTTGGCGAGAAGAATAATGTCGTCTGCTGAAAGAGCGTCGCTGTTATACTGCTTACCGTCGGCAGCCACAATTTTCAGTTTGTGAGTGCCACTCACGAACTGAACACCATCCTGTTTCAGTTTACGTTTGAGCCAACGCCAATAGTTACCGGCTTTCGTATAGTCAGGCTCATCATTGATAGCGCGCACCACGTCAGTAGCCGAAAACCACCAGCAGTTGTTCTCGTCATCCCAGACCGCCCTCACCTCGCGGTCATTGAAAAACCGTATCGACTTCTTACTCATCATATCACTGTAACCTCAGTTTACCCATATTGGTAAATTATTTCTTAGCTTCTCTAAGTCGTTTTTGTTCGGCTTCAAAGGCCTCGATAAAGTGGATTTCTACCGGTGAGAGTTGGTATTGGGTTCGCTCGCGGAATTTCTCATACTCAGTGTCAGCTTTCAGTTTGGCTACTTCGGCCGATATACTGCCGGCATGTGTGAGCAATTCTTTTCCTGATAGAGTGAGGAAGTCATCGAGTTTCTTAATCCAGTCCTTCATATATATCGGCACATGGCTCTTTGCCTGTAGTTCGGCAAAGTCGAGATAGAGATTGACAATGCGGTTGAGCATATCAACTTCGTCCTCCGAAAGATAATTTTTTGCAACCTCAGCCTCTTGTTTGGTTGGTAACGCACCTCGCCAAGTGGTCAGACCCATAAAGTCATTTTCGGCATTTGCCCTGTCGTAAATCACTTCGGCGGCAGTATGACCGTGAGCGGCAAAATGCATCTTGTTCTGCACGGTCTTGAAGAAGTGCTGAGTAGTCGCCGTTCGAGGGTCATAGTCAATACTGAGTGCATATATTTCAAGAACTTTGCGGTAGAACACCTTCTCAGAACTGCGAATGTCGCGGATTCTCGCAAGCAACTCATCGAAGTAATTCCCATGTCCGGCATTTTTCAGCAGGTC
>CAMWLW010000058.1 GCA_947175245.1 uncultured Bacteroidales bacterium
TTTTACGATATTTAATGATATTAATATCTTAGATTAGAATTGAATTATTAAGCTGGGAAGGGGTGGGAGCGCTCGTGGCGGAGGTAGAGGATGAGGAGGAGGATGCTGCCGATGAGGACGAGGGGGACGCCGGCAAGGGCGGGGGCTGTGTAGCCGTAGCCGCGGGCTATGACTGTACCGCCGATGCCGGCGGCGATGGCGTTGCCGGCGTTGTAGGCTATCTGAATCAGTGCCGCGCCAAGCATTTCGCCGCCTCGCGAGTACACTACAATCGACGATTGCAGGGGGCTGCCCGAGCCGAACAGTATGGCGGTGCCGAGCATCATGAGGACGATGGATGCAAATTTGCTACCGGCTAAGAAATATATTGCAATCAGCACGATGATGCCGCATGCCTGCACGGTTGAGGCAACGATTGAGGGCTTGTAGCGCACGGCCAACTGGCCGCATGTGAGATTGCCTATGAACATGCCGAGTCCGGCCAAAACCATGATCCAAGACATGTCGCTCGCGGTGAAGTGAGCCACATGAACCATCTGAGGGTCAATATAGCTGTACCAGCAATACAATCCGATCTGACCGAACAGCACGCCGCCGAATATGAGCCACGGTGCAAGCGTGCCGAGAAACTTGAACTGCCCCCAGAAACCGATATCTTTCAGGCCACGTACCTGTGGCACCCAGATGCGTATCATGATGAATGTAACAATGCCGGCAAAGGCCACTATGCCGAATGCAAGACGCCACGAGACGGCGTCGGTGATGAATGTCGCCATTGGCACGCCAAGCAGCGTTGCTATTGTCATGCCTGCTATCATGAATGAAACTGAGGCGGCCTCTCGACCCGGTGCCGACAGTTGGCGGGCCACGATAGCGCCGACGCCGAAGTATGCGCCGTGGGGCAGGCCCGATATGAAACGGGCAGCCCACATCGTGCCATAGTTGGGTGCTATGGTCATCAAGGCGTTACCTAACGCGATGACTGCTGCCATTATCAGCATGAGCCGCTTCAATGGCTGGCGACGTGCGAACAGCAGACAAGGCGCGCCACAGCACACGCCGATGGCATAGGCCGTGATCAGACCGCCGGCTTTTGAAACCGTGATGCCGAGGTCAGACGCGAGATTGCCGAGAATACCCATCATTGTGAACTCGGCTATGCCTAACGCGAATGTCCCTAACGCGAGTGCAAGTAACGCTTTTTTCATAAGCTGAATTTAGACTAAATGTTGAAACCGGGCGCAAAATTACAAAAAATTTCACACCCGGGGCATTTATGAGTCAGACAGATTAGCGTTAGAATGAGTATTTGATCATGAGATTGATGCGGTTGGCACAGTTGCTCTCGAGGTTGACGTTCTTGCGGGTGCCGTGCAGATATTCGGCGCCGATCTGAAGGTCGCGCACGGGAGAGTAGAACAGGTTAGCGCTCACATAGTTGCCGCGAAGATAGGTGTCGCCTCCGAGCTGTGACTGGTCGTATAGACGGTTGAAACTGTAGGCTGCCGATGCAAACAGCTTGCTCGTGAAGTTGTAGCGTGCGCCGCCTGCAAAGCTGACTGTGCGTGGTGCGATCATCTTGCCGGGGTCGGTGGTGGAGCCCACGAGGTCAAAGCCATTGCCGTCGAGGTCGTTGATATAGTGAGCGATGCCGCGGCCATAGGCGCCTTGATAGAATATGCTGACTTTGTTCTGAATGTCAAATATTCCGCTCAACTGCAGGCCATAGCCCATGTGGTGGCAATTGTGCCCGTCGATGAGGTCGCGGTAACCGAGATTGCGTATCATGCCCGAGGCCCGGACGTGACTGCCTGTGCCCCATGAATACTGTACATATAATGGAATGTCGGGCCACGACTGGTTGAGCATTTCCTCCTGTCCGTCAAAGGCTGTCACGGTGGTCTTGGCGCTCTCGGCCGAGATTGCCATTGCCCAGTGACGGTCAAGGTCTATGCGGTAGCGCAGCAGGACGTTTTTGCACCCGACCTGACCCGACGGGCCTTTATAGTCGATGACCGGCGCATTGGCCGAAACATCGGCAAACGTACTGTTGGCCAAACCCATAGTGATATTGCCGACACTCACATAGGCCTGATCGAGCGCGAGTCCGTAGCCGCCGTTGTCGCCTGTAAAGTTGGTCTGGAAGTATGCTGTCAGCGCGCCAACCCTGGTGTGGCGTACCAATTTAAGGAAAATGGTGCTGTGTGACACGTCGGCAGCCATGCGCGAGCGTGCGGTCGGTGACCCCGGTACGGGAATATCGTAGGTCATGAACCCCCTGTTGTTGATATCGCCGCGGAAGTCGCCCATAGCAACGCCTTCAATATATCCGCCGATGCCGAGCAGTGATTTGCCTTCCTTGTCGATAATAAGGTAACGTGGAACGTCGGGATCCTGGAAGCTGAGGTCGCGAGTGTCGAGCAGGACGTTCAACACCTGAGAGTGAACCTGGCGGCGGTCACCGTTGAGTACGATTGCTGTTTCGGGCAGCTGACCCATCTCTTCTTCATTTTCGCAGGCCGTTGCTGGCTGTTCCTGGGCTGAGGCGGTCAATGTAGCCGCGAGAATAGCCCAAACCGGTAGTGTACGTGTGAATCTCATAATGTAAAATAGTTGTGTTTTCATTATAACAACCGTATTCGGCCAATAGTTTTGACATCTAAAGTAAATTAAACATAAGCTAAATGAACTTAAATGCCGAAACCATCTGTTACAGCAGGACGTTCTACTGGCAAATAATCAGAAAACCTAACTAAAAGTAATACTATGGAACGTGTCATAAAACTATCAGACCTGCGTGAGGCCGTCAATGAGGCCTACGAGAAATTCAAAAGCGTAAAAGAAGGTAATGTCGATGAACGAGTCAAGGGCGTCGACGAGGATTTGTTCGGTATCACAGTCGCTCTTGCCGACGGTACCGTAATTAATAAAGGTGATACTGACACGGCTTTTGTCATGGGTCAGATTTCAAAAGTGCCTGTCTCAACTCTGCGTGCCGAGCAAAAGGCGGCCAAGATGGCTGCCAAGGGTGATGCCGCCTCGTGCAACTGCCATGAGAAGGCACACGGTGTCAAACCGGCCAAGCCTGCGATACCTTTCGGCGCGAAAGGCATCCGTGCAATCAGCAAGCTCGAGCCTAAAGGTGATCCCGACTCGAAGTGGAACTTTATCGAGGATCGCATGACGTCGCTGATTGGTACTGCGCCTCAGCTTGATGTCAAACTGTATGAAAAGTTACAGGCCGAGTTTAAGGATGCCAATGCCGCACAGGTCATCGATCAGAGCGACTTCAAACTCGCCGACGATACCAAGCAGTCGATTAACCTGTTCCTTAAATCAGTGTCAATGACTGCTACAACTCAGCAATTGGCCGAGATGGGTGCTACCATCGTGGCCGACGGTGTCAACCCGTTCACACGTCAGATAGTTTATGACGGCGTCCTTTCACAGCGAGTCGTCGCACGCATGGCCTTGAAGAGCCACAAGCTGCGCCGCTTCATTATGAAGACCGGTCTGCCTGCATCGGCAGGATTTGGCGGTGGTGTCGTGGGTGTTCTGCCCGGTGTGCTTTCAATCGCCGCCTATTCGCCCCGCCTGTGTGAGAACGGTGTCTCGATCAAGGGTGCCCGAGCCATAGCCTATATAATGAAGAAACTTAACCTCAACGTCTTTAGCAGCGCTAAAGTTACCATAGAATCATAGTATCATTTTATAGATTTGAACAGTTGAAACGAAGGGCAGGGAGTAAACGTCGACTCGTCAAGAGCACGTGTTTACTCCCTGCTTATTTCGTTAATTCGGGGGTTAGTCTGCCTGGTCGTATTTTATTACAGGCAGTGACAGATTGTAGCGGAGAGCGAGCATGCGCAGCACGATCACGGTAACGGCACATGCTATCTGCCCCACGATGGGGTCGGGGGTGGCGTAGCCTATGAGCCAGTAGGCGAAGCCTCCGGCCAGACAGGCCGTGGCATAGATGTCCTTGCGGAAGAACAGGGGCTCCTCGTTGATGAGAATATCGCGGATGACGCCGCCGAATGAGCCGGTTATCATGCCCATGACTATGGCAACCCACATGGGGTAACCGATCGCGAGTGACTTCTGGATGCCTATCACCACAAACAGTGCCAGGCCTATAGTGTCAAAGATGAACAGCATCCTGTTGTGACTTACCAGCACTTTCCTGAACAGGATGACGGTGAGCAGCGAGATGCCTGTCACGGCTAAGTACAGCCACGTCTGCATCCAGAATACCGGGATGTCGAGCAGCAGGTCGCGCAGCGTGCCGCCGCCTATCGCTGTCACGAGGCCGACGGTATAGGCACCGAAGAGATCAAAATTCTTATAGGCTGCCAGCCTGATGCCGCTGATAGCAAAGGCTATGGTACCGATGACCTCGATGATGAACAGGAACATATCTTCCATCGCTCACTCTTTCTTTTCGCGGTTATAATATCGGCACACATCTTTGAGGCCGCACTCTAGGCATTTGGGACGGCGTGCAGTACACACATATCGGCCATGGAGTATGAGCCAGTGGTGGGCGATGCTGAGTTTGTCGGCCGGAAGGTATCGGCACAGCGTGCGTTCGGTTTCGAGCGGCGATTTGCTGTCGCGCGTGATGCCGAGTCGTTCGCTCACTCTGAACACGTGGGTGTCGACGGCGATTGCCTGCTGGCCGAAGGCCACCGACAGCATCACGTTGGCCGTCTTGCGCCCCACGCCGGGTATCTTCAGGAGCTCGTCCATTGTCTCGGGCACTTTGCCCTCATACTCGTTGACAATCATGCGGGCGGCCAATGCCAGATTGCGTGCCTTGTTGTTGGGGTATGACACGCTGCGTATGTACCCGAAAATGTCGTCGGCCGACGCCTTGGCCATAGCCTCGACCGTGGGGTAGGCCTCAAAGAGCGGGGGCGTAATCATGTTGACACGCTTGTCGGTGCATTGGGCCGACAGGATAACGGCAACGAGCAGTTCATACTCGTTGTTGTAGTGCAACTCGGTCTTGGCTTCCTGCATGTTATGCTCAAACCAATCGACGACCCTGTTGCATATTTCTTTTTGACTCGTAGGTCGTTTAACTGCCATTTTCCTTATCTGAGAACCGATTTTGTAATATACAATCCGAGCGCACACGCACCCAGACATCCCACTACAGTGAGTGTGACGTAAAGCAATGATTCGCCAACTTTGCCCTCGCCGAGCAGACGCATAGTCTCGAGCGAGAACGACGAGTAGGTGGTGAAACCGCCTAAAAAGCCGGCAATGACCATGTTATACCACATGCGGGGCACGTGCCACGTCTCGAACACAGCCCACGCTATACCTATCATCATGCAACCGGCAATGTTGATGAGCAGGGTCTTGAGGTGGGGGCTGCCGGCGATGTAGGGCAGGTTGCCTATGCCGTAGCGGCTGAGGGCGCCAAGAGCGCCCCCGGCGGCCACATAGAGCCACGCAGCCATCAGTGAGCGGCGGTAAACTCGTCGAGGAAACGCACGTCGTTTTCAGAGAACATGCGCAGATCCTTGACCTGATATTTCAGGTTGGTGATACGCTCGATGCCCATACCGAGAGCGAAGCCGCTGTAAACCTTTGAGTCAATGCCGCAGGCTTCGAGCACGTTGGGGTCGACCATGCCACAGCCGAGAATCTCGACCCAGCCGGTGTGTTTGCAGAACGAGCAGCCCTTGCCACCGCAGATGTTACATGAGATATCCATCTCGGCCGACGGCTCGGTGAAGGGGAAGTAGCTGGGACGCAGACGTATCTTGGTGTTGGAGTCGAACATCTCGCGTGCAAAGTAGAGCAGGGTCTGCTTCAGGTCGGCAAACGAAACGTTCTTGTCGATGTACAGGGCCTCGACCTGATGGAAGAAGCAGTGGGCGCGGGCCGAGATTGCCTCGTTGCGGTAAACGCGGCCGGGACACACGATGCGTATCGGCGGCTGTGTGCGCTCCATCACGCGCGACTGTACCGACGAGGTGTGTGTGCGCAGCAGCACGTCGGGGCTGCGCTGGATGAAGAACGTGTCCTGCATGTCGCGGGCGGGATGATCCTCGGCAAAGTTGAGCGCGCCGAACACGTGCCAGTCGTCCTCGATTTCGGGGCCCTCGGCCACGGTGAAGCCCAGGCGGCTGAATATCGAGATTATCTCCTCGCGCACGAGCGAGAGGGGGTGGCGGGTGCCGAGGCGTATCTCAGACGCCGTGCGTGTGAGGTCGAGGCCGTCCATGTCGCCGTCGTTGCTGTCGAGTGCCTCGCGCAGCTCGTTGATACGGTCGGTGGTGAAGTTCTTTAACTCGTTGATAGCCTGGCCTACGGCACGCTTTTCCTCGGCGGGAACGTTGCGGAAGTCGTTCATGAGCATAGAGACAGCGCCCTTTTTGCTCAGATATTTGATGCGCAGCTGCTCAACTTCCTCGGCATTTGAGGCCGTGAGGGTGGCAACTTCTTCGCGCAGTGATTTGATCTTGTTTAACATATAACCGGTTTGTGAATTAATTCACCGACAAAATTACTAAAATAAAATTATGTAGCCAAACAAGTAGAGCCCCGACCTTATCAATTTTTCAGGCCGGGGCTCTTGGTAGGTGAATGCGGGACGCGTGAGATTAACGTATGATAATCTTTCGCCTGTCTGATGCGCAAGTCCAGATGTACAGGCCCGGTGTCAGTCGGTCGAGTTGGTCGAGAGACACATTTGTGCGCACAAGGACGCCACCGGTGGTGTAAAGATCGCCTGTCCTCACGCCCGGGTCAGCCTCGATGTCGTCAATGCCCGACTCGTTATGCTGATGTGGAAAAACGGGGAGTGACGGGAACCAGTAGTTGGAAATCATCGGGTAACTTTTTATGAGCGTGCCATCAGTATTAAAGCGCCATGTTTCATAGGTGGGGTCGACAAATTTGTGAAACACAGCGGCATATAATTCGTCGGTCACGGGGTGGATGCCCAATGAGCACCCATACACGTGCCAGTCGCCGGGTAATTCATTAAAGTTGATGATGTTGGTGACTGAGCGCGTCTCGATGTCAAATTTGAAGACCTGGCTGTTAGTAAACCAACTGTTGGGCCCTCCACACCAGTAGAGTGTATTGGTTACCGATGACGCACAAAACGGGTCGGGTGTCCAGGCATACCACGAATTGGGCGGTGGATAGATGCCGGTGCCTTCGATTTTTATTATCTCGCGCTCGAGCGTCTTGGGGTCGAGACGAATCAGATAGGGCAGGGTAGAGCCGGTGCCTTGTACATTTTTTGACGCCGAATACCACAGGTTGCCGTCTTTGGAGCGTACGATGGTCGATCCGATGCCCGATGTGCGCCTCGGGCGCGTACCTGTGTCGGCTTCAACAGCATCGTCGACAATCTCCATGTCGAGGATGGTGATGACCTTGTCGGTCTCGGGGTCAATAACAAGCATGCCATATTGCTGATGGACTGCAAATACTTTACCCTCGGCAAGCATCATCGTGCCGGTCTGGCCGAAGTATAATGCACTCGTCGGGTCGCTGTTGGGCTTGTCGTTTCCCTCGCCGGCGTTGGGGTTGGCCGACCCCTCGACCTGTTTTTCGATTTCGAGAGTCTCGAGATCGAGCACCCAGATGCCGTTGCTTGACGACACATAACCTTTGGTGGCAGTCACGCCACAAAATGCGCGCCCGTCACACTGCTGTCCCGACGGGTCGATCAATCTCAGCTGCTTTATCAGTTTCATTGTCGAGGCATCGGCTACCGATATGCGGCCGCCGACAATCGATGCCCCCGGGTCTTTGTCTTGTTTTGCTATCATGTACAGCCGGTTGTTCCAGATGGCGCCATACTGGTTGGTGCAACCGAGCTCCATGCCCGGATTTTCAGACTGTATAACACGGTAGCGCCAGTAGAGCCCGTCGGGATCGTCAGGCTGAAGATAATTCACGGTTGAGTTCTGATGTCCGTACCAATCTTCGTTGATGTAGATTATACCGGTCGTATAATCAGTGTCTTCAGCGACAGCAATCGCTGCCGCCAAAGACATTAATATTAAACTGAATGTTCTGCGTATCATTTGATAATCAACTTCTTGGCGATGCCGTTGTCTCCGACTGCAATATATACACCGGCGGTGACGTCAGCGGTGCGGGTGTATTGGTCGCCGTTAACGGTGAAGGTGTCGACCACGTGTCCGAGGGCGTCAACAAGATTGAAGCTGATGCCGTCAAAGCCGTTGACGATGATGTCGTGTCCGCGTGAATAGATTGTGCCCGACGGGATATCGGTATTGTCAATGCCGGTGGTCGTGTCCTTGACCTCGACATTGACACCATAGGTGCGGGTCTTGCCGTTTGACTCAACCGCGATGCCGAATGTGTGTTGGCCTACAGCCAGCGGTGTCAACGTGAGGCGGTTGCCCTCGAGGGTGACATCGACAGGCTGCCCGGTAGCTCTCGAGGCTGCCGATGAGTTGCAAAGCGAGAAGTGTATATTGGCATCATGATTGTCGGCATCGGTGGCGTTGAGCGCTATCTCGACAGGCGAGCCATTGAGGTTGAGCGAGATATCATCAATCGACTCCATCTCGGGAGCGTGAACGTCGGGGAACAACGGCATTGACTGGAACCAGTAGTAGGGTTTGAGCTCGATCGATCGGTCGAAGTCACCTGTCTCGGCATTAATGAAGTGGGTCCAGTTGTAGCGGTAGTGGCCTGATGCTTTATACTCGGTGGTGCCGGCTATGATTTGGCCTGTGCGGTAGTCGTATCTGATAGTACCGTATGCAGCCTGTTCCATACCGGGAGTGTGTGCGGGCAGACCGCTCACGGTAGCAATGTGACGGAATTGGGCCTCGTCGATGTCGTAACGGTAAATAATGCCGCTGCCGCCATTTGTGATTGAGCCGCCACAGCTGAAGAACAGTGAGTTGACGGTGTGGTCGCCTGTGAACTGTGTCGTGCGCCATGCACCCCATGTACAAGCTACGGTGCCATACTCGGCCGGCACATCCACGCGGGCTGTCTCCTCGAGAGTCTCATGGTTAAGGGCGACGAACACGCTGTGACCTGACTCGACGGTGGCATACCACACACTGCCGTCGGCGCTCTGGGTTATGCCCTGAACGTTTTCATCAGCGATTGTTTTGACAATCTCGTCGGTGAAGATGTCGATGATGTAGACACCGTCGCTCTGCTTGATGGCGAACACATGGCTGCCGGCGAGTACCATGTCGCCTATCTGGCCGCTGTAAAGGTTGGTACTACTGCTCTCGCTGCCTATCTTACCGAGTATCTCACAATTATTTATGTCGATGATGTATATTCCCTGGTGGGTTCCCATGTAGACACGGCCGGGGCCGGCGCCACACAGTGCACGGCCATCGCCACTGCGGGCTTCACTGTCAAGCATGATGTCGTCGATCGAGCCTATGCGTTTCAGCGACGCAGCGTCGGCAACGACGAGGCGTCCGCCGCCGGGCAGCGGGTCGCCGTTATCGACGGCCTGCTTGGAGCTTACGATCAGCTTGCCGTCGTATATGAGTCCGTACTGTGAGGTGCAGCCGAACGACAAGCCGGGATTTTCGCGCTCGTAGGCCTGATATACGATATCATAGTCGGGCGAGAACCAGTTGAGACCGCCGTTGGTGTGGCCGAACCACTCCTCGTTGAGCATGATTGTACCCGTGGTGTAGTCGATAGCGGCATCGCGCTCGGGTTCAACGACGTTGACGGTAAATTCTTTTTCAAAATCAGTGCCGTCGGTCGATTTGACTATGATTTTACATTCACCGACACGATGACCCGATAACTCGTAGGGTTGGGACATTGTATTATTCTGATCCCAAAGTCTTACTTTGTACATGGTCGCGATATAGTCGTTGCGATTAGTGCCGTTATCCTGAATAGTGACGTTAACGTCGGCAATGTCGGGGTCGGCCGGGGTCATAATCGGGAACAGTCCTATCATTTCTTTGGGCGTGAGCGTGATGACGTTATTCTCATCGGCGCCCTCAAAGGTGATGTCCTCGACAGGTACCTGCAGCGATGTAGTCAGGTCAAATGATGCTGTCAGGTCTTTGTTGAAATCATAAGTGGCTGAGATTGTAGTCGACTGGCCGGCAGTTTTGGTCGTCGTCACTGCACCTGTGGCTGCTGCCACTGTGGCGGCCTTGGTGTTAGAACTCTTATAGTTGAACTTGGTATAGGTGGCATCGGCAGGCTCGAAAATCAAGCTGTTATCAACCACATGGTTGAGGCGCGCGTCGACATTGTCGTCGGTGTAGTGTACGGCTGTGACAGGGCGCTCGGGGTCATGCAGCGTGATGTGAGCCGTGTTGGAGTATACATAGTTGGCTGTGGTAGTGTTGTTTATCTTGTATGAGCCTCTGATTATAACCTCACCCTCGCCGGGCTTGAAGTTGGTGTAGGTGGTTACTTTACCCATGAGGTTGCTGACCGACGCGGCGTTCATCACGGGCATTTTGGTGCTGAAGTTGAACGCGGTATTGATGGTGCAGTTTTCGGGTACCTGAATGAACACGGGCAATTCCAGATTCTTGTCGGCAAGAGCATAGTCAATCTCGCGGGGTATGGTTATGACCTGCTCGGAGTCGAGTGCCGGTCGGAAAAGCTGATAGGGCAACTCGACCGAGGCTGTCTCGGCACTCTGGTGTGACAGGATCATAACGGCATTGGGGTTGAGCCAGCGACCCTGGTTGACTTTATTGAAGCCGGGGTCGATGACGCGCTTGACATAGCAGTTCCAGGTGTTGTCGGTGTCGTTGTGGTCTCTGGTCGTGATGGCTCCGTCATGGTCAGAATCGTATGTGATAACAAGACGGCTGCCCTCGCGTGTGTAGGTCATGCGCGGGTCGGCTGCGGCGATGTTTTTTACGACCGTCAGCAGGTCGTCGTCCCATCCGCCGGTCCAGCGGTAACCATATACAAGATTTTCGGGGCCTTTGGAGTCGTTGAACTGGAACACGACGGTGGCGGCTTTCTCGCCGGTACCTACCCAGAAGTCAATGTTTGCCTGGTCGACGGGCTGCACGGGCTCAACAGCTTCGTGCATCTCCTCGCCCCAGTCGGCCATGCTGTAGTCAAGGTCTTCGGCCAGCTCGCCGCCGGTGTCGCCATATCCGCCACCGTTGAATACTACATATTTCCATGCCTGCACACACTCGTCGGTGAGGATGGTGCTCGACATTCCGAGTCCCGAATAGCTCATGTAGTCGTAGTCGTTGGGGCCGTGCCAGTAAGACCAATATCCGTCATACCACCCGGCACGCCAGCGATATTCAAAGCTGTCGGCATAGCCGTCCTCAAGCTGCCAGTAATCGTAGTCATAGGCAGGATACCCGTAAAAGAAGGCGTTGAGGGGATGCTCGATGATGCCGGTAGTGCGTGCATTAGCGATAGCGTCGCTGCACATTGTCTCGGCTTCATATCCCGGCGCGGTTTCCTGACCCATCGAGATGTTGGGCTCAAAGTAACCGAAGGATACCTCGCCGCCGATAGCGGCCCGGTCAAAGTCATAGTGCAGATAGTCAAGCTCTTCACGACCGGCACTGATGCCGAGGCCGTTAAGTGTCGAGCCCATCGTGCCGGTGTACTGTATCATGGCGGTCAGGATGCTGCTTTGGGAGGCGACAGCACGCACGAGGTCTTCACCCGTTTTGGTGCCGTCCCATCGGTAACCCCACACACACGATGTGTTGGTCACGCCGTCCTGAAAGTCGATGACAAGAGCACACTTGTTCTTGCCGGCGGGGTCTCCGGCCCAGTGCTCAATCTGATCCCAGTCCACCCAATCGATGTATTGGGCGGCATTAACGTTAGTGCTCAGTCCCAACAGGACTGCACATGTCAATAATGATTTTTTCATGAGTTAAAATATTAATGATTAGTTTATTTTTTAGATTTTTTCAGATAGGGTCGGGCAGCGGTGTGCCGGGCAAATCAATGTGAAGGTCACGGGCACGGGACAGCTCGGTTGAAGTCTCGCCGAGCCAGCCGCAGTATTGATTAAGGCCGGTATACACCCTGATGAAATCGGCTCCCGGCAGGTCGACGTGGTTACCGTCGGCATCGACGGCATTGCCTATGTCGAACGAATTGAGGTCGCCGAAGTCGTTGGGATGGTTGTCGACATACCCCCAGTCGTAGGCATAGAGGACGTAGTAGCGACCTGTGCCGCTGAGGTCTATGCCGTTAGGCGCTAACAGCGAGCCGGTGAATGAGATTTCGTCATCGGTAATCCACAGGGGGTAGTAGGACTGCCGGTGGAAAATGTTCTTGGGCAGATAGCCGGTGGTGCCGTCCGAGTCATGCCATCTGATATAATGGATGTCGTCGAGATAGCCGGTGTCGTCTTCCTCGGGAGTGTGATTGTCGTCGGGACGGGCGTAGGTTATGGAGTAATGGTGACGTGTGGCCTGATGGTAATATTCGCTGCCTGCGAGTTCATACCACGGGTCGTCGGGGAGGCCGTTGCAGTTGATGTCGTAGCTGACCATGACGATGCCGGGCTCGGCCGAGCCTCCACGTGCATCGGGATTGGTGAGCTCATAGAATGCGTTGCCCCATATCCTGAAATCGTTCTGGCCGGGGACATTGATAACCGTGTGGTCAAAGCCAAAGGTCACGTAGCCGCCATAGCCGCCCAGTGATATCATCACGTCGTTTGTGCCTGTGATCGATTCCTCACACTTCCTGAGTATGTCGGCATAAGTGTCGCCCGGCTCATATTGAGGCATCTCGTTGATGAACTGTCCCGGCGCGGGGCGGTATTCATATACACGCGATATGTAGGTTGAATATTCAACCTCCTCGTGAAGCACGTTGACGGTAAAATCAAAATGATAGGGGGTCGAATCGTCGATAATGTCGAATGTCAGATTGTAGACTCCCTCGTGTTGGGCCAGGAAAACATAGCTGTTGGAGGTCGAGACAGTGACGCCGTCAACTTTCCATTCGTATTCCCGGCCTGTGAGGGCCGACTGCAGCAGCAGTTTTGACATGCGCGGTATATAATACGTGTCATCGATACCCAGGTTGACCATAGGGATGTCACGGGTGCATCCCGCCAGAAGGAGCGGTAGCAGTAATGTCAGCAAGGTCTTTTTCATTTTTCAAGGAAAGTTATGTGGGCAGGGATATCACCCGTGCGGACGCTCCATTTCTTGCGTCCGTCGGGACTATAGCAGTAGAGCGTGCCTGACGAGACATAGTTCTTGGCATCGGTTATGAATATGTCGCCTGTTTCGGGATGTACGGCAATACCGTATGGTATGGTGATATCGCTCTCGGTACCGTCGGTAATGAATCGGTCAGACACGACTTGTTTTGTGCGTGTGTCGATGATGCCATAGCTTATGGTGTTTGATGCCGTGAAGTTGTTCCACTCGGTGGCATAGTAGTACATGTAATCACCGTGAAATGCCATGTTGGAGCAAGCCACATGTATGGTGTCGGTCACCACCATGCGGTTATAGCCGGGTTTCTTGTCAAGCACAAATAGTCGCGACGGCGTTGACTGATAGTCGCCTCGCGATGTGACCCACAGCTTGTTATACCGGTCTTTCTTCAGCCGGTGGAGGTTTATGCCCACAGGAATCTGCTGTATCTGCTTGAAGTCGATCATCTGTATTACCGACACTGTGTTGTCATAGTCGGGCACGCGGTAACCGCCCGAGTTGGCGACATACATGTAGTCGTCGACAATCTCCATCTCCTCGGGCTGATAGCCGACGCTGACCTTGCGCGTTACATTCAGCGACAGGGTGTCTATCTCATATACGGCTCCTTTGGGTGCCGACGGGTCGATCAGCACGGGGCCTACGTATGAACTGACATAGGCCTTGCCCCGGTAGAACCGCACGTAACGGCAGTTGGGGATATCAACCTGACCTAATCTCACGCCGGTGTGCGCATCCATTACCTCGACCTTGTGGGAACAGTTGACCACGACATAGAGCCGGGAACCGTAGATGCCTATATCATTGCCCACATCACCAAGTTCTTTGATTACATTAGGGTTGCGCTCTGCATAGAAGTTGCGTGCATACAGGCCGGTGAAATAGTCGAAATAATCGAGCGTGCATTTGTTTGAACCCATATTACCCTCATTGACGAGATAAAAGCCGCGTATGCGGGTGTCGGGTGCAGGTGTTTCGGGTATGATGTCATACTCCGTTGGCACCACAAGCTCGTCTTCACGACAGCCTGTGGCACACAACAGGAGTGGCAGAAAATACAATATTTTGAAAATCAGTTTCATATTTCGATTGATAATGTGAGTCGGTAATTGCGCTTGGGCATCGGGTAGTTGAGTATCACGTCATAGTCCTGACTCAGCAGGTTGTTTATCTCGGCGAGAATACGGGCCTTGGCACGTCCAAGCGGCAGGTCATAGCTCAGGGAAACATCAGATGTGTACCACGGTTGAGTGTAGTTGTAGCGTATGTTTTCCTGCTGATTATACCTCGAGCCTACATAGATGTAGCTGTAGTTGATTCCCCAGCGGCGCCATGTGCCGTTGATGACGGCCGAGCCTGAGTGATGGGGTATATATGGTATCTGGTGCCGGTAATAATTATCGGCCGGATTAGTGATGTCGATGGCTTTCTGATAGGTGTACTGGCCGCGAATGGTGAGGTATAGGTCTTTGGCCGGATTGATGGTCAGGAGGCCGGTGACATCGATGCCTCTTATATCGACGATGCCGAGATTGAGCATTGTCCACCTGAACTGTTGGCCTTTGGGGTAGGCCACAATCTTGTCGTGTACCTTATTATAATATATGTCACAGCTCAGTCGCAGTGCCGAAACAAATGACGTCCGGCCGCTCACGTCATACAGCAGTCCGGCATTGTACTGTGCGACATGCTCGGGGTTGAGCTTCGAGTTGCCCATGTCGGCATAGTAGAGGTCGTTGAACGTTGGCATCCTGAACGACTTTTTGTAGAACGCTCTTATTGACAGCCGGCGGTTATTCATCGGGTAGAACGACCCGTATATTGCCGGGGTGAACACATGCTTGTCGGCCGGAGACTCCTGGCCCACGAGATGGTCGTGGACAAACGTCATCAGGCCGCTCGCTGTCACCGACAGCCGCCCGATATTGAGGGCGGTAGCTACTGACAGCAGGTTGGTGAGACGGTCGGGACGTGCAAAGCCATACATGTCGGCATCGAGTGTGTTCCACATCATGTCATAACTCGCCGACGCGCTCCAGCCTGGCATGATATCAAACTGGTTGGCCGACGAGAAGTAGAGCTCTCGCTGCCGGTACAGATTGTCTACCTTGATCTGCTTGTCGTCGTTATTGACATAGTGCGTTCGGTAAAAGGCATATTTGATGTTTTCGAGCGTCGTCCATCGGCCATAGGTAAGGGTGGCCGCGCCCTGTATGAACGAGTTCGTGTCCCATATACGTTCGCCGCGGCGCCATACATTATTTACTATGGCTCCGGGAACTCCGCGCTCCGAGTGATAGTTATAGGCTTTCACATGCCATTCGCCCAAGGTAAAAGTGCCGTTGAGGTTGGCCTCGATGCGTGTGGCATTGATGTCGCCGTTTTGTCTGACGGCTGTGGTGTCATAGGCGAGTTCGCCGGCCGGGTTGACACGTCGGTATCTGAATTTGTATTTACCTGTCGATGTCAGCCACTCGGCACTCAGTTGGGCATTGACGCGCGGTGACAGTTTCAGCTCAATCAGTGCCGACGGATTGAGCAGGTCAAACGACCCGGTGCGCACTTTCAACCGGGCATGGTACTGCTCTCCGCTGTCAAATCGCGGTGTACGCGTCCTCAGGTAGACGGTGCCGGCGTTGCCGAAGTCGCGTGCCGGTTGCAGCAGGGCGCTTTTCTGACCGTTGTGCAGCGACAGTTCTTCTATGTTGTCGAGCGAGAACTGTCCGAGGTCTATCTGGCCGTTCTGGGCATTGCCCAGCTGTACGCCGTCATACACGACACCCGTGTGATTGGTGCCCATCGAGCGTATGTTCACGGTCTTGATACCGCCTACACCGCCGTAGTCCTTTACCTGTACGCCGGCAAAGTAGCGCAACGCGTCGGCTATGTTATTGCTGTTGAGACGTTCGAGTTCCTCGCCCCTGAGAGCCTGTGTGGGAATCGTCTCCTGTCGTGGACGCGTGGCGGTGACAACCACTTCATCGAGATTGCGGGCCGCTATCGTGTCGTGATGTTCATCACGGGCCGCTAATGTTACCGGGGAGACGATATGAGCCCCGACAGTCAGTAGTAATAAGATGTTATATTTAGTCATAGTTGAAAATTGACACAAAAAATCCCGTTTGTCGATGTGAACTCGTGCAAACGGGATAATTATAATATCTTAAAACCTTGACAGTGAGTCGCCGGGAAGAATGGCACACGTCGGTGGGGTGGCAAACACGGCGATTTGTCAGATAATAAACCTATAGTCCCGTAGGCTCGAATCCATTGTCGGCTACGGCAGGTCTTCTGACTCATCCCCGATTGTCTCAGCGTCTTCTCAGAACATTATGCTCCAATGACATGTCGCTGAATCGTTTGAATAGGACTTAC
>CAMWLW010000059.1 GCA_947175245.1 uncultured Bacteroidales bacterium
GCTATAAAGATACTAAAAATCATTGAATTATCCAAAAATATAGCACTAAAAATCAAACCGTTGCTGTCATTCTAGTGCAATAAAATTACAGAATTTTCATGGCTGTGATCCTAATCCTTATAGCTGCATTATTATCAATGGGCTGCCCTTATTGATAAATTCTCAACCAAGTTTTGATGCGGTTGCCCTGATATTAAAAAGAGATTAATAGGTTATACCGAATTAATTCATTAACTTTGTATGTTTAAGAGTCCCCACAAGACAATTTCTATGAAATACCTCATTACAACCATACTGACCTTGATATGCGGCATATCGGCATGCGCGCAGCTGACTTTCACAGGTTTGACTGACAAAGCGATAGCCGTGAAACCTGAAAGCAACACCGGAATTGAAACCGTTTATATCGTTGACAATGCCTACGGTGCCACAGCGACATACACGGCGTCATCGCCCACGGCCACAGTCGAGTGGGCACGATACAGCCAGCTTGGCGGCGGTTACAGCGAGCCGGTAAACTTCACCCGTGACGGCGCTGAATGTTCAATATCACTCGGCAACGACGACATGGGCTACATTGTAACCGAAAACGGCCGACAGCACTGTTATTGGATTGTAAACTACATGAACCACACCATGACCCTGAATGGGGCAGCTGTCAATACAGCCGAAAGCGACTGCGCCATGACAGCATTAGAGATTGACGGTGTTGCACCGCGCATCACATACTACACAATCACCGGCGTGCCACGTGACATGTCACGGGAGATTGAGATAACTTACCGCTCGCTATCGTGGGACGATGAATCACAAGTTTTCAATCAGACTACCGAAAACGAAAAAGTGGCATACATCAGCGGCTCTACAGTCAGAGTACCGGCACCACTGTGTGACACTGATTTCGAAATAAGCGGAGACCGTTTTCTCAAAGAATGGGGTCGCGAAATATCGGCCGTCACTGACAGCTATGCAACAGTAGCAATAGATGCACACACTTCAGCTCAAATGGCTGTGCGTGACAACGATAATGAAATCAGAGTTGATAATGGCGACCTCGGTGGGTCGGCACCCGTAGACATTACATTCACTGCCGTTGCTTCAGACGCTGTAGCATATCGTGAGTGGCAGATGTCGAGTAGTCCCGACTTCGACATAATAGACTTGCGATTCAATCAGGATGAGGTAGATTATACGTTCACTGACTTCGGCATAACCTACGTGCGCTATGTGGCTGCAAATGCCTCGGGCGACTGCGAATGGATAAGCGACACCTATCAGGTATCGGTAGGTGATTCTAAAATCGAATGTCCCAATGCCTTCTCTCCCGGAGCCTCGGAGGGAATCAATGATGAGTGGAAAGTGAGCTATAAATCCATAATACAGTTTGAATGTCACATCTTCAATCAGTGGGGCGTCAAGCTATTCTCCACCACCGACCCATCACAAGGATGGGATGGCAAACACGGTGGCAAAGTAGTTCCGGCAGGAGTGTACTACTATGTGATTAAAGCACGCGGTGCCGACGGTAGAAATTATTCACTGTCGGGCGACATCAATATAATCAATTACCGACAGGGCGCCAATAGAACCGGCACTGCCGAATAGGACACATTTCAAAGGTAAACAAGATGAAGCAAT
This sequence comes from uncultured Bacteroidales bacterium, assembly GCA_947175245.1. GTDB lineage: Bacteria > Bacteroidota > Bacteroidia > Bacteroidales > Muribaculaceae > JAAVFS01. The sequence goes on from CAMWLW010000059.1 coordinate 1,639, forward strand.
CAACACAGATATTATCAATATTTATGCTGACGTGCATAGGAGCATCATGCAGCGCCGGCGCAGCACAGCCTGAACCGGGCGGTACAACTACCTTCAGTCAGACATCTGAGACCACGCCGGGCAATCTGACGATAGTAAATCCGGCAATACCGGCAAGCATAAAGTTTGCCGATCAGAATATCGAGCTTGACCGCATCGATATGTACGAGCGATTTGACCGGGAACTTACATCAATGCTATACACTCACGGCAATACATTGCTGCTGATAAAACGTGCCAACAAATATTTCCCGATAATAGAACCTATTCTAAAGAAAAACGGAGTTCCGACCGACCTCATCTACCTTGCCTGTATCGAGAGCAGTTTAAACCAAAGGGCTTATTCGCCGGCCAAGGCAGCCGGCATCTGGCAATTTATGCCGGCCACAGCCAAACAATACGGACTCGAAGTAAACGAGTGGGTCGATGAGCGATACAATATCGAGAAAGAAACCGAAGCCGCATGCCGCTATCTGAAGAAAGCCTATGGCGAATACGGCAACTGGGAAAGCGCGGCAGCCGCATATAACGGAGGCACCAACCGCATCACTACTCAGCTTGATGCCCAGTTGGCCGATTCGGCTTTTGACCTGTATCTCGTTGATGAGACATCGCGTTACATGTTCAGAATACTGGCCGCAAAAATGATTCTGGAAAATCCACGGGAATTCGGATTTTATCTGACACCTGAACAACTTTACCAGCCTGTGGAATATGACACCGTGGATGTCAACACTGAGATTGGCGACTGGGCACAATGGGCTCAGAAGCACGGTATCACATACTCGATTTTGAGAGAGGCCAATCCGTGGATAAGAGCCAAAAATCTGCCTAACCGCAGCGGCAAGACCTATAAAGTAAAGATTCCGAGGCAGAAATCGCTTTACCGCTCGACCCAGGATGTTAAAGTGTACAACCAGGCCTGGGTTAAATAATTGTCAACCATAGTCTAAATTTGATTAATCGTGAAAACACAACATAGAAAAACGACTGAAAGCACCCCTGTAATACCCGGATTGACTGTCACGGGAGCCCGCGTCCACAACCTCAAGAATATCGATGTGAGCATTCCACTCGGTAAACTGAGTGTCATCACAGGGCTCTCAGGCTCGGGAAAATCATCATTAGCTTTTGATACGATCTATGCCGAAGGGCAGCGCCGTTATATCGAGACATTCTCGTCATACGCCCGCGGTATGCTCGGTGCGCTCGAACGCCCCGATGTAGACCAGATAACAGGTCTGAGTCCTGTCATAGCCATAGAGCAAAAGACCGTCAACCGCAACCCGCGAAGCACGATAGGAACCACGACCGAGATATATGACTTTCTGAGACTGCTATATGCCCGTATAGCTACTGCACGCAGCTACATAACAGGCAAAGAGATGGTAAAATACTCGCGTGAGAAAATAATAGAACTCCTGCTTGAAAAATACATTGGCAAGCGTGTTTTTATACTCTCGCCATTGGTCAAGAACCGTAAGGGCCACTACAAGGATCTGTTTGAGTCGCTGACTAAGAAAGGTTACCTCAGCGTCAGGGTTGACGGCGAGGTAATGGAGATAACACCCGGGATGAAGCTCGACCGCTACAAAAACCACACGATTGAGCTCGTAATCGATAAGCTAAAAGTTTCAAATAAAGATCTTGAGCGACTATCCAGCTCGGTCGACACCGCTCTTGCCCAAGGCGACAAACAGTTGTCTATTCTTGACGCCGACAACAACGAGATCAATCACTACAGCATGTCGCTGATGGATCCTGAGAGCGGACTGTCATACCGCGAGCCGGCACCCCACAACTTCTCGTTCAATTCACCGTTAGGAGCTTGTCCGTGCTGTAAGGGGCTCGGAACCGTCAACGTCATAGACCGTGCGAAACTTATCCCGAACGATTCATTGTCTATTGCCGACGGAGGTATAGTACCGCTCGGCAAGCAAAAGAATACAATGCTGTGGTGGCAGATAGCAGCTATATGTGAAAAATATGGTTGCTCAACAAAGACACCGATAAAAGAGCTGCCCGAGGAGGCTGTCAATGATATTCTGAACGGCACAAACGAACGTCTCAACATCAAGTCTGAGACAATGAGCACATCCAACTACTTCGCTACATACGAAGGTATCATCAAATATATCGAGCTGCAGCAGAGCGAAGATGCCGACTCGTCGTCTCAAAAGTGGAGCGGCCAGTTCTTTTCGCGCATAACCTGTCCTGAATGTAAGGGTGACCGCCTGAACAAAGAGGCGCTACACTTCTTCATTGCCGACAAGAATATCGCCGACTTGTGCCGAATGGATATCGATGACCTGTATACCTGGGTCAAGGATATCGAGCCTACCCTACCGACCGTTAAGGCCACCGTGGCTCACGAAATTCTGAAAGAGGTAAAGTCGCGTCTGCACTTCCTGATTGACGTTGGACTTGAATACCTGTCGCTCGCGCGCGCTACTGCTACCCTGTCGGGCGGTGAGAGTCAGCGCATAAGGCTCGCGACTCAGATAGGTTCGGAACTTGTGAACGTCATGTACATACTTGACGAACCGAGCATCGGACTCCACCAACGTGACAATATGCGTCTTATTAACTCACTCAAGGCATTGCGTGACGCATCTAACACTGTCATTGTTGTTGAGCACGACCAGGAAATGATGCAGGAGGCCGACTATATCGTTGACATAGGGCCCGGTGCAGGCCGTCACGGCGGAGAGGTCGTGTTCCAAGGTACACCTGCCGAGATGCTCAAAACCAATACACTGACCGCAAGCTATCTAAATGAAAGCAAACGTATAGAAGTACCGGCCGAAAGGCGCAAAGGCAACGGTAAGTATCTGACTCTGACCGGTTGCACGGGTCACAATCTAAAAAATGTAGACCTGAAACTGCCGTTGGGCACACTGACATGCGTGGCCGGAGTATCAGGCTCAGGCAAATCATCGCTGATAAACGGGACGCTTCAGCCTATCCTGTCAAGCAAATTCTATAGGTCGCTGCAAGAACCTCTGCCCTACAAAAATATTGAAGGCATCGAAAACATAGACAAGGTTGTCACTGTCGACCAATCGCCGTTGGGCCGCACACCGCGCTCCAACCCGGCGACATATACCGGCGTGTTTTCAGACATACGCAATTTGTTCGTATCGTTGCCCGAAGCGAAAATCAGGGGTTACAAACCCGGGCGATTTTCATTCAACGTGTCAGGCGGACGCTGTGAGACGTGTTCGGGTAACGGTTATCGCACAATCGCGATGAATTTCCTGCCCGACGTACTTGTTCCTTGCGAGACATGTGGCGGCAAGAGATACAACCGCGAGACTCTCGAGGTCAGATTCAAAGGTAAATCGATAGCCGATGTGCTCGACATGACAATCAATCAAGCGGTAGAGTTCTTTGCCAACCAGCCTTCGATAATCAAAAAAATCAAAGTGCTTCAGGAAATCGGATTAGGATACATAAAGCTCGGACAACCATCGTCAACCCTGTCGGGCGGCGAGAACCAACGCGTGAAACTGGCAACCGAGCTGGCAAAGAAAGATACCGGCAAGACGCTCTTTATTCTCGATGAACCTACCACCGGCCTGCACTTTGAGGATATCAAAACGCTGATGGGCGTGTTGAACCGTCTGGTAGACAAAGGTAACACTGTGCTTGTTATCGAGCACAATCTTGACGTGCTCAAATCGGCCGACTATATCATCGATATGGGGCCCGGCGGAGGCAAAAACGGCGGCAAGATTATCGCAACAGGTACGCCAGAGGAAATAGCGAAAATGAAATCACCTACCGCAACTTATATAAAAGAAGTCTTACCTGCACAAAAAAAACAACAGGCCAAATAATCGGCCTGCGATATAATGTATCGTCAGGAGGTGAACGTTCTAAGATTGTTCACCTCCTGACTGTTTTATATTTTCACAAATTTACGCGTGATACGGCGTCCGTCAATCTCCCATGCTATGACATACACCCCGGGAGTGAGCTGCGAGACATCAATACTTTCGGCCACGGCACCGCTCATAACTGCCGCCCCGCCTATATTGACTACCGTAAATGTACCATCCAAGGGGGTATCACCATTTGAAATAAAACGTACTGTTGAAGTTGAAGGCGAATATGTAACAATATAATCGTTTACGCCGACCGCCATTACGGCCTCTATACCGGCCGACTCTTTGAGCTCATCGCGTATAATGCGCCAGTGACGATTGGGTTTGTCAGGATTATTGGTATCGTTATCCCATGATATAAAGGCATTACCCTCGTCAGAACTTCCTGAAGCGTTGTTCCATGCCAGACCTGTGGTGCGATTAGCGATTGCATAAGACCCACCCTTAGGCATCGGTACCGCCTGCCAGTGCTGACGTTGATCGGCAGTATTCAGGTCTGCTACGGCCAGCTGGCTTTGACGCTGATACTTGCCGTTGACATAAGATGCCTTATCAGTAATAGCCTGACCTGTAGCTCGATTTACGATAACAAAATATCCGTTGCCGACCGTCTCGAGACTCCACTGCTGGGTATGGTTACCATCACTATGTGTATTACCGCACACCGCCTTACCATCAGCCGTCAGATCGGCACACTTCATTGTGTTGGTGTTATGTATGCGGTAATAATAATCTGCCTCGATTTCAAACGGTGGTGTCGGGACTGATCCTAAAGCCTCTTGCTCGAATGTCTCGGTCAAGTAGCCGACTCGCTCGCGCACGAATTTGCGAAGAAATTCCACTGTAGCTTTATAGGTGGAGAACAGCTGGTATTCATCATAAACACGGCGATAGACGGGCCACAACTTTCCATCGAGAGCCTGTGACGCAGTCAATTGGGCCTCAGTGTCGTCAATAAACCGTATCAGTTGCTCCTCAAGACCGGCATTGACCATGCTTTTCCACTTCTCATTGACAGCGTTGACAAACCAGGGATCCTCCCACATACGGCGCACCCACACACCTGTCAGGTCGGCACCAAAACCGTCTTTAAGAACGGTGCGGCGTGTCATGTCACCCTTGCGCTGACAGTTGTTGAATGCTATATCGTAGTCCCACAGCGGCCCCCAATAGATTTTCGGATCATCACGATCCTTATAAATATAGGTGCTCCAGAACGCATCGGGATTGGCAGTCATTTCAGAAGCTACATACCAGCTGACGAGGGTATTCTCATCGACATAACGTCGGTAGCCGGTCTCAGGATTGGTAAAATCGGCGCTGAACAGGGCATTTTCAAAACTTTGTATATAGTTTTTTATATAATTGACCTGACGCTGGTCGATAATCTCATCATCGGGTGATTTGACCGTAATCTTAATTCCGCGTGCAGTGGTGAATTTGCACGGCTCGCTATCGGCAAAACCGTCAATCTCAAGAAGATATCCGCCTGTGATATTTGAGGTGGCAGTCACGGGGTCTTCCTGCTCGAAAATGTCAACGCGTTTAGCGCGCACCTCAACCTGGTCTGAAATCTGATAGTTGCCAACATACTTGCCGTTGAGTACCAGATCAACAAACTGTGCTGATGCAGTAAACGGCTGACCTGCAAGTTGACCGAGACGGGCCGCCAAAGCATTGCGCATAAGACTCTTGTCGGCATAGTTGGCAAGCATAGTCCAGCTTTTGGCTTTAGCATGATCCGGGCCTAAAAACTCCTGCTTTTTATCAAATTTTATTCTGTAAGGCTTCTTTGCAAGCCCCCATGTTGAATTTCCGCGACCACGTATGCCAAGCGCATCATAATATTTCTCGCCATCGGCATTAACATAACGCAGCGTGGCCCTTATATAGGTTTCCTTACTGGTGATCGACTGGCTATTCTCGGTGTCGATATAAACTGTGGGCAGATCAGATTTCTGCGGATAATCCTGGGCCGTCACCGAACATAGACACGACGAGCCGAGGACAATTGCACTTGTGAGATAATGATTGATTTTCACTGTTTTAATAAATGAGAGTATAATTGGTATTACTAATCGGGATATTTATTTATGCCAGAAGCCGGGGAGGAAAAGCACAAGAACGGTGAATATTTCGAGACGCCCTACTAACATGAGGAATGAAAGCACCCACTTGCCGGCAGCCGGCACACAGGCAAATGAGTCGGCCGTCACACCGGCACCAAGGCCGGTATTTCCTACACACGACAGGGAGGCAAACAACGAGTCGCTGATAGGCATACCCAGCAGCACAAGCATGATACCGCCCGCAATAATAGACCCCATATAGAGTCCCAGGAATGCCATTACTTTTGAAACGAGTTCGGGTGACTGTACACGGTTATTGATCGATACCGAATACACCTTATTGGGATGAATGCACTTGGATATCTCGTTGCGACAACTCTTGAACAGGAAAGATATACGGTCGAGCTTACATCCACCGCTTGTACTGCCTGCCGATGCACCGACAAACATCAATATGAGAAGTATAGGAAATACAAACGAACCCCACGACTGGCAGTCGGTAACCGAATAGCCGGTGCTTGTCAACGTCGACACGACCTGGAACAAGGGGTCGACGATAACCGACATGCTCCATCGCGGATGACAGTTGACAACGTAACCGAGCGTAAGCAATATGGTCAGAACGATGATAACCTTGACATAGAATCGGAATGTCTCGTCTTTCCATGATGCCTTGATCTTACCGATCGATGCCCTATAAATGAGCGCGAAATTAACGCCGCCAATAAACATGAATACCAGCACGACAAGACGTATATACCAGGAATTCCACGCACCTATAGAATCGTTGCGTGTCGAGAAACCTCCTGTCGACATTGTACTGAGTGCATGACAGATACCGTCAAAGATATTCATAGGGCCGAAGCAGAGCAACAGCGCGAGCAGCAATGTTAGCAACAGGTAAACGAGCCACAGGCGTTTGGCCGTCTGACTGACACGAGGGCTAAGTTTCTCCTTAGTAATACCGGGGAGCTCGGCATTCATCATCTGCATGCCGCCCGACGAGTTGAGCATAGGCAACACGGCGAGTGTAAAAATCATGATACCGAGACCGCCTATCCATTGCATGAGACAGCGCCATATATGCACACCGTGAGACAGGCACTCGACATCGCTGAGCACCGAACACCCGGTTGTCGTAAATCCAGACATTGTCTCGCAGAAGGCATCGGTCAGACCCAGTGACACGTCCGAGACCATAAACGGTATCATACCGAAGATAGAAAACACGACCCATACAAGCGATGTGAGCATATAACCCTCACGCTTGCCGAGATCACGCCGTCCCGATCTGACGCCGGTAAGTATGGCCCATGAAGCGAGCAATGTAATCAGAATAGCCACAAGAAAGGCATAGTAGTCGCTCTCACCGTAGAACAGGCTAACCAGCATAGGTATAAGCATGAACCCCGACTCTATAAGCATCAAGTGGGCAAGCAGTCTTACAATGCTGCGGAAGTTTATTTTGCGATAACCTGTTGTCTTAACCATAGCTACTACCTGACAGGGTGATTATCAGCCAAAGAGTTTTTCGAGCTTGTGAATCTGACCAGAGAGGCAGAACACGACCACACGGTCGCCGGCTTCAAACACAGTGTTACCTGTAACAAGCATACCTTTACCGTTACGGACAAGGCCGCCGAGGGTGATGTCGCGCGACAGGTTGAGTTCGCGCACAGGCTTGCGTGATATCTTTGAGCCGGGTTTCACTTCAAGCTCGGCAACCTCGGCATCGGCGAGCGACATGAACTTTGACGATTCAGTATCAGAATCAATCAATACCTGGAATATCTTGCTCGACGCGAGTAACTTCTTGTTGATAATGGTGCCGATATTCAGACCCTCGGCCTGATATATGAGCTGAATATTCTCGACCTCGGCAATTGTCTTGTTGACACCGAATTCCTTGGCTGTGAGACATGCAAGTATGTTTGTCTCAGAGCTATCGGTAAGCGCAATGAAAGCATCAGTTTCAGATATGCCCTCATCAATAAGCACGTCGTTATCTTTGCCGTCGCCGTGAATAATCTCACAGTCGGGACACAACTCGGGCAGACGGCGACAACGGTCGGCATCACTCTCGATTATGGTGATTTTCCAGTCGGACGGTGCCATGTGGGCAAGACGCACGGCGATGCGGCTGCCGCCCATTATCATTATACGCTTTACTTTATAGCTGACCTTATTGCATATCTGGCGTATGTACTCGACGTGGTCGGGAGTCGTGGTGAAGTAGATTATGTCGTGTGGCATGATGACATCGTCACCGCGTGGTATGATAGTCTGACGGCGGCGTTTGATGGCCGACACGTGATAGTTGTGCTGTGACATCGTCAACTCTTTGAGCTGATGGCCGACAATCTCGGCATTGTCGCGCACCTTAACACCAATCAGTATAATCTCACCGTCTTTAAGTTCAAACCAGTTTCGCGACCATCCGCGTTTCAATGCCGTCATTATCTCGACGGCAGCGAGATACTCGGGATAAATCACGTCGCTGATACCGATGCTGTTGAAATAGGCTTTGTGCTCGGGCTTCATGAACTCGTAATTGTCAATACGCGCCACCGTGCGTTTAGCACCGAGGTAATGGGCTATCGAACATGCTGTGACATTACATTCCTCGTAGGGTGTCACGGCAATGAACAGGTCGGCCTCGTCGACACCGGCATCGGCCAGAGTGCGGAACGACACCGGGCTGCCAAAACATGTCATCAGGTTGTAGTTGGCATCGAGCATGGCAAGTTTCTGGGCATTGTTATCTACCACAACAATGTCCTGTTCCTCTCTCGACAATAATTTGGCAAGATGGGAACCGACCTCTCCTGTACCTGCAATTACGATTCTCATATTATTCTTTCTGAGTTATGGACTCACTCTTAATCACTGCGAGGATAGAATCGCTGTCCATGCCACACAGTTTGTAAAGTTCGGGCACTGAGCCGTGGTATATGAACCTGTCGGGAACACCGATTTTAACGACCTTGCGTTCATAGCCATGCTCATTGAGCCAATCGGTTACAGCAGTACCGAGACCACCCTCCACCGTACCGTCCTCAACGGTAACGATTGGACTGCCGGTCGAAGCGACACTGTGCATGAGGCTGTCATCAATCGGCTTGAGGAATATAGCATCATGATGGGCCACATCAAGCCCCCCACTCCTGGCCTTATCAACTGCCTGAGCTACCAGGGAGGCAATCGGGCCGATAGAAATGACCTGAACGCCTTTGCCGGCCGTCAGTGTCTCGCCACGTCCAAGTTGCATACAGTTCTTAGACGCTGTATCAACCACGGCATCGGCCGTCCCTCTCGGGTAACGTATAGCCATGGGGCCATGCTCGGTGACGAGCGATGTGTACATGAGGTCGCGGAGCATCGCAGCATTGCGTGGTGATGCGATAATCATCCCGGGTATGGGCCTCAGATATGCCATATCATAGACACCGTGATGAGTGACGCCGTCCTCACCCACAAGGCCGGCACGGTCAATACACAATGTCACGGGCAATGACTGAATGGCTGTATCATTCACGATATTGTCATAGGCTCGCTGCAGGAACGTCGAGTAGATGGCCACAAACGGTCGCAAACCATCGGTAGCCATACCTCCGGCAAATGTCACCGCATGTCCCTCGCTTATACCGACATCAAAGACGCGCCCGGGCATCTCTTTCTGAAGTATGTTCATTGAGGTACCTGACGACATGGCGGCTGTCACGCCGACCACGCGCTCGTCCTGACGCGCAAGCGCAAGAAGCGTCTGTCCGAAAATCTCCTGATACTTGGGCAAGGCAACTTTAGAAGAGCTCTTAACCACCTCGCCGGTCTGTGGATTAAAACGTCCGGGGGCATGCCAGCGTGAGGGGTCTTTCTCGGCCGGTTCGTAGCCTTTGCCTTTGACCGTACGCAGGTGGAGCAAGCGAGGGCCTTTCATATCCTTGATGTCCCTTAGAACGCGTACAAGACGCTGAACATCGTGGCCGTCAATAGGGCCGAAATAGCGAATATTGAGACCTTCAAAGATGTTTTGCTCATTGGTAAGCAATGATTTGAGGCTGTTGTTAAACCTCATTATAGGCCCGCGCTGACGGTCAGTGACCAGATGCATTTTTTTCAGGGCATTGAATGTCTTGTAGCGGAAGTTGTTGTAACTCTTTGATGTCGTGATGTGCGCAAGATAACCGTGCAATGAGCCGACATTGCGGTCAATCGACATGTCGTTGTCATTGAGGATAATGAGAACATTGCTCTTGGTATTGGCAGCATTGTTAAGACCTTCAAAAGCCAGGCCGCCGCTTATCGAAGCGTCACCGATGACTGCGACAACATGTCGCAAAGGGTTATCATGATTGAGTTCGGTAGCCACAGCCATGCCTAACGCAGCCGATATCGAGTTGGACGCATGGCCGGCCGAAAAGGTATCGTACTCACTCTCTGACGGATTAGGGAAGCCGCTAAGTCCACCAAATTTTCTATTTGTATCAAAATTGTCACGACGACCTGTGAGCAACTTATGGGCGTAGGCCTGATGGCCTACATCCCACACCACGCGGTCATAGGGGGTATCGAAAACATAGTGCAGGGCAACCGTAAGTTCGATAGTGCCCATACTCGAGGCAAAGTGACCGGGGTTCTGTGACACATTTTCAATCAGAAATTGTCGCAGTTCCTTACATAAAAGCGGCAATTGCTCAACCGACAACTGCTTCAGATCGGCCGGGGAGTTGATACGTGACAGTAACCCGAACGGCCGTTGAACATCACTATTTATAGCGTTACTTTCCACTTGACTTCTTAAAATACTTTTTATACAAAGGAACGAATACTATAATACCTGACGCCACAAGCGGAAAGAGAGTGCGGAGATTTATGGGCGTGCCGGTCTGAGCATACCGAACGAGCAGCCATCCGCAAAAGAAAAGCCACAACAGCACGATACAGCTAAGCCGGAATATAATCGCTCCTTTCATAAGTGATAACTTAGGCTACAAAGTTAACAATTAGAGCAGACATAGACAAATGCACCGAGGTATAAAAACAAGCGGGGCGGTAAGCAATGCCTACCGCCCCGGGATAAGAATTATAGAAATAATCTATTAGTTCTGGAGTTTGAATTTAACAGGGAGTGTAAACCATACGTTCACAGGCTGACCGTTCATACGGCCGGGGATGAACTTGGGCATACCCTTAACAACTCGAACAGCCTCCTTGTCAAGGTCGGGGTCTTTTGAACGAACCACCTTAACCTCACCGATAGAACCGTCCTTCTGGACAACGAACTGAAGCAGTACGGTACCCTGAATACCATTCTCGGCAGCGAGAGTGGGATAAGTAAGGTTCTTCTGGAGATATTTCATGAGTTCGCCATCACCACCGGGGAAAGTAGGCATCTGCTCAACAGCATCAAATACCTTGTTCTCCTCAACGGGATGTTTCTCCTCAACGATAACCTCGTCCTTGTGCTCACGAACAACATTGATGTCGTCGGTACCATCATTGAAAGTAGTAGCACCGATAGCAGTGGTGGTTTCCTGGAGTTCTTCCTGAGAAACAATCTGCTCAGTAACTTCCTCGTCGTCAACAACGACAATCTCGGTGTTCTTGATAGTGTTAAGAATCTCCTCGGGAAGTGCTTCGGGCTCCTGTTCCTGAACGGGCTCGGGGATATCCTCAATGTCCTCTTCCTCGGGTTCCTCAGTCTCCTCAACCATAGCGTCAATCTGCTGTTCATTTGACAGTCGATATGCTTCATAGGCTTCCTGATCGGCCAAAGCCTTACGGGCTGCCAAAAGGCTGAGAACCAAGGCAACGATGAGAACGATAGCGAGGCCTGAGATTACAAAAAGTACAGCTCGGTTGTGACGACGGTCAGAGTTGAGACGCATAACATACGCACCATACTCCTTATTCTTGCCTTCAAAGACAATGTCGGTCCATTCTTTTGATGAAAGATCTACATCTTTTGCCATAATATTCAATAATTAAGAGTTAAAAAATATAGATGAACATCACTGTACTTTATTCTTGTTGAGATAATCCAGGATGAGCGCTGAGTCGACACCATTAATGGTGTTGATCTGGTAACGTGTAATCTGGTTGATCTGCATCTCATCGAGAGTAGAGATAATGCTCTCCCACGAAGCCTCAGGGGTAGCCTTGATCACTACAACAGGACGTGAAATTGTAGAGTCGTTACGGATAGCCTTAGCTTTCTCCTCAAACTCGGCATCAGACATCTGACTGCCGGGACGACGCCACTCTTTCTTGAGCGAATCAATCTTATTAAGAACTATTTCGTTACGTTTGCGCAGAATCGAGCGAATACCGCGTTGTACGCCGCCGGCGTCACCCAAAAATTTCTCGGCGTGAAGAACGCCCATAGAGGGATCTTCGGGAGTGTCAAGCAAACCGTCACCATCCTGATCCTCCATGTAGGGTTTACCGAAGAAGTAATAAATGGTGTTGTCCTCAACTGTACCCTTGTCGTCATAGTCACTGGTGAGAATGAGGGTAACGGCTTCAGACTCGGCTGCCTTTGAAAGGTCTTTCTGCTCGAGAGTCTTATCGTTAGATGGAAGTGTAATGTTCAGCGTCTGAGACTTAATCATGGTGGTACACAGCATGAAGAAAGAAATCAGAAGCATGTTCATGTCAACCATGGGGGTAAAGTCCACATGGATGTCCATCTTCTTTTGGGCGCCTTTTTTCTTTTTACCGCCCGTTTCTTTTTGTTGTATTTCAGCCATAATTAATTAGTCTTCATTGGTTTTCAATGCGGTCATGACGGTGAAACGGTTGTACTTGATAGTCTGGAGATTATCAAGAACATTGTGTACAACGTCATAACGAGTTGAATGGTCAGCTTTAACTGCAATACCCTCGCCTTTACGCATAGCATTCTGCAGGTTTTCGTTGCCCGAGTTATAGATGGCACGCATCCAAATCTGGAACTCATTGGTGGTGTTCAGATTGCCTTCCTCGTCACGATATGTGATATCGGTCATGGGGATACCTACATCAGACGGACGAACGTTGGCAAGAGTACCTTTACCAAGGCCTTTGCCTGCGAGCCAATCCTCCTGATCAGATGATTTGAGGCGGAAGAACTCAGGAATACGATCAAAGGGTACGCCAAACATGTTCATCTTAGCGAACTGTTCAATTGCCTGCTGCTTCTCAAATCCGGTAAGATTGAGTGACTTACCCGTGAAACGTTCGTAATTGTTGATAGCATTTACGAAAATCTCGCGGCGGATAGAGTCGGTAGCCCACTTACCGTCGGCGATCGTCATGTCGGCCTCACCGGTGACGCCAACGAACACGTTACCCTCGGGTGAAACGAGGACGGTCGAGACGTTGGTCATGGGGACCTTGATTTCAGATACCGAAGAAGGGGTAACTACCGTAGCAGGTTCCTTCTGCAAGAATGTTGAGGTCAACATGAAGAAAGTAAGCAAAAGAACAGTCACGTCGCTCATCGCGGTCATGTCGATGCGCGTACTCTTTCTTTTCATTTTTACTTTTCCCATATTTTACCGTATTAAATGTTAAAAATTTGAGTAAAACGTGGGATTAGTGATTAACTGCGAACGATTGTACGATAGAGAAGCCAATCTCGTCGATAGCATAGGTCATGGTATCGATCTTGTTGGTGTAGTAGTTGTAAGAAATTACAGCGAAAGCAGCGGTTGCGATACCGAAGGCGGTGTTGATAAGAGCCTCAGAGATACCGGCAGACAGCTGGGTCGAGTCGGGAGCACCTGAAGCAGACAGGGCCTGGAATGATTTGATCATACCGATTACAGTACCGAGAAGACCAACGAGAGTACCGAGTGTGGTGAGGGTAGCAACGATGGGAAGGTTCTGCTGGAGAGAGGGCATCTCGAGAGCGGTAGCCTCTTCAACCTCTTTCTGGAGGGCAGCAACTTTCTGCTCTTTGGTGAGAACGGTGTTCTTGTCCATCTCCTCATATTTCTTAAGAGCGGCCGATACAACAGCGGCTACAGTACCCTGCTGCTTGGCGCAACGAGCCTGAGCTGATGCGATGTCGTTCTTAACGAGGTCGAGTTTGATGTCGGCAACGAACTTGGTGATGTTACCTTTACCCTTTGCGCCGCTCAGTGCGATGTAACGCTCAACTGAGAGAACGATAACAACGAGGAAGAGGGTCTGAAGAATAGGCACGATGAAACCACCCATGTAAACAGTACCAACGAGGTCGGTGGGGTGACCGCCGGTAACGTTAACTGCACCCTGAGCAACTTCTACCTCGTTAGCTGTAGGAGCGAATGCCATTGACATGAAATCATAAATCTGCTTGCCGGTCTCGGGGTCGGTAGCGATGTTGTCACCGATGAGGTTGAAGTGGCTGGGGTGTCCGAACACGAAGAGGAACAGGCAGATTGCCACTACAAAACAAGCAAGAATTACATAAAATGCGTTCTTGATACCACGAACTTTTTTCTTTGCGGCAGGTTTAGCTGCGCTGGTAGGCTTTTGAGCTTCCATAAATGTAATTAAATCTTAAAATTGTTATTAGTGATAAGTTAGTTGTGAAAATTAAAATGCAACGTTCGGAGCCACGCATGCTCCAAAGCGTAACGCAAAAGTATCACTATATTTTCGTTCATCAAAATTTTTTAATGCTTTTTTTGTTTTCCGGGCCGTCTATAACCTGATTTACGAGCTGTAATTTAATTTTTTATCAAAAATCTTAGACAGTTTAAAAA
>CAMWLW010000060.1 GCA_947175245.1 uncultured Bacteroidales bacterium
TTATTATACTATGTGTATCGGGTGGATTTTTGTATCTTTGTTGACGTATTGTAACCGGCAACGGGATGTTCAGGAAATTAATCATATCAGGTATTGTATCGATCGCCGCAGCCTCTTCGGTGGCCGAGACACCCGACCCGTACCTTAACGGCGAGGCCTCGACCATCCTGATAAAGCCCAATTTTGTGAACACAGCCGGCATGGAAATCTTCGACGAGCCCGAAGAGGCCGACGACAATCTCGAACTCGTCGCCGAAATCCTGCTCGAGGCCGACCGCCACTTGGGCACACGCTACATGCGCGGCGGCAAGACGCCCCGTGGCTTTGACTGCTCGGGCTTCACAAGCTACGTTTTCAAACAATTCGGCTACAAACTCGGAGCCTCATCGGGCGACCAATACAAGCAGGGAACCGCTGTCGAATCAACCGATGTCAAGCCCGGCGACCTGCTCTTTTTCAAGGGGCGCAGTCGCAACTCGGTCGGTCACGTAGCGATAGCCATCGACACCGACCCCGATACGGGCGACATCATATTCATACACTCGGCCACCAGCGGAGGCATCCGCGTCGACCGCGTGTCATCGCCATACTATAACAAACGCTACCTCGGAGCCCGCCGAGTGCTCAACTAACACCCCCACAAGCCATGACCGACAAAGCCCTACGCGTACAGCAGTTGCGCGACGAGATAAACCGTCACAACCACTCATACTATGTGCTGAACGCCCCCACGATCAGCGACTACGACTTCGACATGCTGCTCAAGGAACTCGAGGCCATCGAGAGAGAAAACCCCGAGCTCGACGACCCGCTGTCACCCACCCACCGCGTAGGCAGCGACATCAACAGCCACTTCGACCAGGCTGCACACATCCACCCGATGCTCTCACTCGGCAACACCTACTCCATAGCCGAGGTCGACGACTTCATACGCCGCACGCGCGAATCGCTCGGCGAACAGAAATTTGAGATTGTCGGCGAAATGAAATATGACGGCACATCAATATCGCTCATCTACGAGCACGGCCGTCTTGTGCGTGCCGTCACTCGCGGCGATGGCGAGAAAGGCGACATTGTCACCGACAATATCAAGACCATAAAGAGCATCCCGCTCCAACTCAGCGGCTCGGGATGGCCCGACCTACTCGAGGTACGTGGCGAAGTCCTCCTGCCCTGGGCCGCGTTCGATAAGCTGAACGCCGAACGTGCATACAACGAGGAGCCGCTGTTCGCCAATCCGCGTAACGCCGCCTCGGGCACCCTCAAACTGCTCAATCCCGCCGAAGTCGCACACCGCGGTCTCGACGCATATTTCTACTATCTGCTTGGCCCCGAGCTTCCGGCCGACAATCACTATGACAACCTTGAGTATGCCCGACAGTGGGGTTTCAAGGTTGCTCCCGTCATGAAACTGCTCCACGGCATCAGCGAGGTCGACGAGTTCATCAACTACTGGGACACCGCCCGCAAGGAACTGCCCGTTGCCACCGACGGTCTTGTCTTTAAAGTCAACTCACTGCGCCAGCAGCTCAATCTCGGCTTCACCGCCAAGTCACCCCGCTGGGCCATCGCCTACAAGTTTGCCGCCGAACGTGGACTGACGCGCCTGCGCTTCGTGAGCTTCGAGGTAGGCCGCACAGGTGTCGTCACCCCCGTCGCCAACCTCGAGCCTGTACTGCTGTCGGGTACCATCGTCAAGCGCGCGTCACTGCACAATGCCGACATCATACGCTCGCTCGACATCCACACCGATGATATGGTCTATGTCGAGAAAGGCGGCGAAATCATACCTAAAATTACAGGCGTCGACCTATCGGGACGTCAGCCCGACTCACACCCCGTCGAGTTTGTCACCCATTGCCCTGCATGCGGCAGTCCGCTCGAACGCGTCGAGGGCGAAGCCGCGTGGATATGTCCCAACAAATACGGCTGCCCGCCCCAGATTGTAGGCCGCATCGA
Organism: uncultured Bacteroidales bacterium; assembly: GCA_947175245.1. Lineage (GTDB taxonomy): Bacteria > Bacteroidota > Bacteroidia > Bacteroidales > Muribaculaceae > JAAVFS01. Next base: position 1,960 of record CAMWLW010000060.1, read on the forward strand.
ACACTTCGTAGGCCGCCGCATGATGAACATCGACGGCGTTGGCGAGGAGACTGCGCGACTGCTGTTTGACAGCGGCCTGGTGACCAACGTCGCCGACCTATATGACCTCACCGTCGAGAAGCTGATGACCCTCGAACGCTTTGCCGACAAGAGCGCACGCCGTGTCATCCAGGGTCTCGAGGACTCGAAGCGCGTGCCGTTCGAGCGCGTCGTTTTCGCCCTCTCCATCCCCTACGTAGGCGAGACCGGAGCCAAGAAACTCGCGCGCGCCACGGCCGACATCGACACCCTCATGGCCATGACAGCCGAACAGCTCACAGAGATTGAAGACATTGGCGAGCGCATCGCCAACAGCATCGTCGAGTACTTTGCCAATCCGCTCAACCGCGCCATCATTCAACGGCTGCGCGATGCCGGCCTGCAAATGTCAATCGAACGCGACGAGTCTGAGACCTCCGACCGTCTCGCCGGAAAGACCATCGTCATCAGCGGCACCTTCACCAAGAACTCGCGCGACCGCTACAAAGAGCTCATCGAGCTTAACGGCGGCAAGAACTCAGGCTCAATCTCCAAGAAAACCGACTACCTGCTTGCCGGTGACAACATGGGCCCCGCCAAACTCGAGAAAGCCACATCGCTCGGCGTCCCGATCATCGACGAGGACACCTTCCTGTCAATGATCGGCCTCACCGACTGAACCTGCCGACTTCATCAAGTCACGCCTACGCTTCAAAGCCTCAAGGTAATAATAGTCGGCATAGTTGAGCGGCACATCAATCTCGACACCCGCCGGCTTGCTCGTGACACTGTGCATCAGGATAAAACGACCGTTTTCGCCTGGTCGGGCTGTGTAATTGTCCGACGAGAGCGACTTCATTATCTCATCGGCATATTCTACATAATCGACCGAGCGCCCGTCGGCAACATAGGTCGACAGTTCATATAACGCCGAAGCTATGACAGTAGCCGCCGAGGCATCGCGTGGCTCATCGGGTATGCCCGGCGCATCAAAATCCCAGTACGGAATCTTATCTTCGGGCATATTCGGGTGATTCCTCACAAACTCAAAAGTCTTGACAGCCTGCTCCAGATAAGCCTTATTGCCAGTATTCCGATATGCCACAGTGTAACCATATATCGCCCATGCCTGACCTCGAGCCCATGCCGATGAGTGAGCACAACCCTGGGCCGTGTGCCGGTGCCTGACATCTCCGGTGATTGTGTCATAGTCAATAACATGAAAGCAGCTGCCGTCAGGACGGAAATGCTCTTTAAGCGTACGGTCGGCATGACTGACAGCAATGTCGTAGAACGAGCTGTCTCCCGATAACTTTGTCGCTTCAAACATCAGTTCGAGATTCATCATATTGTCGATTATTACCGGACATGCCCACCCCTTGGCCTCGCGCTCGCTTCCCGGTGTCACATCCCAACTCTGAATAATGCCCGCATTGGGTCTGAAACGTGTCGATAACGAGCGGGCAGCTTCAACAACAGCTAAGGCGTATGCGCTGTCGCCCGTCAGACGATACCCGTTGCCAAAACTGCTGCCCACCATAAATCCGACATCATGATGCCATTTCAGATATTGAGCATCAGCAACAGCCTCGGTGTACTTTCGGGCATACGGCACCAGCATCGAGTCGCCGGTAAGCTCATAGAGATACCATACCGTGCCCGGGAAAAAACCACTGCGCCAGTCTGTAACGTCACAATATAAAACCGACCCATCCTCCTGTATCGAAGTCGGATTATTAAACTGCTCACCGAGGCCCTCTACCGAGTCAATCTGCAGTCCGATTTGTATGCGGGCATTGTCTAATGCGGTTTCATCCCATGAGCGCGACGACCCTCCATTACATGCTGCCATAATTGCAGCCATCATTCCTGCTATGAATAATATTCTTTTCATGATATATTATATAATGTGTAATCCTGGTATATGGAGCTACCATGTGCTCCTATATATAAAGCCGCATAATTTAGACAAAACTATAGTCTTCAACTGTATGTTATAAAACATATTTTTACTTTTATTGAACAATATAACCTATACCACCGTTATAGATTTATAAAAAAATACTAAATAACATGAATAAGATCCTTACCTCAGCATTATTTGTAGCCTCACTGGCCATCATGACATCATGTAACGAAAAAGCCAAACTCGCCCAAGCCGTCACCGGCTCATGGTCGGGACAGGCCGAACGTGTCGACACACCCCATCAGAAGACCACCACAACCGTTACCCGCGTCTATACATTCACCCCCGACTCCGAATCGGCCACCGGCGGCACATTTGAAGCCACCGCCGACTTCAGCATCGAAGGCGGCACACAGCTCGAGGCAGCAGGCACACAGCCTATCGCCGTCACCGTGAACGGCAACGCCACCATCAGCGGCCGCTGGGAGGCCATCGACGATGACGAGATTATCGTGTCGTATGACAGCAAGACACTCCAGGTCAACATCGACCCCGAGGAAATCGTGCTCGAATACAACATCGCCAGCGAGACCGCCACACCCGTCGAGCAGGACATCAAGCCCGAGGTAGCAGCCATCGTTAAGCGCACAATCACCCCTGTGATGCAGACAAGCGTCTTCAGCGCCTCAAAGATCGACGACATCAAGATCAAAGGCTCGCTCATGTCATGCGAGATAGGCAAGAAAGACTACACCTTCCACCGCGACATCTAAATCATACCCGCATATATATTTCTGCTGCCCGACACTCCACCAAGTCGGGCAGCTTTTTTTATGCACTGCCGTCACAACCTGTTTTATAATTCAAATGAAATAGTTAATTTTGTGCCAAACAACACTACATCTATAATATTACGTTATAAACATGGCAACAAAACCGTTCAAATACCAGGAGATGTTCCCCTTAGGGCCCGACACCACCGAGTATTACCACCTCACAAGCGACTATGTAAAAGTAGAGAACTGGAACGGCCACGAAATGCTCGTGGTTGACCCCGAGGCTCTCACCGTTCTAACCCGTCAGGCAACCCACGACAACGCGTTCATGCTGCGCCGCGAGCACAACGAGATGGTCGCCAAGATACTAAAAGACCCCGAGGCAAGCGCCAACGACAAGTATGTAGCACTCACCATGCTGCGCAACGCCGAGATTGCAGCCAAGGGTCAGCTTCCCTTCTGCCAGGACACCGGCACAGCCATCTGCCACGCCACCAAGGGTCAGCAGGTATGGACAGGCTGCAACGACGAGGAGAAAATCTCGCTCGGCGTCTACCAGACATACACCGAGAACAACCTGCGTTACTCTCAGAACGCCCCCCTCAACATGTACGACGAGGTGAACACCGGCTGCAACCTCCCTGCCCAGATCGACATCCACGCCGGCGAGGGCGACGAGTATCACTTCCTCTTCGTAGCCAAGGGCGGCGGCTCAGCCAACAAGACCTATCTCTATCAGGAGACCAAGGCAACCATCAACCGCAAGACCCTCGTACCCTTCCTGGTCGAGAAAATGAAGACCCTCGGCACCGCCGCGTGTCCCCCCTATCACATCGCGTTCGTTATCGGCGGCACATCGGCCGAGAAAAACCTCGAGGTAGTCAAGAAAGCATCGGTTAAATATCTCGACTCGCTCCCCACCGAGGGCAACGAACTCGGACACGCATTCCGCGACGTCGAGCTTGAGAAACAGCTGCTCGAAGCATCACGCAACATCGGCCTCGGCGCACAGTTCGGCGGCAAATACTTTGCCCACGACATCCGCGTCATACGTCTGCCCCGTCACGGCGCATCATGCCCCATCGGCATGGGCGTATCATGCTCGGCCGACCGCAACGTCAAGGCCAAGATTGACCGCAACGGCCTCTGGATCGAGAAACTCGACGCCAATCCCGGCGAACTCATTCCCGAAGAACTGCGCAACTCGGGCGAGGGCGACGTTGTAAAAATCGACCTCGACCGCCCCATGAGCGAAGTCCTTGCCGAACTGACAAAATATCCCGTCTCGACCCGCCTGTCGCTCAACGGCACCATCATCGTGGCCCGCGACATCGCCCACGCCAAGATCAAAGAGCGTCTCGACAACGGCGAGCCCATGCCCCAGTACCTCAAAGACCACCCCGTTTACTATGCCGGCCCCGCCAAGACTCCCCAGGGCATGCCCTCAGGCTCATTCGGCCCGACAACCGCCGGCCGCATGGATCCCTACGTCGACCAGTTCCAGGCAGCCGGTGGCTCAATGGTAATGATCGCCAAGGGCAACCGCTCGAAACAGGTAACCGACGCCTGCCACAAGCACGGTGGCTTCTATCTCGGCTCAATCGGTGGCCCTGCCGCAGTCCTCGCCGCCAACTCTATCAAGAGCGTCGAGCTGCTTGAATATCCCGAGCTCGGCATGGAGGCTATCTGGAAAATCAAGGTTGAGAACTTCCCCGCGTTCATCCTCGTCGACGACAAGGGCAACGACTTCTTCACCGAGATTCAGGCCAAGTGTGCCAACTGCGCTTTAGGCAAGTAACAAAAGGGTTGAAAAGCTGGCTTATGTTTAATACAAATAAAAATAAGCCTGTCAAAGTTTTGAATAATTGAAAAAAGTTTATTAATTTTGCACCTCGAAAGTGTGAATAATAACAAGTAAACATATAAGGCAATGAAAAGAACATTCCAACCCTCTAACAGAAAAAGAGTTAACAAGCATGGTTTCCGCGAAAGAATGTCAACCCCCGATGGCCGCAAGGTTCTCGCACGTCGTCGTGCAAAAGGCCGTGCACGCCTCACAGTATCTGACTCTATCGCCGGTAAGTAAGCCGTAGCTCAACACTTATCGATACAAAAAAGTCACCGCGACAGGCCCCCGAGACCTGTACCCGGTGACTTTTTCGTGTTAAATTACATCAAATATACAAGTCACAAGGGGATAAAAGTTGATTGGCACGCAACTAATTAGTATCTTTGTTGTCTAATTTGCCCTAAAAATGATTACAAAGTCATTAGACCGTAAAAAAATCAAGGAATTAAGCCGCATAATAGCCGGATGCACGCGGGTGGTCATCACGTGCCACATCGCCCCCGACGGCGACGCCATAGGCTCATCGCTTGCCCTGTACCACATGCTCACCGACCTGGGCAAGGAGGTACACGTTGTCACCCCCGACCTGTTTGCCCAGAATCTTTTCTACCTGCCCGGAGCAAAAGATATAGTGATATATACCCGCTACAGCGACTTTGCACTGCAACTCATAAACGATGCCGACCTCATATTCTGCCTCGACTACAACGCCATCAAACGCGTTGACAAAATCGGCCGGCACATACTCGACTCGGCTGCCCTCAAGGTCATGATCGACCACCACCTCGACCCCGAGGACTTCCCCTATCTCACCATCTCTCATCCCGAGGAGTCATCGACATGCCTGCTGCTCTTCAAGATATTCTGCGCGCTCGGTCTCGTACCGCTCATCAGCAAGCACATAGCTACATGTATATATGCCGGCATGATGACCGACACAGGCAACTTCTCTTACAACTCCAACAAGCCCGACATATACATGGCCATCAGCAAGCTCGTAGAGTGTGGCATCAACAAAGACGACATCTACCGTCACATCATCAACACAGCTACTCTCTCACGCCTGCGCATCAACGGCTATGCCGTCAGTCAGAAAATGGAAGTATTCCCTGCCAACCGCGCCGCCCTCATCACACTCACGCGCGACGAGCTCAACGAGTATGACTACAAGAAAGGCGACACCGAGAGCCTCGTCAACGTCCCCCTGCAGCTCGATAACGTCGACTACTCGGTTTTCCTCAGGGAAGAAGAAAATTATGTCAAGGTGTCGATGCGGTCCAAAGGCTCATTCCCCGTCAACAAACTTTGTGAGAAATTCTTCAACGGCGGCGGCCATCTCAACGCGGCCGGCGGCGAGTTTGACGGCACGATGCAACAGTGTGTCGAGCGCTTCAACGAGGCAATGGAATATGGCAACACACTGTTGAAAAACAAAAAATAATCAGTAACATCGCTAAATAATATACTTAAACCGATAATGAAAATTCTGAATAAATTATCAGCCCTCTCAATCGCCGCTATCGCCTCGATAGCATTGCTGAGTTCATGCAGCGACACCAAGAGCTATGCCGAGCGACTTGTCGACGAGAACAAAGCCGTCAACCTGTTTCTCAGCAACTATCGCGTTGAGAACAGCCTGCCCGAGGACAACAACTTTGAGGTAGGCCCCGAAGCCCCCTACTACCGCCTTGACGACGAGGGCAACATCTACATGCAGGTATTGCGTGCAGGCGACCGTGAAAACAACATGGCCACCGACGATCAGCTCATATACTTCCGCTGGACTCGCTACAATCTGCTCTACGCCTACAACTATGGCGAGGAATACAGCGAGGGCAACGCCGAAGACATGAGCATGAACCCCACCTACTTCCGATTCAACAACACGACCAACTCATCATCGACCCAATGGGGTACAGGCATCCAGATGCCGCTCAACTACCTCGGCATCGACTGTGAGGTCAACATTGTCATCAAGTCACAGTATGGTGTATCGAGCGAGATAGCCAACGTGACCCCTTACATGTACAATGTACGATACTTCGTGCCGCTCAGCAACTAAACCTGTCAACGCTAACAACTGAATTATACCAATTCTATCAACCATACTTCTATGTCATTAATCAAGTCAATTTCAGGTATCAGAGGTACTATAGGCGGCCGTCCCGGCGACGGACTCAGCCCTATTGATGTTGTAAAATTCACCGCAGCATACGCTACATTCATACGTCGCACCTGTCCGCTCGACAGCAACACTATCGTCGTGGGCCGCGATGCACGCCTTTCAGGCTCGATGGTCTACAACCTCGTGGCCGGCACATTGATGTCTATGGGCTTTGACGTCGTCAACATAGGCCTGGCATCGACACCTACCACCGAGATCGCCGTCACCATGGAAGGTGCATGTGGCGGCATCATACTCACCGCGTCCCACAACCCCATGCAGTGGAACGCACTCAAGCTCCTCAACCACCGCGGCGAGTTCCTCAACGACGCCGAGGGCAAAGAAGTGCTTGCCATCGCTGCTGCCGAAGACCTTGACTTCTCACCCGTCACCGCCCTCGGTCACGAGATGCTCAACGAGACCTATAACGCCAAACACATCGAGGCCGTCAAGGCTCTCAAGCTCGTCGACACCGACGCCATAGCCCGGGCCAACTTCACCGTTGCCGTCGACGCCGTCAACTCGGTGGGCGGCATCGTCATCCCCCAGCTCCTCCGCTCGCTCGGCGTCAGGAACATTATCGAACTCAACTGTGAGGCCAACGGCAAGTTTGCCCACACCCCCGAACCTATCCCCGAGAACCTCACCCAGATTTCAGACCTCATGAAACAGGGCATTGCCGATGTAGGCTTTGTTGTCGACCCCGACGTTGACCGCCTGGCTATCGTGATGGAGAACGGCGAGATGTTCGTCGAGGAATACACCCTTGTAGCCGTTGCCGACTACGTGCTCACCCACACCCCCGGCTCAACCGTCTCAAACCTCAGCTCATCGCGCGCACTGCGTGACGTGACCCGCTCACACGGTTGCCAGTACACCGCTGCCGCCGTCGGCGAGGTCAACGTTGTCACCAAGATGAAAGAGACCGGCGCTGTCATCGGCGGCGAGGGCAACGGCGGTGTCATCTATCCCGAGTCACACTACGGCCGTGACGCCCTTGTAGGCGTAGCCCTGTTCCTCACACTCCTCGCCAAGTCGGGCAAGAAAGTGAGTGAGCTCAAGAAAGGCTACCCCGCCTACTCTATCTCAAAAAACAAAATCGAGCTCACACCCGATATCGACGTCGACGCGCTCCTCGTGGCTGTCAAAGAGAAATTTGCAGGCGAGCAGATTACCGACATCGACGGCGTCAAGATCGACTTCGAGGACTCTTGGGTACACCTGCGCAAGAGCAACACCGAGCCCATCATACGCATCTACTCCGAGGCATCGACCGTCGAGAAAGCCGACGCCCTCGCCGAGTCAATCAAAGAAGTCATCAACAGTCTCGTGAAATAACACGATCATAGATGAAGAACGTCATCCTATTGATTATAACCGCTATACTCGTCGGCATGGGTACCGCCCGCGCCGACGAGTATGCTATTAAGACCGACGGACTGATAAAGGTTGCCACCGCCTGCATGAGGTCACAGCCCGGACACTCCAACGAGCTCGTTTCACAGGCCGTCATGGGCACGCCCGTCAAGCTGCTTGAACAGGACGGCAACTGGTATCTGGCCGAGACACCCGAGGGGTATCGTGGCTATATCATCGCCAACGCCATTGCACCTAAAGACTCAGTCGAGATGTACAATTGGCGTGAGTCAAAGCGCGTCATGTACATCGGCCACTACACCGGCCGCATTGTCAGCCGCGACGGCCACGGCACCCCGGTTTCAGACATACACGCCGGCTCAGTACTCCAAATTATCCCCGGCAAGGCCAAAGACAGCATTGACGTTCTGCTGCCCGACGGCCGCAGCGGCCGCTTGGCTCGCAAAGCCGTCACACCGCTATCTGACTTCCGACGCCACCGACTTGATACCCAACGGCTCATCGACATGGCACGCTCACTGATGGGTGTCTCCTACCTGTGGGGCGGCACAACTACAGCCGGCATGGACTGCTCAGGCCTGGCCAAGATATGCTACCTCAACCAAGGCATCATATTGAGACGTGACGCCGGCCAACAGGCCGTGACAGGCACTATCCTCGGCGATGACTTCAGGGAATACCGACGTGGCGACCTCGTCTTTTTCAAGAGCGCCACCACCGGCCGCATAGTCCACGTCGGCATCTATGACGGCGACGGCCTGTATGTCCACTCGTCGGGACGAGTGCGCGTCAACTCGCTCGACCCCGAGTCGCCGCTCTACATCCCGTCAAACATACTCGCATCGGGCTGCCGCATAGACGGCAACATCAATACCGACGGTATAACACTGATTACCAGCACCCCCGCCTACTTCAACCTATAGTCCAACGATAGAATTATTTCGTCTGAAAATCTTTCCACTTTGCCGGAATTTTCAAATCGAAATCAGGTATTTCAAGATGAACTACATCGGGAAAAATACACTGCTTAAATCGGCTCTCATACTGTTTTAGTTGAATCGGTTTGCTCGCAGCCATTGATGCGAGATTACTCGAATACTGGTGAGGGGGAAAATACACTACAACTATATGACCGGCTTCGACAGCCAACTCAATTGCCGGTATCATATCACTATCGGCTGACACTACTATTGCAAGGTCACAATTGTTCTGATAGGCATCGGCAACAATTTGTGTAGCTACCCTCACATCTGTTTCTTTCTCCTCGTGAGTTTGAATTTTGTTGCCGCACTTAAAACAGGTAATTTCCTTCTTAAGATATTTTCCAAGTATCAACCTAAACTTGGGATTCTCCTTGTTTGCCTGAAAAAAAGCACTTTGTCTTAAACTTTTATCTATGTCATCAACTCTTGCCGAAAAATATTTTACAGCCACAAGTTCCTGATTAGGTCGCATGAACATTTCAAACAACCTGACGATATCAAGCCAATAATATTTCTTCCAACGGACATCTTTCTTAAGGCCGTAGTAGAAATTAAACCCGTCTATATAGACAATTACTCTTTGTTTTTCCATAAAAAATAAGCCCACCTATTTGGGGCGGGCGAGCCTTAGTATTTTCCACCTAAGGGAGATAATTTGTTGCAAAGATAGCAAAATTTTGTCTACCTGCAAATTTTTTCGTACAAAAACGATACTGATCATTTGGCCTTACACCCTGCGTCGATACAATATTGCCGAATTTGAGTTAAGTTTTTTAAAATCAATCTGCATGCTTGCTTAAGTTGATTTTTAAAATTAACTTTGTAGATTGATGATGCAACCTTTTCTCGACATATTATTGAGCGGAATTCTTATAGGCGTCCTCGTATCGGCACCTATGGGCCCGGTAGGCATGCTCTGTATCCAGCGCACGCTCAACAAGGGACGCTGGTCAGGGTTGTTCACCGGTGTCGGCGCTGCTTTCAGCGACCTCCTGTACTGCCTGCTCACAGGTCTCGGCCTGTCGTTTGTACAAGGATTCATCGAAGAAAATTCACTTGTATTGCAGATAGTCGGCAGCTTCGCGCTGATAGGCTTCGGCATATATCTTTTCAAAAAGAACCCCTCGGCATCGCTCAAACGCCCCGAGAAAAGCAAAAACACATTCGGAGCCGACGTCGTGACAGGCTTCCTGTTCACGTTTTCCAACCCGTTTATACTGTTCTTCATCATCAGTCTTTTCGGACGCTTCAACTTCCTGCTCCCCGAGTATCAGCACTATCACTACATTGCAGGTTACTCGGGCATATTGCTCGGCGCGCTGACATGGTGGTATGTCATCACCTTCTTTGTCAACAAAGTCAGGGCACATTTCAACGTACGCTCAATGTGGCTCATCAACCGCATCATAGGCAGCTTAATTCTATTAATGGCCGCATACGGTATATATAGCGGTCTGCATGACTATTATCTTGATAAAAATGAACAAAATCAACCTACCCTACAAGAAGTCCCTGATAGTACCGCAGTGCACATCACTGAATCCGACTGACCGGGCCGACGATATCGTCGACACCATCCTCGCGTCGACCGCCCCCACCCTTATCAACGTCAACAACTGGCCGGCCGACTTTCCGCCCACCCCGCGTTCTCAAGCCTATCTCGTACACGACGGGCACCGTATCTATGTCCTGTTTCTCGCCGCTCCGACCGAGGTTAGAAGCGAAGTGACCGAGGATCTCGGCCCCGTAGCCGACGACAACTGCGTCGAGATTTTCCTGCGCAAACCCGGCTCACCCCGCTACTGGAACTTCGAGTTCAACTTTGCCGGCTATCTCAACGCCTCCAACCGTGTCACCCGTCCACGCGCCACACGTCTCGACGCCGTACAACGCGCCGAGGTAGTGCGTCATCCACTCGATGCGACAGCCCTCGCAGCATCCCACAAGGAGCTCGACGGTTTCACCCATGCACTTCTTGTAGTCATACCGCTGTCACTGCTCGACATCGAGCTCCACGGCATCCCGACGCTGCTTGAAGGCAACCTCTACAGCCTGTCTGAGAAAGCCCTCCACCCCTATTACCTCACCTGGAGCCCCATCAACGAGCCCACACAGGGATTTCACCGTCCCGAACACTTCGGCTATCTAATCCTACAATAAATGAACAGGTTACTCTCAATCCTGGCCGCTGTGCTCATCATGCTGCCCCTGCTGACGTCGTGTGGAGGAGCCAAACTCGCCACGGCCAACGAGCAGATGGAGCGCGGCGAATACTACGATGCCTACAAGACCTACAAAAAGGTCTATGACAAACTCACCAAGCGCGAGGAGCGTCCGCTCAAAGGCGAGGTAGCCTTCAAGATGGCCGAGTGCTACACCAAGCTGAGCATGAACTCCAATGCGAGCGCCGCCTATCAGAATGCAATCAAGTTCGGTTACCCCGACTCGACAGCGATATTGAAACTGGCATGCTCACAGCAGGCCGAGGGCAAGTATGCACTGGCGCTGAAATCGTTCGAGGAATATCTCAGCCTGGTGCCCGATGACAAGACCGCGCTCAACGGCGCGGCAGGCTGCCGCATGGCTATCGCCGCCAAAGAGTCACCCACACGCTATGTGGTCAAGTCAAACAAAGTCTTCAACTCGCGGCGTGCCGACTTCTCGCCTATGTTCTTCGACTCGGCACTCGACCAGATATACTATACCACCACCAACGAGAAAGTCACCGGCGACCACCGCAGCGAGATAACCGGCATGAAGAAAGGCGATATCTGGATGTCGCGCAAGAACGAGAAAGGCGAGTGGATGAAGCCCGAACCCGTCGAGGGCGAGCTGAACAGCGACATGGACGAGGGCATCATATCATTCTCGCCCGACGGCTCGACAATGTATCTTACCAAAGCGCGCCGCTCGCCCAACAGCAACACCGGTGTCGAGATATACACCTCGACACGCTCCGACGCCAAATGGAGCGCGCCTGTAAAACTCGATATAACTGCCGACACCCTGTCAAGCTACGGTCACCCGGCCGTGTCACCCGACGGCGAGTGGCTCTACTTCACCAGCGACATGCCCGGCGGACAGGGCGGACGCGACCTGTGGCGCATCAACCTGAAGGCGCGTGCAGGATCACTCGAGAACCTCGGCGAGTTCATCAATACGCCGGGCGACGAGATGTTCCCCTACATGCGCACCGACTCGATTCTTTACTTTGCGTCAGACGGACACCCGGGCTTCGGCGGCCTCGACCTCTTTAAAGCGACAATGACCCCCTCGGGCGGATGGCGCGTCGAGAACATGGGACAGCCCGTCAACTCGTCGGCCGACGACTTCGGCATCACATTCGGCAGCGGCGAGAGCGGTTTCTTCAGCTCTAATCGCGGCGATAAACGCGGCTATGACCACATCTTCTCGTTCCAGCTTCCCGACCTCAAGATTCTTATCAACGGCTACGTTCTCGACAAGGACGAGGAGCCGGTACCCAACGCCGTCATACGCATCGTGGGCAACGACGGTTCTAACCGCAAGGAGATTTCGCGCGATGACGGGTCGTTCAGCTTTCCGCTGCAACGCGGCGTCAGATACGTGATGCTCGCCGGCGCCAAAGGCTTCCTCAATGCCAAGCAGGAATTTACCTCAGACGATGCCGAGGAAGACGCCGAGTACAACGTCGACTTCATTCTCGCCTCGATCAACAAGCCTGTTGTCATCGACAATATTTTCTATGACTTCGACAAGGCCACCCTGCGCCCCGAGTCAAAGACGGCTCTCGACGAGATGGCCCAGATCATGCGCGACAACCCCAATATCACCATCGAGATGGCCGCCCACACCGACCGCAAGGGCTCTGACGACTACAACATCAAGCTGTCACACCGCCGCGCCCAGTCGGTCATCGACTATCTTATATCGGTAGGCATCAGCAGCGACCGACTCCAGGCCCAGGGTTACGGTAAGTCACGTCACAAGACAATCACCAAGAAACTTGCCCGCGAGTATCCCCAGTTCCCCGAGGGCACTGAACTCACGCCCGAGTATATCGACACGCTCGACGCCGAGAATCAGGAGATTGCCGACCAGATAAACCGACGCACTGAATTTCAGGTACTCTCTATCGACTATCAAATGTACTGATACACATGGAATTCAGGACACCGATCGAACCTATTCACGGCATCGCGCCCATTGACCACACCGACCGTATCGTCATGCTCGGGTCATGCTTCACGACCAACATCGGCGAGCGGCTGCACCGCGACGGTTTCAACGTCACCTACAACCCGATGGGAGCGCTCTACAATCCGGCCACTATAGCCAATGCGGTAGAGCGAGCCTTGGCTGGCCACACTTACACTCACGACGAGCTCATATTTCACGACGGTCAGTATCACTGTCTCGACTTCCCCACCAAGTACACATCGGCCTGTGCCGACGACCTCCTGCAACACGTGAACGGCGACCTACTGTCGCTCGGTCAAAAGCTGCGTGAGGCCACCGTGTGGATTATCACGTTCGGAACCGCACGCGTTTACGAACTGTCTGAAGGTAAAATCGTGGGCAACTGCCACAAACTGCCGGGCACGATGTTCTCGCGGCGGCTCATGACAGTCGACGAGATTGCCGCTACATGGCAGCCACTCATAGCCGGCCGCAGAGTCATATTCACAGTCAGCCCAATCAGGCACATCGCCGACACACTGCACGGCAACCAGCTCAGCAAATCGCCACTGCTGCTCGCCGTCGCCTGGATAAACCGGGCCGAATATTTCACGGCCTAGGAGATTCTGCTTGACGACATTCGCGACTACCTCTTCTACGCGT
>CAMWLW010000061.1 GCA_947175245.1 uncultured Bacteroidales bacterium
CTCTAATTTTATCGGTAGTATAAATTTAGTTCAGATCAACAAGCCCGTCGGGAAGATCAAGCGTCAGCACACAATTGTCGGTATCAATATCTGCAATAAATTCATTGGCAACAGGCACAAACACACGGTGACCGTCGTCGGTGAGAATTAAGAACAGTACATTCTGAGTTGAATCGTCCACATCGTCAATAGTACCTGACATGCAGCCGTCAGAAGTCACCACCTTGTAACCGACCAGATCCTCGGCATAGAAACCGTCGTCGTCCTCGTCTTCATCACAAAGAGTATCGACATCAGTTTTTAACGCAAAGACCTGAGAATTGACAAACTGTGACACAGCAACCTCGGTTGTTACCCCGTCAATCATGACGAGATAAGACTCAGAGCCACGCGGCCTGACTGAACTGAAGAAAAACGGCACATTTATACCGTCTATGTCGAGCACTATACATGAAAGAGCCTCAACATCTATCGGTTCGGAGACAATGAGATTAATTTCTCCGTTAACCCCATGAGGTTTGGCAAAATGACCTATGGGCGTAATCTCGTCGTTACGAATCATTTCTTCTTTTTCTTTTTACCCTGAACCGGAGCCTCCTGAAAGTTATGAAGTTTGACGTTTTCGGGATACAATGCTATACGGCCATCTGACATTTCATACAGGTCTTTGAATATTTTCTCGTCATCGACACCGTCTTTGTTGACCTGAAGCATAAGTTTTTTCATGTGGTCGGCGAGGTATAGCACGAGAGCATCTCGCTCTTCGCCGGGTTCCATAGCTGCGGCCTTGTCAATCATTGCAGGCAACAGGCGACCATAGTGACGGTAACGCACGTTGCTGTTGTCAGGCGAAAGCGGTTCAGGCTTAGTGGCAAGGACCTCGGCTGTAATGACTTCACAAGGGAAGTCGACGTCAAGACGAAAACCTGACATTATAACAAGATGATCCCAAAGCTTATGATTATTGTTTTCGGGGTCACGAAGTTCGGGAAAGAGATTACCCATTGAACGAATGATTGAGCGAGCACAGTGAGAACGCTCCTCGCGATCCCCGATAGTAAGGCAATGGTCAACCATGCGCTGTATGTTGCGGCCATACTCAGGGAGTACGAGCGGTGGAAGTTGTGTATTGTAAGTCAACATATTGTCGTAATTTATATCTACAAAAGTAGTGATAATCGGTAAATTCACCAAATAAACCACCGCATTAGGCTAAAAAAAAGAGAGTCATTAGCCCTTTTGAGAGGCAATGACTCTCTGATTATCGTTGCTTGCGCGTCTTGATTACATATTCATGCCGCCGTCGACTTGAATAACCTGGCCGGTAACGTAGCTTGACATGTCGCTGGCAAGGAATGTTGCAACATCGGCAATATCCTCGGGCTTACCACCGCGACGCAGGGGAATCTTCTTGCACCACTCGGCACGAACCTCGTCAGGAAGGGCAGCGGTCATGGCAGTCTCGATGAAGCCGGGAGCGATAGCGTTGGCACGGATACCGCGTGAGCCAACCTCCTGTGCAATGCTCTTGGCGAGGGCGATCAGACCGGCCTTTGAAGCAGCATAGTTGCTCTGACCTGCGTTGCCGTGAACACCTACAACCGATGCCATGTTGATAATTGAGCCTGAACGCTGACGCAGCATGATGGGGAGCACAGCGTTGATAAAGTTAAACGCGCTCTTGAGGTTTACAGCGATGACAGCATCCCACTGAGCCTCAGACATACGCATCATGAGACCGTCTTTGGTAATACCGGCATTGTTGACGAGGATATCGATTGAACCGAAGTCTTTGTGTACTTCAGCTACAACTTCCTTAGTCTGGTTGAAATCAGCAGCATTAGAAGCATAACCTTTGACCTTTACACCGTAAGCGGCGATTTCTTTCTCGGTTTCCTTACCGTTCTCATCAATTACAAGATCAGTAAACGCGATGTTTGCGCCTTCCTGGGCAAAACGCAGAGCGAGAGCCTTGCCGATGCCGCGTGCAGCGCCGGTAATCAAGGCAGTTTTTCCTTCAAGTAATTTCATTGTTCAATAGTTTTATTTGTTACTAATGAGTTGATTATAAATTCTACTATATCGTTTTTACAAGTATCGGGGTTGATGTCGAGCAACGTGAAGTTGTTATTGACGACCGAGAGGTCATATCCCTGCAACAGGAATTGCAGCACCGGCATCAGACGTATAGCCAGATAACGGTTGAAACTACCGTCGGCTGTACCCATATCGAGAATCTCATACAGCATCTCTTTCTCTTTGGCAATCGCCTTGCGGCGCACACGGTCTACGCGGTTAAAATCGAGGTTGAGAATAGAGTCCAGTCTCACGGCAGACGGAGTCGGCGTAGGGGATTCAAAAAGATCAAGACGGTGTTCAAGAAAGCAGCGCAATTTGTCGGGAGCGGTCGGAGCCAATGATATAACATTCCTCAACTGGCCGACAAGCAATTCGCTGTCACGTTCAATGGTAGCCTCATAAATTTCACGTTTGCTCTTGAAATAGGTATAGATGGTACGCCGCCCCTTGTCAGAAGCGTTGGCGATATCGCTCATTGTGGTGTTCTCGACACCTTTCTTGGCGAACAGCTGACGCGCAACCTCTATGAGTTTTTCCCGAGTGTGTGATACCATTGATTTGTAAATTTGACGCGAAGATACAAAATTTTCGCCATTCCTGTTAACTAATGTTACAACTTTTGTGTAACTTCACCTTATAAACGACAAATGAATGTAGGATGATACACAAATTTATCATATCGGCCGTGGCGGCAATCGCCGGATGCATGACTCTGAATGCTGCCGGACTGAAATCGCTGCAGGGTGCCCATATCGGGTACGTGGTTATCGATTTAAGAACAGGAGAAACAACACAGTCACTGAATGCACGTCAACTGTTTGTGCCGGCGAGCACATTGAAATGCGTGACAGCAGCCGCAGCATTGAGCCGTCTTGGAAGTGACTACAGTTTTGAAACCAAAATCAGCACGACTGGCCATATAGAGAATGATACTTTAACCGGAGATATAATCATAACACCATGTGGTGACCCGTCGCTCGGTCACGACATCTGCAATACCGTTATGGGGCTTGGTATCAGACATATCAAAGGCTCGATAACAGTCAGTGCTAAAGAGCCAGAGGTAAATAGCACAATGATGTTGGAAGATGTCGGTACCGAATATGGAGTAGGGTGGTCGGCCTTTAACTATGCGGGGAACCGTGCATTGGTTAACGACTCGTTGTGGAGTTTTCCACTACAATATATAATAGATGACATGGAAGCCGACCTGATGGCTGACGGTATTACAACCGAGAAGATTGCCAACGGCGATACTACGCTGACTGCAAGCGTAGTGCATCGCTCAGAACCACTCACGGCACTATGCACCCACATGCTTGCTGAAAGTGATAATCTATACGCCCAGTCAATAGGCCGCGCATTATCACCTGATCTCAAACTAAATGACGCTTTAGACTCAGTGAACGTATGGTTAAAAAGTGCCGGATTGCCTGACAAAAGCCTAAAGATGGTTGATATGAGCGGACTGGCGCGTACCAATCTTGTGACACCCGAGCTGTTGGCACGGCTGTTGAAATACATGGCCACTAACAAAGATTATGTGAAATGCTTCCCGCGTGCCGGACGTGAAGGCACGGTCAAACGATTGCTGAACAAAACACGTCTTGAAGGACGCATGTCACTGAAAAGCGGTTCAATGTCAGGAATTTTAGCCTATGCAGGCTACAAAACCGATGCTACTGGAAAACAGACTCACGCTGTCGTTGTGATGGTAAACAATTCGCTATATCCGATTTCTCAGGTTAAGCGTGCAATAGAACAGTGGTTTTTAGAAATTTTTTAGTAAGTTTGCAACGCGTAATCTTACGTACACTTTTAATGTCGAAATTATAAGAACTATATAGCGCTATGAGCCAACAACCCGACCATTTATCAAAGCTGTTACTTGAAGCCGACGGGCTTCTGCTGTTACTGCACAGACATCGCGACGAGACTCCAATCGATGCGATAAAGTTACTGAGACGTAAACTTGAACTGATACTTACGCTCACCGAGGGCCTTGATGAAGAGTTCGATGAGCCCGAGCATGAGACTGAAGCTGAAGAACCGGTTCAATGCCAGGAATCAACCGCCGACTACATCGAAGATACAATAGAGAGCGCACCCGTTCCTGAGAATGAGGAACAAGCCCCTGAACATGAAACTGAAGAAGTAACCGACAATACTGAGACTGTTACCGAGGATGCCGAAGAATCCGTCGACACTTATGTAAACGAGCCCGTTTATGAACCTCAACCGAAAAACGAGGAGCCGGAAGTTGTCGAGTATGATCCCAACTATGAGTTTGTAGAGATGACTGCCGAGACTGTCGTTACCGACATGGAGCCTCAGGCGCCTGTATTCATTGACCGCGATGACGAGCCTGCAGCAGTATGGGGTGACGAATCCGGCGAAAAAACAGCCGAAGTGAACGAGGAGCCCGAATCGGTACCATACCGCCGTACGTATGTAATCACCGACAACCAATTTGACAGGAACAATGCCTCGTCCAACACGATATTCCAGGAGCCGGCACCGGCACGTCGTCCCGTATCGTCGGTGTTCAATCTCAACGATAAATTCAGATTCAGACGTGAGCTGTTCGGCAACAGCGATGCCCAGTATGTTGAGTGCCTCGACCTGCTGTCGGCGATGTCAAGCATTGACGAAGCCAAAGATTACCTGTATGAAGACCTTAACTGGGATCCTGACAACGAGGATGTCAAGGCTTTTGTAGAATTACTGACCAATTATTACAAATAACATGGCAGGGAAACTGTATATTGTACCCACCCCCGTCGGCAATCTTGGCGATATGGCCCCACGCTCGATCGAGATACTGAAGAGCGTATCGCTTATACTCGCCGAAGATACGCGCACGAGCGGTGTGCTGATGAAACAGTTTGACATAGCAACACCGCTTGTAAGCCATCACAAGTACAACGAGCATGAAACCGTCGGCATGATAGCCCAACGACTCGAGGGTGGCGAAAACATCGCATTGGTGTCGGATGCCGGTACACCCGGTATATCTGACCCGGGATTTCTGCTGGCGCGCGAATGTCGCCGACAGGGCATCGAGGTCGAAACCATTCCCGGGCCCACCGCATTTGTGCCGGCACTCGTCAACTCGGGACTACCGTGCGACAGGTTTGTATTCGAGGGCTTTCTGCCTCAAAAAAAGGGTAGGGCATCCCGAATCGAAACGTTAGCCGCCGACACGCGAACATTTGTTGTATACGAATCGCCTGTCAGACTGGTCAAAACGCTCAGCCAACTTGCCGAAGCATGCGGCACCGACAGGCCGGCATCAGTTTCGAGAGAAATATCCAAAATTCATAATGAGACAGTCAACGGAACGCTACAGGAACTCATCAGCCACTTTGAATCAATCCCTCCAAGAGGTGAAATTGTTATAGTGGTCGGAGGTAACGTCGAGTCAGACCAGCCTCGTGTACACATTAATAAATATAAGCAACAATGAAGCGTATTCTAACGATTTCAGTCGCCACGTTACTGATCCTGACATCATGTGGCCAAAAGGAAAACAAACCCTCGACCGAGGAAACCCTGCAACTAACCCAGTCAGAACTGGCTCAGGCGGTAGCCGACCAGGATAGCTTGTTGTCGCTGATGAACGACATCGCGGCCGGCATGAATCAGATCAAGGAGCTTGAACACATATTATCGTCATCGGCAATCAACAATGAGACACCCGACCGCCGTCAGGAAATCAAAGATGACATCGCTGCTATACAAAAGGAGCTCGAGGCACGTCGCGACAGACTCGACGCCCTTGAACGCAGCCTGAAAAAATCGCAGAACGAAAACAGCACGCTCAGGAAATCAATCGAAACACTCCGCGCTCAGATTGATGACCAAAATAACACTATCACGTCACTGCGCAGCTCGCTTGCAGCGGCTAACGACCACATCGAGGTGCTGACCCGCGATGTCGATTCACTCAACTCCACTGTGGCTATAGTCAACCAGGCACGCCAGGAAGTCGAAGACCAAAATCAGAACCTAAGCAACGAGCTCGCCACATGCTACTATGCACTTGGCAGTAAAAAAGAGCTGAAAGAACATAACCTGATTGAGACAGGTTTCCTGCGTAAAACCAAGGTAATGCCGAGCGACTTTGAAAGTTCGTATTTTACCCGTGCCGACAAACGCACATTGTCGCTGCTCCCGCTCCACTCAACCAAAGCAAAGGTCATAACCAATCAGCCTGCCGACTCATACACAATCGAATCAGGTGCTAACGGTATGAAGAGCCTGCGTATCACCAACGCCGATCGGTTCTGGGCCGTCTCAAACTACCTCATTGTGCAGATTGACTGACAATCGAATTTAAATACCAATAGAATGAGGGTGCAATAGATAGAAACTATGTGAAGTGACCCCTAAAAGTTGGACAAATAACTTTTAGGGGTCACTTCAAACTATGCGCACCCTCATCTATTATTATGAAATAGGACAAACATTTTCATTATCGATTTTGTACATTTTGAATAGTTTAGTATCTTTGTCACATTAAATCTATTTAATAACCAACCATGGCAGAAAATAAAGAAAAATTGTTCGACCAATTCCCTGCGGTTACTACCGAAGAGTGGCGCGCCAAAGTTGACGCCGACCTTAAAGGTGTTCCGTTTGAAAAGAAATTGGTCTGGAGAACAAACGAAGGGTTCAATGTTCAACCCATGTATCGTGCTGAGGATATCGCAGACCTCAAGACAACCGAATCATTACCAGGAGAATACCCCTATGTTCGCGGCATCAAGGCCGACAATGACTGGCTCACACGTCAGGAAATTATCGCCGATACGCCCGAACAGGCCAACGAGATTGCACTCGACGTTTTAGGTAAGGGTGTCACATCATTAGGCTTCAAAGTAAAGACCCCCGATGCAGCTACTGTAGCAACACTGCTCAAGGGCATCGACCTCGAGAAAGTTGAAGTTAATTTCAACTGCTGCCCGTCAAAGGCTATCGCGCTCGCCGAGGTTTTGGTAGCGTACCTTAAAGAGAACGGCAAGACCGAGGTATTCAAAGGTTCAATCAACTTCAACCCCCTGCGCAAGGCATTCAAGCATGGCGCCCAGATACCTGCTGAGGCCGTCACCGATGCTAAAACACTCATCGAGGCTGTTGCCGACGTGAAGGGGTTGAAAGTGCTCGCTGTTGACTCTGAGATATTCAATGCCGCCGGTGCATACATCTTCCAGGAGCTCGGTTATGCTCTCGCTTGGGGCGCACAGTGGCTCACCGCTCTTACCGATGCCGGCCTGAGCGTTGATGCTGTTGCCCGCCGCATCAAATTCAATATGGGTATATCGTCAAACTACTTCATGGAGCTGGCCAAATTCCGCGCCGGCCGCATGTTGTGGGCTCAGATCGTAAAACAGTATGCCCCCGAGTGTGACTGCTCTTGCAAGATGCACGTTCACGCTTCTACATCGCGATTCAACCAGACAATATATGACGCACATGTAAACCTGTTGCGCAGTCAGACCGAAGCTATGTCGGCCGCTCTCGCCGGTGTAGACTCAATCACTTCGGTACCTTTCGACACCCCCTACAAGACACCCGACACATTCTCTGAGCGCATCGCCCGTAACCAGCAGTTCCTGCTGAAAGAGGAGAGCCATCTTGACAAGGTTGTCGATCCCGCCGGTGGTTCATATTATGTCGAGACCCTGACAGTATCGATTGCGAACGAGGCATGGAAACTGTTCCTTGACGTTGAGGAGAACGGTGGATTCTTCGCAGCAGTTAATGCAGGTACAATTCAGAAAGCAGTTAATGAGTCGGGCAAGAAACGTCATGCCGACATGGCCCGCCGCAAAGAGATACTGCTCGGCACCAACCAGTATCCCAACTTCAATGAGATGGCTGCCGATAAGATTGAGAAAGACGAGTGTAAATGTGGTTGCGGCTGTGCAACCGACGAGGGCAACAACCCTGAGCATGTACTCTCGACCAAGCGCCAGGCCAGCGACTTTGAGGCCCTGCGTCTTGCAACCGAGCATGCTGCCAACCGTCCTAAAGTATTCATGCTCACAATCGGTAATCTGGCGATGAGACTCGCTCGCGCCCAGTTCTCGGCCAACTTCTTCGGCTGTGCCGGTTATGAGATTATCGACAACATCGGTTTCGAGACTGTTGCCGACGGTGTCAAGGCTGCTAAAGATGCCAACGCCGATGTTATCGTGCTCTGCTCGAGCGACGACGAGTATGCTACTTACGCCCCCGAAGCCTTCAAACTGATAGGCGACAGCGCCGAGTTTGTAGTTGCCGGTGCACCTGCATGTACCGAGGAGCTTCAGGCACAAGGTATTACCAACTTCATTCACGTTCGCAGCAATGTATTGGAGACACTCCAGGCATTCAACGCTAAACTTCTTAAATAATAAGGCAGCATGAAACCCGATTTCAAATCAATCAATATAACCGCCGACGCTTTTAAAGCTCAGCCTGCTGCTGTAGCCGCCGGCGAGGAATGGCTCACACCCGAGCTTATTCCCGTAAAACCGATTTACACAAAGAATGACCTTGAGGGCATGGAGCACCTGAACTACGTTGCAGGTATCCCTCCGTTCCTTCGTGGCCCGTACAGCGGTATGTACGCCATGCGTCCCTGGACAATACGTCAGTATGCTGGCTTCTCGACCGCTGCAGAATCGAACGCATTCTACCGCCGTAACCTGGCCTCGGGTCAGAAAGGCCTGTCAGTTGCATTTGACCTCGCCACACACCGAGGCTATGATGCTGACCATGAGCGTGTAGTGGGTGACGTTGGTAAAGCCGGCGTATCAATATGCTCGCTCGAGGATATGAAGGTACTGTTTGACGGCATACCCTTGAACAAGATGTCAGTGTCAATGACAATGAACGGTGCCGTGCTGCCTGTGCTTGCGTTCTACATCAACGCAGGTCTTGAGCAGGGTGCAAAACTTGAGGAAATGGCCGGTACTATTCAGAACGATATTCTCAAGGAGTTCATGGTGCGCAACACATATATCTATCCGCCCGAATTCTCGATGCGCATCATCGCCGACATCTTCGAGTACACCTCGCAGAATATGCCCAAGTTCAACTCGATTTCAATCTCGGGTTACCACATGCAGGAGGCAGGTGCAACATGTGATATCGAGTTGGCTTACACACTAGCCGACGGTCTCGAGTACCTTCGTGCAGGTGTAAACGCCGGTATGGATATCGACGCTTTCGCACCCCGCCTGTCATTCTTCTGGGCAATCGGCATGAACTTCTTCATGGAGATTGCCAAGATGCGTGCAGCACGTATGCTCTGGGCCAAGATTGTTAAACAGTTCAACCCCAAGAACCCCAAATCGCTTGCACTGCGTACACACTCTCAGACTTCGGGATGGTCACTCACCGAGCAGGATCCGTTCAACAATGTCGGTCGTACATGTATCGAGGCTATGGGCGCAGCATTGGGCCACACCCAGTCATTGCACACCAACGCTCTTGACGAGGCTATCGCACTGCCTACCGACTTCTCGGCCCGTATCGCCCGTAACACCCAGATTTACATTCAGGAAGAGACCTACATCACCAAGGAGATTGACCCCTGGGCAGGTTCATACTACGTTGAGTCACTGACCAACGAGATTGCACACCGTGCATGGGAACACATTCAGGAAATCGAGAAACTTGGCGGTATGGCCAAGGCTATCGAGACCGGTCTGCCCAAGCTGCGTATCGAAGAGGCAGCTGCACGCACTCAGGCCCGTATCGACTCAGGCCGTCAGACCATCGTTGGCATCAACAAGTATCGTCTTGACCACGAAGATCCAATCGACATTCTTGAGATTGACAACACTGAGGTGCGCAAAGAGCAGATTGAGCGTCTGAACGAAGTGAAAGCCAACCGCGACGAGGCAGCTGTGAAGAAAGCACTCGAGGCTATCACCGAGTGTGTCCGCACCAAGAAGGGCAACTTGCTCGACCTCGCAGTCAAGGCTGCCGGCCTGCGTGCTACCTTAGGCGAGATTTCAGATGCCTGCGAAGAAGTTGTAGGCCGTTATAAAGCAGTAATCAGAACAATATCAGGCGTGTATTCAAGCGAAACCAAACAAGATCCCGACTTCATCAAAGCACAGCAGATGTGTGAGGAGTTTGCTAAGAAAGAAGGTCGCCAGCCCCGTATCATGATCGCTAAGATGGGTCAGGACGGTCACGACCGTGGCGCAAAAGTTGTTGCAACCGGCTATGCCGACTGTGGCTTTGATGTCGACATGGGTCCGCTGTTCCAGACACCTGCCGAGGCTGCCCGTCAGGCTGTCGAGAACGACGTTCACATTCTCGGTGTTTCGTCACTTGCTGCCGGACACAAGACTCTGATTCCCCAAGTCATCGAAGAGCTCAAGAAACTCGGCCGCGAGGACATCCTCGTGACAGCCGGCGGTGTTATTCCGGCCCAGGACTACGACTTCCTGTACAAAGCTGGTGTTGCAGCTATCTTCGGTCCCGGCACACGCATCCCCACCTCGGCAATCAAGATGCTTGAGATTTTGAACGCTGAGTAAACCTCACTGTAGGTTGAAAACTATATTGGCAGTTATCGTTTTGCTGAAACGGTAACTGCCTTTCTATTATGGCAAAAAAAGAAAAAGAGGGGCTCTCACGAGTGCCTCTCTCTCCATTCATCACATTATGCTTACAATTGTTGTCTCTATATGTGCTATTTAAATAATATTTGAATTTCAATATCTGCTTGAAACAATGTCCCAGTCGACAATGTCCCACATTTTCTTGAGGTAAGAAGCCCGCAAATTTTTATAGTCAATATAGTATGCGTGCTCCCATACATCAAAGGTGAGCAGCGGTGTCAATCCGGCAGTCATCGGATTACCGGCATTAGACTCCTGAGTTATAAATAACTTGCCATCATCATCGCGTGACATCCACACCCAGCCTGAGCCAAAGAGTGATGCACCAGCCTGCTCAAAAGCCTCTTTGAATTTATCAAAGCTACCGAACTGTTCACGAATTGCATCGGCAAGTGCTCCGTCAGGTTCACCGCCGCCATCGGGCGACAGCGAGAAGAAATAAAAAATATGATTCCACGCCTGTGAAGCATTATTGAACAACGGGCCTTTGGCATGGCGTATGATATCTTCAAGTTCCATGTCCTCGAACTCGGTTCCGACAATCAACTTATTGAGATTGTCAATATAAGCCTTTTCATGCTTACCATAGTGGTAGTCGATAGTCTCGGAACTGATTACCGGCGCCAAAGCGTCATTGGCATAGGGGAGATTGGGCTGAGTATATTTCATAGTTTTTAGTTTTTTAGGTTCTTATATCTATGAAACGCCGGCGCAGTTAATAAGTTCGCGAACGACCAACTTTTAACACTCATTTATATAAGAAATAGGTTGTATAGTATGGAACTACACAACCTATTTAATTTAAGGATTCAAACTATCAATGATTAGCTATAACAATCGGACGGCTATTTTCAGGATTTGATCTATCGTATGTTATCAGTATCGTATCTCCAACCGAGACGTCATCATAATCAGTATTTCTTCGACCGCTTCCACTGTATTTCAATCCATTAACTTCAAAAATCATATCTATAATAGAACACGAAGTTAATCGAATAAAATTCAGTTACAACTGCTTTGGTTTCACCTTGATGCCTGTTGAGTGAAGTCTCCTTTGTATATTTCATATAAAGACCTACTGTAATATATGTCACTATTAAAAGCAACAATATGATATATGACGGCTTAATCTTTACCTGAAACATATACTATTATCGGTTGCTGCCGAAATCTGAAAGCGGAGTATTCAGTTTCACAAGCGAAAGACGATACTGATACTCTACGTCAAGAAAATCTCGCTCCGATTCATGAAAATAGGATGTCTCGCGCAGGTATTCAATTGCTGACATCTGCCCGCCCATGAATGCTTTGTTTAGCAGCGACAAGTGATCAGTCTGATAAAATACAGGTGAGAGCATATCAAAAAGTTGTTTATTTGCCTGAGCTGCTGAATATTGAACCGTTATCACCGATTCGCGTTCTATTCGGGCGGCATCTATGCTCCATTTTGCGGCATCGACCCGGGCACGTGCTGCTTTAACCTTATTACGAGCTGCATAAACAGGTAATGACAATGATACGCTGAAACCGTTAAAATGGGTATTCTCCTCAAATTCATGAACATATCCAATAGAAATTCCCGGCAATGACTCAAGTTTACGAGATTTTACACCGGCAGTAACAGCCGATTGCTGTTGAACGTAATATTGAACAGTGGGATCATCGTTAACTGCTACGAGATATTGCTCGAGCGGCATAAGTGTAAATATCGGATAATTGACATCAGCACTTTCAACGTTGCAACCTAATGTCACAAGCTGAGCTACTGCTGAGCTGCGACGTTCAACATAGTCACGTAACGAAATATGACAGTTGGCGAGTTCAATTTTTGACCGATTGACTTCCAATATGGTAGCCTCACCGTTCTTAAACGATGTCTCTAACATGGCTGTCATGTCGGTCATATCCTTAACTATCTTCTCTTCAAGAGCAATAGCCTTGTTACAGTATGCAACTTCAACGAGAAGTTCATAGGCTCGCTGAATTTCAGCGATATAACTTGCCCGTAGTTCCATACGCGATGCCTGGAGCAAAGCTTCACGCTCACGAGCCCGGGCACGATAAGCACCGGGAAAGTCAAATGACTGCGATATACCTGTACTCCAACGGTGTTCGCCGTCGCGTGACCAAAGAGACTCAAAGTCGAGATCAAGCGGAGCGAGAGCATTGTCGGCCTTGAGCGACAAAATCTCGGCAGCCGACTGTTGACGTAATTCCTGAAGACGTGGACTGCCGTTAAATACCGCGACAGCGGCATCATCATAAACATCGGCCTGCATTTTCAGCGAAACAAGCATAGCAAGCGTGAGTGTATATATAATAATGTGTTGTTTCATTTTTTCTTGTTTAGCATAGTATATATAATCGGAACGACATAGATGTTAAGCAGAGTTGATGTTATCAGACCGCCGAGTATAACAGTAGCCATCGGTGCCTGAATCTCATTACCCGCCTCACCGCCACGCAGTGCAAGCGGTATAAGCGCAAGTGTTGAAGTGAGTGCCGTCATCATTATCGGGGTAAGACGATCAATCGAGCCTTGCATAACGCACTGATGCAAAGGAATATTCTCAGCGTGTAAACGGTTATAACGGTTTATCAGCAACATACCGTTGCGGGTAGAAATACCCATAAGCGATATAAAGCCGATGATAGCAGGAATGTTGAGATCCTCACCTGTGATAACGAGTATGAACACACCGCCGATGACGGCAAGCGGCATATTGACAAGAATGACCAGTGACTGTCTGACATTCTTAAATTCATAGTAAAGCAACATGAAAATAATGAGGATTGACAGACAGCTCATTAGCATCAATGTACGTGAGGCAGCAGCTTCGCTTTCAAATTGTCCGCCAATCTTGATATAGTAACCTTGTGGCAACTTAACTTTCTCAGCAATAACTTTTTGAATATCATTCACGACACCTCTCAGGTCTCGTTCCTCGACATTGGCCGAAATAACCACGCGACGATTGACATCCTCGCGGTTGATAGTATTGGGGCCGGTCGACGAAACTATGTCGGCAACGTAGCTCAATGGGATCTTGCCATCATTGCTGTCTATCAGAATGTCGTTAATCTTATCAATCGATTCATACTCGGCATTATCAAGTTTCACGGTAAGATTATATGGGAATCCGTTCTCATATATCTTCGATACTTGTACACCACTGAAAACTGTGCTGATGAAGCGAGAAAAGTCGGCCAAAGAGATGCCGTAACGCACGAGCATTTCGCGACGGGGTTTAATATCTAACTGCGGACGGCCAATCTGCTGCTCAATATTCGCATCGACAACCCCGTCTACACCCTTAATGGCAGACATTATCTCGGTACCTTTATTGTGAAGAACCGTGAGGTCATCACCAAAAAGTTTAATTGCAATCTGAGCCTCAGTGCCTGAGAGCATGGCATCAATGCGGTGGGATATAGGCTGGCCGACCTCGATATTACAGCCGGGGAGTTTTGCCAGCTTTGTGCGCAGTTCTTTTGAGACTTCACTGCGTGAGCGACCTGAGAGAATATAGGGAGCTTCTATCTCAGACACGTTTGATCCGAGTGCATGTTCGTCAAGTTCGGCACGGCCGGTTTTACGGGCAACCGTCTGTATTTCGGGCACCGATAAAATCAACTCTTCAGCAATACGGCCTATACGGTCACTCTCATCAATCGACACGCCGGGGAGCGTACTTACATTGATTGTAAATGAGCCTTCATTGAAACCGGGGAGGAAACTGCGGCCAAGAGAGGTAAACATTATGACAGCAGCAACAACCAGAACGGCAGTTACACCAAGTATAGCCTTGGGATAACGCAATGCACTTGACAGCGATGAGTTATATATCTCTTTGATTCTGCGTGTGAGCCACGGGTCTTTACCAAGGTTTACATCTTTGGCATTATCACCGAGCAGATAGCTGCACAATGCAGGAGTAAGCGTCAGCGCGATGAGAGTAGAGACTACAAGCGAGACTATAAAGGCTACGCCAAGTGGTATAAGCATACGTCCTTCAATACCACTCAAGAAGAACAGTGGCAGGAAGCTCGCTATGATTATGAGTGATGAATTGAGTACAGGCATACGCACCTCTTTCGAAGCCTCATATACAACCTTGATTGATGGCTGACGTGACTCGGGCGGTAGTAAACGATTTTGCCGCAATCTTTTATACACATTTTCAACATCAACAATCGCATCATCAACCAACGAACCGATGGCAATTGCAATACCACCCATTGTCATTGTATTGATATTGATACCGAATAGATTGAGAACCAGAACCGTGACAACAACCGACATAGGCAACGCCACGATCGACACAAGCGTCGTACGCAAATTCATCAGGAAGAAAAACAACACGATGATAACAAACAGCGAGCCTTCGAGTAGCGACTGCTGGAGATTACCGATTGAATTTTCGATAAACGTTCTTTGACTGAAAATATCGGTCGAGATATTGATATCAGAGGGTAGGGTGGGCTTCAGCTTATCGAGGGTAGCGATAAGAGAATTATTCAATTTGATGGTTCCGACCGCAGGCTGTTTTGTTACTGTAATGAGTACCGCAGGCTTGCCGCGCTCAGATGCAAGGCCGATGCGAGGGGATTCGGCACCAAGCGAAATTGTGGCAACATCAGCCAATGTTACAACACCATTGGCATCGCTCTTTACGACATTGCGGGCGAGCGTCTCAGCGTCGGCCGAAGCAAGCACACCCTTTACTGTATATTCGTTGCCAAAGTCATTTACAATACCACCGGCAGCGTTGCGTGTCATTGATTCACAAGCAGCAAGAGTCTCGTCAAGGGTTACGCCATAACGTTTCATAGCGGCCGAATTTAGTTTGACCTGCATTTCCTTGACATCACCGCCAATAACAGCAACCTGTGCCACGCCCTGTATTGACAGCAGGCGAGGGCGTATGACACGATCAGCTA
>CAMWLW010000062.1 GCA_947175245.1 uncultured Bacteroidales bacterium
GCCACTCGCCGTCGAGCGTCCAGTAATAGTGACCGTCGGTGTCCTGCTTGACTGATATCGAGGGGGTGTAACCGTCCTTACCATCTTTACCATCTTGGCCGTCGGCTCCGTTCTGGCCATTCTGACCGTCAGCGCCGTTGGCACCGTCTTTGCCGTCCTTACCGTGATAGATGGTGACTGAGGGGCTTTTGGTGAAATTGATTGTGTAGCCGATGACGTCCTGGCCGGCGTAGAGCGGAGTCACGGCGGTGACAAAGTCGTTCTGCTGCAGGGCGTTCACGAGGGTCTGCAGCGAGGCGATGTTGGTGTTCATGCGGCCGCACAGCTCCTCGAGGGTGAGCACGCGCTGCTCGAGATCGTCGAAGCGGCCGTGAATCCAGTCGTCGTCATAGGAGCAGCCCGCGAACGTTAGCGTCAGCGCCGCGCACAGTGATAGAATAAGTTTTTTCATACGTAATTTGTGGGATTGGTTTAGTAGTTAATTCCCACAAAATTAAGCATTTTTACCCCCCCCCATAATTTTTAACCATTATTAACATTGACGACACAAAATTAACGTTTTTACAATAACCTCGTAGCTTCTCTCCACAGATTCAGCGCTATCGCGCTCCACCAGAGGCTTACCACTACCGCGTACCTCCGGCACTTCGAGCAACTCACTATATAACATAACCGCGGCTGACGCGGTCACTTTAATGATGATTGTTATCGTTTGGAACCTTTACCAAACAACTCGGAGTGTGAGCCTAAACGAACTAAATCGATTTGGTTTGTCTCATAGTCAATCCATATCAATAGAAAGTCTCCTTGAATGTGACATTCCATACATCCTTCATAATCACCAGTAAGCATGTGCGGATTATAGGTCGACGGGATTTCTAACTCATGCTCCAACATATGCAGAACTTTGAGTAGTTCGGCTGCTTTCTTTGGATTGTTACGAATTCTTTTTAAATCCTTCTTATACTGGGTAGAAGGCTTCAGAATTTTCATAAACCCACCGATTTAAACATGGCTTCAACCGATGATGTGTCTATAGCGGGTACATCACGCAACTTACCGCTACGGGCTTCATCAATAGCAGCCTTGGTCACTTCATTGGGTTCATGATATGCGACATCAAGCAAAACGCACTCGACGAAGTTATTGAGACTTCGATGTTCACGTTTTGCCATCTCTTTGAGACGCTCTATTAAATCCACGTTCAAGCGAAACATTGTGGCTTTCTTTTGAATTGCTGCTTCCATAGTGCTATCATTTTACTTGCAAATATATAACAAATACATAACACTGCCAAGTTTAATTCAAAATTGAGTGATTTAACGAGCTCGTATTATACCACAATCGGCACGTCTCTGACGCCCCCTACCCCCATATTCACGGCGGGCGCGATTAATCGCGCCCGCCGTGAATATAAACTCATTAGCATAATTACGCATTGTGCATTGAATCAATGGGCTTGGGCGATGTTGGTGAGCTCTTTGAGTTTTTCAAAGCGGTTCAAGGCCTCCATGTAGTAGTAGTCGGCATAGATTATCGAGTAGTCGATCTCTGAGCCGGCGGGATGGTGGCCTGTCGAGTGAAGCAGGGCCGAACGGCAGTTATCGGCAGGACGATAGGCCGGCGATGCAAGCGACGCGAGCATGTCGGTGAGTGACCGGCGATAACGGTCGGCATGGTCTTTGTCGACATAGCCCGAGAGCTCGGTCAGTGCCGAGGCCACCACACATGCAGCCGAAGCATCGCGGGGAGCGTCGGGTATGCGCGGGTCGTCAAAGTCCCAGTAAGGGATGGCGTCGTCGGGCAGACGGTCAAGATAGGCATCGGTCACCTTGCAGGCAAAGTCAAGGAAACGCGGGTCACGGGTGCATCGGTACACCACCGTGTAGCCATACACCGCCCACGCCTGACCGCGTGCCCATGTCGACTCGTCGCTGTAGCCCTGGTGGGTGCAACCGCGTATGAAGTCTCCACCGACGGGGTCATAAACAGCCACGTGGAAACATGTGCCGTCGGGACGGAAGTGATTCTGCATCGTTGTCTCGGCGTGCTTCACGGCGATGTCGTGCAGCTCGGGCGAGCCGCCGTTATCGGCAGCCCAAAACAGCGTTTCGAGATTTATCATGTTGTCCATGATTGTGTTATGACCGCCAAACATTTCGACATTGCGAGGCCACGACAGCATTGTACCCACGGCAGGATTGAACAACGTTGCGAGCGAATCGGCCGTGCGCAGTATCATATCCTTATAGATGCTGTCACCCGTAAGGCGATAGGCGTTGCCACAGCTGCAGAACATCAGGAAACCGAGGTCATGGTCATAGACCGGCCGGTCGATAATCGACTGCATGGCGAGGGTATAGGCCTGAGCCTGCTCCTTGACAGCCTCATCACCCGTTGCCTCATAGTCAAGCCACAGCACTCCGGGCCAAAAGCCGCTGCACCACTCCTCGGCTTTCACCTGGCGAAGCGTCCACAGCGAATCGCCGGGGGCGATATTACGTGGAACCATGCTATAGTCGACCGAGTCACCGGCGGTCATATCGCCAAGCGCCTTGATAACACGTGTGTGACAAAATTGCTGATCTTTCTCGACATCAAGAGCCTGTTTTGGCGCCTGACATCCCAGCAAACCGGCAACCACGCCGGCACTTACAACGAATAAGCCTAATTTCAATGAATCAATTTTCACGATTGCAGAGTATATTTTTGTAGTGTTTATCTAATATTTATTTTGTTACTTCAAACGAGTCGACATCAATCCAGCCACGGTCGGTGCCGGCAGGGGTGATACTGGACACGCCGACTTTGGCACCTATCCATTTGCCCTGGCGTGCCTGAAAGTCGCCGTTGACGATTTTGTACTTGCGGCCATCGAGGCTGTATGAAAATGTACACCGACCGCCGTCGGCAACCTTGACACGGAGCCATATATTGAGTTCATAGTTGGGGTGCAGACCGGCTTCATAGACGCGGGTCGCAGGTATCACGGCGATATCACTCACGGTCTCGGCACCACCCTGCTCGGCATCCTTACATGTAACGAGCTCGAGGCTGAAATCATCGCCGGCGGTCTTAACGACCGACAGGCGCGCATAGTCGTGTCCCATCACTATAAGACCCGATGAATTGCCCTGAGCCTTAGCCGACACCGTGACATGAGCGGTTGCTGTAAATGAAGGTGCAGGGAACTTCTGCAACAACAGGTTGGGCACGCTCCACATGTTCGGGTCACCCTCGGCGCGATAGTGGCCGTAGACGCGTACAAAACCGCCTGACGATGTCATGCCGAACGTAGGCTGATAGTTGGCATGCCACTCCCACTGCTTGCCAAGCCCGGTAGTGTCAAACGTGTCGCTCTCGGGCGGATTGACACGAACTGTCGCGGCACTGACATGAGGTTTGGCATGACGTTTCACAGGCTTGCCATTGTCGCCCATTATA
This sequence comes from uncultured Bacteroidales bacterium, assembly GCA_947175245.1. Lineage (GTDB taxonomy): Bacteria > Bacteroidota > Bacteroidia > Bacteroidales > Muribaculaceae > JAAVFS01. The sequence continues at coordinate 3,445 of CAMWLW010000062.1, forward strand.
GGCCAGCCGTCGACCCAGGTAACAGGATTCAGATGCAGAACGCGGCCATAGAGACCCTTGTCCTGGAAATTGATGAACCAGCTCTCACTGCCATCGGGCGTGTCAACAAGACCACCCTGATGAGGGCCATTAATTTCAGTATCACCCTGAGCCATAACGATTTTTGACTCGTACGGACCAAATGGCGACTGCGAGCGCAATGCTAACTGCCATCCGTCAACGACGCCGCCGGCGGGGCAAAGAATGTAGTAGTAGCCATCGCGTTTGTAGAACTTCGGGCCCTCGACCGTGTGGTTCACACCGTCGTTGCCGTCAAACACGATAACGGGATTGCTAGTGAGCGACGTGCCGTCGGGGGCCATCTCCCACACCGTGAGCACGCTGTTGAAGCCGGCTCGCGAACCTGCCCAACCGTTCACCAGATAGGCTCGGCCATCCTCGTCCCACAGCGGTGTGGGGTCGATCATTCCCTTGCCGGCCTTGACGAGCACCGGCTCGCTCCACTTGCCAAGAGGGTCGGCGGCCGACACCATGAAGATGCCGAAGTCGGGGTCGCCCCAATATATATAATATGTGTCGTTGTGGAACCGAATTGACGGAGCCCATACCCCCTTGCCATGACGGGGCTCGGCATAAAAGTCGGCCGGCTCGACACGGTCGAGCGCATAGTTGACTATATCCCAGTTGACGAGGTCGCGCGAATGAAGTATCGGCAGGCCGGGGACACACTGGAAGCTCGAGGCCGTCATGTAGAAATCGTCGCCTACCCTCACCACGTCGGGGTCAGAGTAGTCGGCATGTATGATCGGGTTGGTATATGTTCCGTCGCCGTTGTCGGGGCTCCATGTCTTTGAGACGGCAGCCTCGGCATTAACGGCCATCACAGGCAACGCAAACGCGGCAAGCAGATATTTAATGTTGTTAATCATTTGCTTAGAGAGTCTGATTGCGGTAAGGTTTATATTTTTTGATCTCGGCCTTGTCGGTGAGCGGCGTCAGATGCACGGCGGCACCGCCACGGGCAGCGAGATTGAATTTCAGATTATCTTTTGAGGTGACACGCATGTAGCTGCAACGCACCTTGGTAGCGGTGTCGACAGTCGGGTCGTCGTTATAGACTCGCGCAAGATAGGTCTTGTCGGGGTCGAGGAACGAGAGCGACACCTCGTGAGCGGCCTCGTCGTTGCCGTTCATGGCAGCGACCCACCAGCTGTCGCCATTGCGGCGCGCCATCGTTATCTCCTTACCGGGGTAGCCCGACAGGACGCGGGTGTCGTCGAACGTGGTCACGAGGTTGTCAAACCACTCCATCTCGGGCTCATTGTTGCTGCGCGACGGGGTGTCATACCAATAGAGCGTGAGCAGCGGACTGAAGTAGACCAATGACGCCGCGAGCTGATGGCCGTGGGTGTTCTTCAGTCGCTTATCGTAGTAGCAGATGGTGTAGTCGGCGGCACCGTTGATCATGCGCGTGAACGGCAGCGTGGTGTCGTGACGCGCATCGGGCCACTCCTCGTTACCGTGTATTCCCTCCTGGGTGAGCAGGTTGGGATATGTACGCGAGAAGCCCGAGGGGCGATACTCGTCGTGAATATTCATAAGCAGCTGATTTTCGGCAGCATACCTCACCATATCGTGAAGCCACGTAGCCCAGCGGTGAGACGCATACTGCACGAAGCCCGATTTGACTCCCACTATACCCCACTCGTGGAGCAACGGGAAGAGCTCGCGCTGCTGACGCATGAGAGCATGCTGATTGACATACAGCCACACGCCTACCCCCTTCTCCTTACCGTATGCTACGATGCCGGGCATGTCGAGGCGGTCAATCACCTTGGTGGCATCGCCGTCGTGTGACGTACAGGGCTCGTACCACTTCCAGTCGAAGAGCATATAGGGGATGTTGTGAGCGGCGCAGAAGTCGATGGTGGCGCGCGCACCCTCGTTGGTCAGTGTGGTCTCGCGCATTATCTTTCCGGGCTTCACCCACGACAGGTCGTCGATGGCACACGGCTCGTTGAGATTAAGCACGATATCATTGTTCTCGAGCAAGCCGCCCGGGGTGTCGGCGGCCATGATTATCTTCCAGGGTGTTGCATAATAAGTCACAATATCGACGGGCGAGTACATCACCGACGTGAGTGTCGACGGTTTGTCGTCACGGGCAATATAGCGGGTGAGACACCAGTCGTCATTATCAGCATCAAGCAAAGCCGCCCAGTAGCCGCCGGGATACTCAAGTGTCAGCGCGCGCTCCACAGGGTTGGTGATACTGTCGACCGGCACACGCTCAAACGGAGCCTGAGCCCACTGCTCGCTCCATGCCATAACCCCCTCGGGGAAGGTATAGTCGGTGAGATCGTCGACGACCTTGTGGAACACTGCGGCCGGATGCTCGGGGAAAAAGTATCTGAACGCTATTCCCTCGTCATAGGCACGCACCTCGACATCAAGGCGATAGCGCGACGCGTCGTGGCGGCTCATGTGCAGCGTGGCCGAGTTATAACGGTCGCTGACCGTGGAGCGCTCGCCATACAGCGGATGCCACACCGAGTCAACGGGAGCATGCACCGTGACCGAATCAACGACAAGGCGATCCATCCAGCAATCGGGCTGTATGAGCTTGCGGTTGGCGATGTTCAGCGCCATCTCCCACACACGCTGGTCAAGGTCGAGGCCGGCGCGCGACTCATCGACCACGGGACGGCCGTCAAAGGTCACCTTGTAACGCAGTTCGCCCACCGTGTCGTTCAGCGCGACGCGGTACATGTCTATGTGATGGCGGCCATTGGGCGATGTGAGGTCAATCGACTGTGATTGACCTTGTAAGCAGCATGCACCCACTGCCAGGATTGTAATGATCAGTTTATTCATCGGTTCAGTTTTTACATATTATACGCAGAACCCCCTTTATATACTCAAAGAGTTGCAAATATTTTGAACCTTCAGGCCGTTCCATACGTTTTTTTAACATAAGAAACACTATTTATATAAAACGTTACAACTATTTCAACTATGAATAAATCAGTAGAAAGTACATTGCTCAGCCGCCGCAGCATACGTCGCTATGAGCGCGAACAAATCAAGAATGAGGACATGCAGTTCATCTATGACGCCATACGCAACACCCCCACAAGTTATAACGGACAGCAGTACAGCGTCATCGACCTCGACGACCCAATTCTCAAAGAGCAGATATATGAGATAACCGGCCAGAAGCAGATCAAGACATGCAATCACTTCCTCATTTTCGTGGCCGATTACAATAAAATAGGTGTGATCGCCAAGACCAAGGGCATCGACTCAATCCCGTTTGCCGAGACAACCGACGGCCTGATTGTGGGCGTGATTGACGCTTCGCTCGCCATGATGAGCGCATTGGTGGCCGCCGAGAGCCGCGGACTTGGCACCTGCCCCATAGGCTATACACGCACCGTTGCTCCCGAGAAGCTGAGCCGACTGCTCGGACTGCCCGAGGGTGTCGCCATAGTGTGCGGTCTCGCCATCGGTGTTCCGCGCGAGATGCCCGACATCAAGCCCAAACAACCCGAGAGCCTCATTATACACCACAACGGCTACCGCCAGGACGACATGCTGCGCGAACTGATAGAATATGACCGCGAAGTGAGCATCTACAACGAGACCCGCAGCGGCGACAAAACAACCAACGACTGGGCCACACACATTGTCGGCTACTACCGCGAGGGCGAGGACTATCACATGGGCGACGCCCTGCGCCGTCAAGGTTTCCTCAAGAAAGATTAACTCTCCAACCTATATAAAACAAATCCGCAGTCGGCGCGACAGGCGCGTGACTGCGGATTTTTATTTCTAAGGGGTTCCGGGGGAAACCGGACTAATGATTAGCGGAGGATTTTTGAGCTACGGCCATTCTCGGTGATGATGTAGGCTCCGGGCGAGAGACGGTTAAGACCGGCATAGTTGCCTACACGGCGACCCTGAATGTCGTAGATCACAGCATCGGGCGAATAGGTCTGATATGACTCCTCGACGCTGATCACACCGGCATTGCTCGAAGGCACACGGAACATGCGCACGTTGCCGAACAGGAACCAGTCGCTGTCAACTAGACCGTCTTTGGTGAATGCTATCTTCAGCTTGCCGTCGCTGACATAAGCCATGAGATAGTTGGCATAGTGGTCGGGCGAGGCCTTAAACACTTTCTGAGCATCTTCCATCGAGTTGGGAGCATCATACCAGTAACCCGAATGTACCTCGCTCATGACCGAAACAACCGGCTTGGTCATTTCGTTGAGGCTGAACTTGGCGAGCAGCTCCTCGGTGCCTTTGTTGTTGCGGTCACGCGCATCGGGATGAGTACCGTTGCGGTAGTAGGCCTGGGCGTACACAAGATACCAACCGTCCTCAAGGCCCTCAACCGTCTGATAGACAGCAAAACGTGTGTTGTACATCTCGGCCACATTGGCTCTTACAACAATGTTGCCCATCCAGCCCGAGCCATCACCATCTTTCTGGAAGTCGGGGTTCTGAATCTTGTCGGTTACCTCATTGGCGACAACCATCTGTTCCTTATAGTAAGTGTCAAGCGCTTTCTTCATGGGAGCGATAGCGGCGGCTATCTTATCGGCGTCGCCCGACTTGAGATCGGCCTGAGCCGACTGAGTGGCTGCACGCAGAGCGTCATAACCGGGCACATCGTCAAGCATCACGATGCCGGCCTCAGCTATCATGGCCTTCAGATCGGCAGCTTTGCCTTTCTCGCCTACAGTGGCGGTAAGCGCGCGGGGCTCACAGCTGTAGCTTTGTGCGGGTATCTCCATAGCAGCATCGGCGGGTTGTGCCTTGATGCGCACAATGGTGAACGAATAGGGTTCGAACGAATATGAGAACTTATCGGTAACACCGCTGACAGTTTTCTTGACGGGCGCGATGAGTGTAGGCAGATCAAATGAGTTCTCATCCCACAGTGACTCGGAGGTCAGGGTCTCGACCGAAGCTGTCGAAGCGATGTTCTTGGCGTTAAGTGCCAGTGTCAAAGGCAGGGGCTCGCTCTCGGCGTTAACCACCTTGACTACAATCTCACCGTTCTCGGCGTCATAGCCTGTGTGAGTGTTGATGCGGCCGATTGTCTGCTTGCCGAAGTCGTGGCTGCAATAGAGTTTGTCGTCAACATAGGCCTCGACCTTGCCGTTCTTGCACACGACTTTAAGTTTGTACCAGCGGCCGTTCTCAACCTTGAACGAGGGACGCTCGGAGATGATAGCGCCACCACCGTTGTTTACATCCTCGATGGCAATGCCGGTGTTGTTCCATCCACCCACGTTGAGCTGGTAGTAGTGGTTCCAGTCGTTGTCGTCACAACCGAACACCAGCAGGAATCCCTCACCGCCTGAATTTTTGTAGGCTTCAACCTCAATCACACCGTCGCGGAACGCGAGAGTGTTCATCAACGAGATGCAGCGGGTCTTTGATGATGCGGTCTGAGCCATCAGGCCGTCAGCACCCACCGACCATGTGCCTTCCATGTCGGTCCACTCGTCACGGTTGTTGACAAAGTCGGCCGTGTAGAGCACATTACCTGAGTGGTCAGATACCTTGAAGTTGCGGAATTTACCAGCGGTGAGCCATGTACCGATACCGGCGCGGCCATTGTAGGGCACGCCCGAACGGTCACTGTGCATCTCGCCCTTGATGTTATACGAGGGAACGTTCTCGCTGAACATCTTCTGGTTGTAATATGAAGCACGGCCAAACGACTCGCCCGAACGCTGCCAGATGAGGTTGCAACGCCAGTTGACGGCATTGCTGTTCTGGATAAGCGGTGCATATGAAGCCATTTTGACGATGTCAGAGTTGCGCTCCATGTCGATCATGAACGATGCCTCAGACAGCGTGGCCTCGAGGTTACCGTCACCTACCTGTGCATTGGTGGCATACTCACCTACATATATATTATAGTGACCGCGGGGGGTATTGTCAAAAATAGTGCGGCTGTTGTAGAAATACTCGGGGGTGACATACCAGTGGGGGTCGATCATATCGTCGCCAAGGCGCAGCTTGAACTCCTCGGCATGGTCAATGCCCATAGTGTTGAGGAATGTGAGCTGGGGGTACTCGGCTTTAAGTTTCTTATAGATATACTGGAAGTTATCATCATAGCGCTTTGAGAAGTTCTCGTTGCCGATCTCGACATACTTCAAGGGGAAAGGAGCGGGATGACCGGCGTCGGCACGTCGCTTGGCCCACTCATTGGTGGCGGGGTCTCCGATTGCATACTCGATAGCGTCCTTGATGTCCTGATAATAAGGCTCGACAGCCTCGGCGCCGCTGACATACTCGCCGAGCGAACCGATACATGCCAGGCCGGCGTTGCCTACAAACATGCAGTCCATACCCGTGTCCTCACAGAACTGGAGAATCTCGTGATAGCCCATGCCCCATGTCGAGCGATAGCCCCACAGGTCATACTCGCCGCGGCGGGTCATCGGGTCGCCGAGAGTCTCTTTCCACTTCACGCGGTTATCGAGTGTGATACCCTCGACGATACAGCCGCCGGGCCAACGCATGAATTTGGGCTTGAGGTCGGCGAGAATCTGCGCGATGTCCTTGCGCATGCCGTTGGGACGACCATTGAAAGTGTCCTGTGGGAACAGTGACACATAGTCAACATCGATTGTACCGTTACCCGAGAAAACGAGAGCAAAGTTGGCATCGTTGAGAGTCTCGGGTGAGGTCATGACACTCTTGTACTCCTTCCACTCGCCCGAGTTGTCAACGTCAAACTCTTGCTCGGCAATCACCTTGGTGCAGCCGGCGTCATATATCACGGCCTTGACCTTGCCTTGATAGTCGGACGTGTTGAGATAGAACCGAAGGTCGTACTTGCCACCCTGCTCCAGATATATGCCCCAGTAGCCTGTATTGATAAGGCGCGCAACAGCATTATCCTTGGCACCTGTGATTTTCAGGTTCATGGCATTGGGTGTGTTCTCATGGAGGGGTTTGGCCGGAGTGAGCACGTCGTGGGTAAGCGTGCAGTTCTTGCTGTCAACTTTCCAACCGCGCATCTTCTTGTCGGCGAAGTTCCAGTCCCATGTTAGCTGACGCTTTCCGAGGTCAAGATACTCGGTGATGTTCTCGGTCTGGATGCGGTTGGTTCCCATCTGATGAAATCCGCCGGGAAGAACCTGCTCTTCAAAACCGCGGTTCTGCAACAACTCGGCATACAGGCCACCGTCGCCCGAGTGGTTGATTTCCTCAAAAAAGATTCCGTACATTCCGGGATTGATGTCGTGTCCCTTTGAGCCGGCATCGACATAAAGCGTGCCCTGAGCACCGGCACCAAATGCCGTCGCCAATAAAGCGGCAACGGTAATTCCAATTTGTTTCATGGATTAGATAATGATCGAAAAATGTTATAAAAAATTGTGTTTATTAGGTTATTGGGTCAAAGGTAAGCAATAAACCTGTAACCTGCAACTGTACAGCCCACAAAATAAATACCGACAGTTAATTAAGCGGTGTATTGATGACAACGGTACCGTCCTCGAGCCCCCGGCTCAGCAGTTCCATGCGCAGGCGCGTGTCGTAGGCCTGCCGATTAAGATTGTAGAGATCGCGGACTATGAATGTACGCGCACGCTCAATGGGCATAGGCGAACCTGTGGGCAGATAGTCGGTAATCTCAAGCAGATGGGTGAAGCCGTTTGATGTGACCTCATAGTGTTTGTGGGATGCCACGAAAGCGTCGGGCGAATCGCCGAAGTCGCCCGGCATACGGGTCTCGATCTGCTCCCAATCGACCCAACGGTCGCGGAAATAGTCGTAATGAATAACTCCCTGCAGATCCTGTTTCTCGAGACGGTCAATGTCGGCGTCACGCGTTGATTTATAGAGTTTGCGCACACGCGCGAGCACGGGCGAGTTCTCGGCAATTTTGATATAGACACCCTTGACAAGCGGACGATCGAGCACAAAACGTTTTTTCTCGCGCTGATAGTAGGCCTCGACGGTATCGGCCGGAAAGTCAGACTCGCTGTGGCGATCAAACATAAGACGGCTGTATTCCCAGGCAATCAACTCGTTACGATAGTCGTCGACCATACGGTCGATAGTTGACATATCGGGAATGTTGCGCGATGCCACTTCAGACATAACACGGGCATCGACCCATGATTTGACGTAGGCGCGTGCAAACGCGGTACTGTCCTCGGCCGATAGTCCCGGAGTGATGGCGCGGTCAAGCTCGTCACGCATGAGTCGCTGTTTGCCGACGCGTGCTACAAGTCCGGCGTCGGCATCGGGGTCAGACTGATTGCATGCCGACAACACGGCAAGTGTCGCTACAAGCAACACCGCCCTGACAATGCCGGGCACATGCACCATGTAACGCCCCATGCTCATTACAGTTTACTTACTTTTAGACAAACTTTTGAGCAGTTTTTTATCGACCTTCACGTTGTGACTCGAACGCAATTTCTTAATCCATTGCTCTTCGAGATAGGTCTGATAGTCGGCTGTGATGGCTCCACGGTCATCGGCTACCTCGGCAGGAGCCTCAAGGATAACGGGCTGGTAAGCCTCATAGGCAATCCACTTGCCCTGGGGGGCGGGCTTGTGGCCGTCAAAAGCCAGATAGTCGATAATCTTGTTCTCACCCTTAGCTGCAATAACACGCTCTACGCGCACGTTGTGACCGAACTGCTGACGCAGTACCTGTGCCAGCTGATTGCCTGCCACCTGATTGTCGGCAAGATAATTGTGAGCAGCCTTGAGTATTGAGTCAGATGTAGCGAAGATAATGTAGCTCTTGAACTTGGGAGCCGGCCATGTGTAGCGGTCACGGTGCTCGTCGAACCACTTGTTGAGACCCTCGGTGTCATCCTTGGCACGAGACCAGACATTGCGGTCGCTTATCTCGAACAACAGGATGCCGTCACGGTACTCGTTGATGAGATTACGGTACTCGGCGTTCTCGTCGGCAAACTGAGTGACCGCATACCTGACAATCGCGTCATCGATCATCGCGTTCATACGGTCGGTGAATAACTCGTAGGCTCTGTGGGCAGGAACGCCGTCGAGAGGTGACAATGTAGCGACGATATCGTTGAGCTTAACGGCAACACCGCCGTCAAATGTAGCCATCTTGGCATCCATCGGGGCGAAGTGCCTGATGACAGCCGAGTCATATCCGCCATTGCTTTTTATAACCGACTCTACCATTGCGACAGCAGGGCGATTCATGGTAAGGTGATAGCGCTCGCGCAGTTCGTCGAGCTTGGCACGACGCGGCATCATACCGCGCTCGTCGCGCGACAGCGTCTCTTTGATAGTCGGTGTGAGCTGTTCCTTGCTATCGACTCCCTTGTGATCGAGACGTTTGATGATGTGGTAACCAAAGTCGGTGGTAATGACGTCGCTGAGCTGACCGTCGGCGAGAGCAAATGACACATCCTCAAAGGGTTTCACCATCTGGCCGGTCGAGAACCAGGGCAGACGGCCGCCCTGACGTGCCGAGCCGGGATCCTCGCTCTCACGGGTGGCAACGTCATCAAAATCGGCACCGGCAGCCAGCAGTGCATGAATCGAGTCTATTTTAACCTTCTGGGCAGCAGCCTGCTCGGGCGACATACCACGGGTGAGTTTAAGAATATGCTGAACAAGTACCTGTCCGCGTGCGGGGCGACGGTCATTAACCTTCACGAGGTGGATGCCGAACGCTGTCTCGATTATCTGAGAGAGCTGGCCTACAGGGGTGTTATAGGCGGCATCCTCAAACGTGTAGGGAAATTTCATTGCCGTGATATAGCCCATGCGGCCGCCGCGCATCTTGGTATTGCGGTCGATGGTATAGTCGGCGGCAACATTCTCAAATGTATCGTTGCCGTTGGCTATAACCGTGCGCAACGAGTCGAGAACCGACACGAGCTGTTCATGCTCGGCAGCCGACTGACCGAGGGGCAACATGATGTGGCTTACATCGACCTCTTCCTTCAGTCGCTCATACTCCTGATCTATCAGTTTCTGTTCCAGCTCCTTGTCAACAAGAAAAGGCTGTGCGAGATCGGTCACATAGCCCTCATATTCCTTACGGAACGTGGCGGTAGTGTCGATACCGGCCTCGATAGCCTCGGCAACCTTGAGCTTGTAGTTGATGAACATATCGAGATACTGCTCGATAGTCTGAGGCACAAGTTGCTGAGAATTATTCTTGTTATACAGGTATTCAAACTCGCCAACCGTGACGGGTTTCTTATCGATAGTCATCAACACACGGTCGGCAGGGTCTACCTGGGGTTTGGCGGCCGACATCATTCCACCTATCGAGAGAATGAGTGAAGCTGAAAGCAGTATCTTGTTCATTGATCTATGAATAAAGACTGGATAAAAAAATGCGTTATAAACTGATTATATAACGCATTTTTTTTGATAATATTATACTCGCAGTTTATTACTGATGATTTGCACTGTAGTTGGGCGCCTCGGCCGTGATAGCGACATCGTGGGGATGGCTCTCGGCAACACCTGCGTTGGTGATGCGTGTGAACTTGGCGGTGTGAAGTTTGTCGATATTCTCGGCACCACAGTAACCCATGCCGGCACGAAGGCCGCCGAGCATCTGATAAACGACCTCATAAAGCGAGCCCTTGAACGGAACGCGGGCGGCAATGCCTTCGGGTACCAGCTTCTTGACGTCAGACTCGCCTGCCTGGAAGTAGCGGTCTTTTGAACCTTTCTCCATAGCCTCGAGCGAACCCATGCCACGGTAGGTCTTGTACTTACGGCCATTGTAGATGATTGTGTCGCCGGGCGACTCCTCGACACCGGCAAGCATACCGCCGAGCATAACCGAATAAGCGCCGGCCGCGAGTGCCTTGACAATGTCGCCCGAGTAGCGTATGCCGCCGTCGGCTATCAGAGGCACATCGGTACCCTGCAGAGCCTTGGCAACGTCATAGACGGCGGTGAGCTGAGGCACACCGACACCGGCAATAACGCGTGTGGTGCATATCGAACCGGGGCCGATGCCTACCTTGACACCGTCAGCGCCGTTCTCAACGAGATAGCGGGCAGCCTCGCCGGTGGCGATATTGCCTACAACGACGTCGATTTCGGGATACTTGGCTTTGATGGCTTTGAGCACGCCGATAACACCCTTTGAGTGTCCGTGGGCGGTATCGATAACGATAGCGTCGACACCGGCGGCTACCAGCGCGTCGACACGCTCCATCGAGTCGACCGTAACACCGACACCGGCGGCGACACGCAGGCGTCCCAGGGCATCCTTACAGGCGTTGGGCTTATCTTTGGCTTTGGTTATATCTTTATATGTCACGAGACCTATGAGACGGCCGTCGTTGTCGACCACAGGCAGTTTCTCGATCTTGTGCTCCTGAAGTATGCGTGCAGCCTGCTCGAGGTCGGTCGACGTGTTGGTGGTGACAAGGTTTTCAGAAGTCATCACGTCGTCGACCAGTCGGTTAAGGTCGCGTTCGAAACGCAGGTCGCGGTTGGTGACAATACCTACAAGGCGACGATCCTCATCAACGACAGGAATACCACCGATGTGATACTCTTCCATCATGGCAAGAGCATCGCGCACGGTGCTGCCACGCTTGATGGTGACGGGATCATAGATCATGCCGTTCTCGGCACGCTTAACGGCATGAACCTGACGTGCCTGTTCATCGATCGACATGTTTTTGTGAATCACGCCTATGCCGCCTTCGCGGGCAATAGCGATAGCGAGCTTGGCCTCGGTAACGGTGTCCATAGCGGCCGAAACGAGGGGAACGTTGAGCGTGATGTTGCGTGAGAAACGAGTCTGCAGATTAACGCAGCGCGGAAGAACTTCTGAGTAAGCGGGTATCAGGAGGACGTCGTCAAACGTCAGACCATCCATCTTTACCCTATCGGCAATAAATGACATAGTGTATCGATTTTTATTGCACGCAAAGGTAATAATTATTTTTGAATAAAAAAAGCTCCGGGCATCAGATTTGACGCCGCGGAGCTTAGGCAGAAAATTATAAGTCAATTATTCCATTATTGAGAGGTCGATAAAGGCAAGTACTTCGGTCGAAACTTCACCCAGCACGGGATTTGAGGCCAGGACGGCGCTTTGTAC
>CAMWLW010000063.1 GCA_947175245.1 uncultured Bacteroidales bacterium
GGGAGAGGGCGCCGGTCACGGAGTCGATGATGTAGCCGCGCACGGTGACGTCGGCGGGCATTAGTGGATGGTTGCGCACGAGGTCGACGGTCTCGGCTACGGCGCCGGGGGTGTCCTCAAAGCCGTGAAGCCACTCGTCGAGGTTGATGCCGCAGTGACGCATGAGGTTGATGTGCTCGTCGGATATGCCGCGGTCGCGCATGGCCTGCAGCATGTGGGCGGCGTCCATGCCCTGCACGCCACAGCCTGTGTGGCCTATAATCATGATCTCGTTGACGCCGAGCTCGTAGACGGCGACGAGGAGTGAGCGCACGGTCGAGTCGAAGGGGTTAGTGATGGTGCCGCCGGCGTTCTTGATCATCTTGACGTCGCCGTTCCTGAAGCCGAGGGCGGCGGGGAGCAGCTCGATGAGGCGCGTGTCCATGCAGGTGACGATGGCGATGCGTTTGTCTGGATATTTGGAGGTCTTGTACTTGTGATATTCGCCGCTCTCGACAAACCGGCGGTTGTATTCGATAATGGAGTCGATCATGGTTGTGGGTTTTTATGACAGGTTATTGACAGTATGTTGAATTTGACATCGTAGGGGGTGGCCTGACGGCGCGGCCTGACGCTGAGGCGGTAGTAGAACGAGCGTTGCAGATCCCACGTGGGGAAGGAGAGCATCTCGGTCTGGCGGGGTTGTATCGGGTCGCTGAGGGTGACCGTGCGGCGGTGGAGCTGACGGCCGCGGCTGTCGAGGTAGATGATCTCACACTCGACCGAGGTGATGGTGAGCGAGTCGGTGAGGTTCTCGGCGTGAAGTGTCTCGCGCGAGGCTGTGAGCGGTTTGTCGTAGCCGGCGAGGTGGATGTAGCGGCCGAGGTGGCGGGTGATGGTGTCGCTGCCGGGGGTGGCACAGGCCGGGGGTGTCACGGCTGTCGGCACGGCTGGCTGGAGGCGCCCCGTGCGGGTGGTGCGCTGCCGCTGAGCGGGCGCGGTGAGGCAGCAGATGGCGGCGATGAACAGCAGTAGTGGCAGGGTGGGTCGCATAGGAGGTGGCTGGGTGGTTTAGAGGTAGACGGGCCTGGACGGACGCCCGGGGGGTGGGGGATAGAGCTTGGTGAAGGCCTCGGTTGACTGCCTGTCGCCGTCGGACGGCCGGACGCTGCCCGACACGGTGGCGCGCAGCAGCAGCTTGAATGTGTGGCGCAGGGTGAGCCGCAGCCGGGGCTTGTCGGAGGACAGGTTGAGGTGGGCGCCGTCGGCGGTGAGGGTGGCGGTGTAGTGTTCGGTGCCCGAGAGCAGCGAGCCGATGCCCGAGGTGTAGATGAGGGCGTCGAAGGTGTCGGCGTGGCCGTCGGGCGCGAGGTAGCCGAGCACGGTGCCGGGGCGCAGGGCCTTGCGGACGGACGAGACGAGCACGACGCGGTAGGCTGTGATGCCGGGCTGGCTCAGGTCGGCGGGCGACGTGGCGGGCTCGATGACAATGACGGCCTGGTTGCCGCCTATCGTCCACAGGCCCTCGACGGGCGAGAGCTGACGGGAGGCGAGGGCGGCCTTGACCGAGTCGATGTCGTTGTAACCGCGGTGGACGGGGGGCTCGGACGGGATGTAGCGGGACAAATCAGCGGCCAGGGCTGTGACGATGACAACCATGACCGCTGTTAGTGATGTGAGCAGACGCTTCATCAGAGGGTGCTGAACTTATAGGCGAAGCCGAAGCTCAGAATCTCCTTGAGCTGCCAGTAGTGCCACTTGGTGTCCTCGCGCTTGGCTGTTGACGAGTCGTAGCGCAGGTGAATGTATATCTGGGTGGTGAGGAAGCGGTTGATGGCAAATGAGATGGTGTTCTCCCAGTCGCCCTGGAGGTAGCTGTAGTTGGTGAAGGTGTAGAGCCTGGTGGTGTAGGTGATGTTGTAGGTGGGCTTCCACGTCATCTTGGCCTCGATGTTGGAACCGTACTGGCTCGTGGTCTTGTGGCCGGGATAGGTGGTGACGCGGTCGTTGGTGTAGGCGATCATGTTGTAAGAGAGCGGGTCGATGGAGATGTTGAAGGTCGCTTTCTTGTTGGGGGTGGTGTAGTTGTAGGTCATACCGAGACCGAGGTTGAGCTCGCCGGGCGAGAAGAAGGCGACAGTGGTTGAGCGGCTGTTGGTGGGGTGGTTCTGGAGCAGCTGGGTCTTGAACTGCATGTTGACCGAGTAGTACCAGTTGTGGGCGGCTTTGAGACCGAACTTGGTGTTGATCTGGAAGCGGTCTTCACTGATGCTGTAGTTGCGCAGGGTGTCGTCGGGGGCGCTGTTGAGGGCGAGCTTGTACTGGACGGTGTTCTCAAACATCATGTTGGGGTGGTAGACGGGGTTGAGCTTCACGTTCCAGATGAAGTTGGCGATGAGGTTGAGGTTGTTGTTGCCGCCCTGGTACCAGTTGGGCGAGTTGTAGGCCTGTGAGAACTGGAGCGAGCCATCGAACGTGTGCAGCCAGTTCTTGCGTTTTACTTTCAGGGTCTCAACCTCTTTGTTGGCTTCCTTGAGGTCGATCTTGACTTCCTCGACCTTGATGGTGGCGCTCTTGGGGTCGACCGAGGCTACATACTTCTTGGGGGGCTCGGGCAGGGACTCGAGGTTGAGGTTGACAACCCACGGGTAACGGACACAAAAGTCCTGAAGGTTCTCGCGCATGAGGCGGTTGCGGTTGCCCTCGTCGGCTATCCAGCCTGACGTGGGGAGTGAGACGGCGCTCGCGCCGGTGGCGGCAGGCATGGCGATGGTGTAGTCTTTGGCGACCTCGATGTCGTAGGGCTTGTAGACGACGGGCAGGTAGTAGAAGCGGGGCATGAGGCGGTCGGAGACGTCGATCGAGGTATCGATCTCGAGGGGCTGGGAGAGACGTTCCTTATAGTAGAGCAGCTTGTCCTCGAACGTGGGTATCGAGTCGGGGTTCAGCGGGTCGACAACCATGCCGGCTACTGAATCGACGGCCGCGGTGTCGGCTGACTGAATGAGCAGTTGCAGCAGGTCGACCTGGGGAACTGAGTCGGCCGGGGCGGCTGCCTCGGTGTCTTCATCGACGAGTCCTGACAGAATGTATACTTCGGGGTCTTCGGCGACGGCTGTTGACAGGCCTGACGCCGCTGCAATGGCTGATATTGATAATAGAAGGTGCTTGAACATAGATAAATACTGTACCTTGGTTATTTATAATTAGGGCGTGTGTTTATTTCTTGAACTGCTCGTTGAAATACTGAAGCTGGAAGAGGATGGCGTTGCGCCAGTACTCGTGGGTGTGTGAGCCGGGACGCGAGATGTAGTCGTGGGGTATCTTGGCCTCGACGAGGGCGTTGTGGAGGTTGGCGTTGACCTGATGGAAGAAGTCGTCGACGCCACAGTCAAAGATGATGTTGAGCTGTCCGGGCTTGAGTGTGGGCACGAGCGACATGACGGTGGAGTGTTCCCACAGGTCTTTGTTGTCGTCATACTTGCCGAGGGCGTCGGGTATGTTCCAGTTGTTGGGCCAGGGCAGGAAGTCGACGCCGCCGCTGGTGGCGCCGGCGTTGCCCCAGATGTCGCTGTGGCGCATGGCGCGCCACAGGGCGCCGTGTCCGCCCATCGATAGGCCGGTGATGGCGCGGTGGGCAGGGTCGGCGATGGTGCGGTAGTTATTGTCGATGTGGGGCACGAGGTCGCGGGTGATGAATGATTCCATCTGCATCTTGGGGTTGAGCTTTGAGTCGAAGTACCAGCTGTTGCGGCCGTCGGGGCAGACGAATATCATGTTCCAGTGGGTGGCGAGCGAGTCAAGAGCGGGCTGGGTGCGGTCGGGCCAGCAGGTGTAGTTGTCGCTGTAGCCGTGGAGCAGGTAGACGACGGGGTAGTGACGGTCGGCGTTGGCGGGGTCGTTGTAGCCCTCGGGGGTGACGACGACGACTTTCATGGCGGGGTCGATGTATTTGGATGCGACGGTGATGGTGTCGCCCTGGTGTGCGGCAAGGGCGGCTGATACCGATGCGATGCATGTGATGACGATAGAGAAAAGTTTTTTCATAATGTGGTTTATATAGAAATGAGAAATGTGATGACTGACTACAAAGTTAATACTTTCCTGTGATGAATGAACATTTTTTGAGCCTAAAACTTTAAATAAATATATACTATCCTTAACTTTGTACTATGATTGAACGCATCATTATAATCGAGAATGTCGACCCTGTAACTTTCTATGGCGTCAACAACTGTAACATGCAGCTTATCAAAAACCTGTTTCCGAAACTGAGGGTGGCTGCACGCGGCAATGTCATCAAGGTGATAGGTGACGATGAGGAGACGTCGCGTTTTGAGCAGAAAGTCAAGGAGCTGGAGGCCTACTGTGCCGAGTACAACAAGCTCCCCGAGGACGTGATACTCGACGTGCTGCGCGGCAGCGAGCCGCGGCAGATGAAGAAGGACGACGTGATAATATACGGCGTGAACGGCAAGCCGATACAGGGCCGCACGCCCAATCAGCAGCTGCTGGTCGACACGTTCCTGAAGAATGACCTGACGTTCGCGATGGGGCCGGCCGGCACTGGCAAGACCTATGTGGCGATAGCGCTGGCCGTGCGTGCGCTGAAGAACCGCGAGGTGCGCAAGATCATATTGTCGCGTCCGGCTGTCGAGGCGGGCGAGAAGCTCGGTTTCCTGCCCGGCGACATGAAGGACAAGATCGACCCCTATCTGCAGCCGCTTTATGACGCGCTCGAGGATATGATTCCGGCCGTGAAGCTCAAGGAGTATATGGAGACCAACGTGATTCAGATAGCGCCGCTGGCGTTCATGCGCGGCCGCACGCTCAACGATGCGGTCATCGTGCTCGACGAGGCCCAGAACACTACCACCCACCAGATAAAGATGTTCCTGACCCGACTGGGCATGAACGCCAAGATGATTATCACGGGCGACGTGACGCAGATTGACCTGCCTCGCTCGACGGTGTCGGGTCTGGTGCAGGCGCTGAAGATACTGCGCGACATCCCGGGCATAGGCAAGGTGGAGTTCGGCAAGAAGGATATCGTGCGCCACCAGCTGGTGCAGCGTATAGTGCAGGCCTACGAGGCGTATGACAAGGAGCAGGCCGAGCATCGCAAGACCGACGGCGCCCAACAGGAGTAAGAATAATAAACAAAAACCAATAAATTTCACAAAACGAAGCAATGGCAAATACATTAGTAACCACCGATTTCAATTTTCCGGGTCAGACCGCAGTGTATCACGGCAAAGTGCGTGATGTCTACACGATCAACGATGACCTGATGGTGATGATAGCAACCGACCGTATCTCGGCATTCGACGTCATTCTGCCCGAGGGTATTCCCTACAAGGGCCAGGTGCTGAACCAGATTGCGGCTACATTCCTGGATGCGACAGCCGACATCGTGCCTAACTGGAAACTCGCTGCGCCCGACCCGATGGTGACCGTGGGTTACAAGTGTGAGGGCTTCAGAGTCGAGATGATCATACGCGGCTATCTGACGGGCAGCGCATGGCGCGAGTATCAGGCCGGCTGCCGCGAGCTGTGTGGCGTGAAGCTGCCTGAGGGCATGCGCGAGAACGAGCGCTTCGCCGAGCCTATCATCACCCCGACGACCAAGGCCGATGCCGGCCATGACGAGAATATCTCGCGCGAGGAGATCATCGCTCAGGGCATCGTCAGCGCCGAGGATTATGCCGTGATGGAGCAGTACACCCGCGCGCTCTTTGCCAAGGGTACCGAGATGGCTGCCGAGAAGGGGCTGATACTTGTCGACACTAAGTATGAGTTCGGCAAGCGCGATGGCAAGGTAATACTTATTGACGAAATTCACACTCCCGACTCGTCGCGCTACTTCTATGCCGAGGGCTATGAGGAGCGTTTCGAGAAGGGTGAGCCCCAGCGTCAGCTGAGCAAGGAGTTCGTTCGCCAGTGGCTCATCGAGCACGATTTCATGGGCAAAGCCGGCCAGAAAGTGCCCGAAATGACTCCCGAGTTTATCGAGTCGGTGAGCAACCGTTATATCGAGCTGTATGAGCACATCACGGGGCGCGAGTTTGTGAAGGCTCCCGAGGCTCATCTCACCGAGCGTATCGAGCGCAATGTCCTCGACTGTCTTGACACTCTGAGCCGCTAAACTGAACCGACAGTGAGTGATTCACAAACCGAAAAATTGAACGAGTCGCCTGTGGGAGCCGAGCGCATCACCCCCTACGGCGACTCGCGTCATAAGACCGAACAGGTCAGGGATATGTTCGACAGCATAGCCCCGGCATACGATTTCATGAACCGCGCGATGACGATGGGCATCGACAAGCTGTGGCGCCGTAAGGCGGTGAAGATGGTAAAGTCGTCTACGCCGGCGAGTCTGCTCGATGTCGCTACCGGCACGGGCGACCTGGCTATCAAGCTGGCGCGCACCATGCCGGGGTGTCACGTCACGGGCATTGACCTGTCGGAAGGCATGCTCGGTGTAGGGCGCCGCAAGGTGGCTGACGCGGGGCTGTCAGGCCGTATAGAGTTCAGGCAGGCCGATTGTCTGGCGTTGCCTTTTGACGACAACACGTTCGATGCAGTGACGGTGGCGTACGGCGTGCGCAATTTCGAGCGTCTGGCCGACGGTTATCGCGAGATGGCGCGCGTGCTCAAGCCCGGCGGCCTGTTGTGCGTCATTGAGCTGAGCACTCCGCGAGGCGCTGTCACGGCGCCGCTGTACCGATTTTACACGCGCCACGTTATCCCGTTTGTGGGCCGTCTGGTGTCGAAAGATGTCCGCGCCTACAGCTACCTGCCCGAGAGCATTGCGGCGGTGGCACAAGGCGACGACATGCTCGCGCTGATGCGCGACGCCGGCCTGCGCGACACCGCGTTCAGGCCCATGACCTTCGGTGCCTGCACCATCTACACCGCCCGCAAGTAGCCTGAATTTACTGCGCGATGGAGTCGGACCAGGGGTTGAAAATGAGGAGTTTGAGTGCCCACAGGATGAGGAGGGCGTAGAGGCCGGCGGCGACGTCGTCGAGCATGACGCCCCAACCGCCGTGTATCTTTTCTTCGACTTTGCGGCAGCCGAAGAGCTTGAAGATGTCGATGACGCGGAAGAGTGCGAAGCCGAGGAAAGCGGTGATGGCTGTCATCCACATGTTGTCGCCCATGGGGGCGATGAGCAGGGGAATCCATGTGCCGACATACTCGTCGATGTTGACCGTGCGCGGGTCTTCGCCCCAGTAGCGTTCCATGACTTCAGATGTCCATGCGCCGAGCACGGTGATCACAATTATGAGGCCGAGGGTGGCGAGGGTGAGGGCGAGGCCGGCACCGAGCCACCAGTATAGCAGATACCAGATGCCGAGGGCCATCAATGCGCCCATTGTGCCGGGGCCCCAGGGGAAGAAGCCGCTGCCGAGGCCGGTCGAGAATATCACGTGTCCCCAGGGTGCCTGACCCAGGGGGTGGTTATTGTTGTTGCTCATTGTTGCAATTTTATATATTTTGTGCAAATATATACATTTTCGGTCTAATTAAGCTATGATTTGTCGATAAATGCCGTTTATGCTATAAAATGAGGCGCCCCGCCGCGACGGTTGTCGTGGCAGGGCGCTGCTTTATAGAATTGTTATGACTATTCTATAGGGTGGAGTATTAGTCCTGGTTGAGGTTTACGCGCTTGAAGGCTACAGCGGCAAGACCTTTCTTGGTCTGGTCAAGGAACTGACCAACGGTGAGCTTGCTGTCCTGTACGTACTCCTGCTCCATGAGGCAAGACTCCTTGAAGAACTTGTTGAGACGGCCGTTGGCGATGTTCTGAATCATTGCCTCGGGGAGGTTGGCGGCTTTAGCCTCGGCGGTAGTCTTGATGATCTCGCGGCCCTTGGCTGCCTCTTCTTCGGTGATCCAGCCTTTTGACATGTTTGACTCGATGTGGTCTTCGCTGTCAAAGTGGTTGGGGTTGAGGCCGGCTTTCTTCAGGGCTGCCTCAACAGCCTTGCGAACCTGCTCCTGTTTGGTCTTCTCGACTGCAACGGCGATTTCCTGGTCGATAGTAGCCTGGGGAACGTCCTCGCGGCTAACGGCAACGGGGTTCATCGAAGCGATCTGCATGCAGATTTCGCGGCCAATCTGGGGGGCAACGCCCTCCTGGTTGAAGCCGACGATAGCAGCGAGCTTGTTGTTGAAGTGGTTGTAGGCGGCGGTTGTGGGAGCCTCTACAACTTCGTATGCACCGATTTCGGTTTTCTCGCCGGTCTTGCCGCTTTCCTCGGTGATGAGGTCGGCTACAGTGAGACCGTCGACGGTGAGAGCCTTGAGCTCGTCGGCTGTCTTGACCTTGTTGGCCATAGCGAGCTCCATGAGCTTGTTGGCGAGGGCTACGAAGCCTGCGTTCTTGGCAACGAAGTCGGTCTCGCAGTTAAGAGCGAGAATAGCGGCGAAGGTGCCGTCGGTCTGAGCGATAACGCAACCTTCAGAAGCCTGGCGGTCTTCACGCTTGGCGGCTACAGCCTGACCCTTCTTGCGAAGAATCTCGACAGCTGCCTCGATGTCGCCGTTGGTCTCGGCGAGGGCTTTTTTGCAATCCATCAAGCCGGCGCTGGTGAGGTGGCGCAGCTTGGTGATTTCGGCCATTGTTACTGCCATAATAGATAGGTAGTTAGAGTGTTAGTGTAAATGGTGGGGTTTATTCGGCAGCCTCGGCCTCCTGTGCGGGAGCCTCGGCGGCGTCGGCTTTGCGGCTTACGCGACGACGCTCGCGCTTGGGAGCGGCGGCTTCGCCTTCGCCTGCAGCCTCGGTGTCAACCTTCTCGGCTTTGCGCTCTTCGAGACCCTCGGCGATGGCGCCGCAAACGGTGTCGAGGATGATCTCGATCGACTTTGAAGCGTCGTCGTTGGCGGGGATAACGAAGTCAACTGAGTTGGGATCAGAGTTGGTGTCGACGATAGCGAACACGGGGATACCAAGGCGGTTGGCCTCGGCAACAGCGATGTGCTCTTTGAGTACGTCAACTACGAAGAGTGCCGAGGGAAGACGGTTGAGGTCGGCGATAGAGCCGAGTGTCTTCTCGAGTTTGGCACGCTGGCGGCTGATCTGGAGTTTCTCGCGCTTAGAGAGGTTGTCAAATGTACCGTCCTTGGTCATCTTGTCGATGGTAGCCATCTTCTTGACAGCCTTGCGGATGGTGGGGAAGTTGGTGAGCATGCCGCCGGGCCAGCGCTCGATAACGTAGGGCATGCCTACGGTCTGAGCCTTGTCGGCAACAACTTGTTTGGCCTGTTTTTTGGTGGCAACGAAGAGAATCTTCTTGCCGCCTTTAGCGATATTTTTCAGAGCGGCTGCAGCCTCGTCGAGCTTGGCAGCTGTCTTATAAAGATCGATGATGTGGATACCGTTGCGCTCCATGAAGATGTAAGGAGCCATGGCAGGATTCCATTTTCTTTTGAGGTGACCGAAGTGGCAACCTGCCTCGAGTAATTGGTCAAAATTAGGTGTTGACATTTTTTTTGAAAATTTGTTTACGTTCTTTGTTGAGTTTCAACCCCGAGGTAGGGACTGTGTCCATCGCCGGGATTTAGATACTAAACACGAAGGGTGTGGCTTCTCAGGCCACGTTGATAAAATAGTTTTGTTGTTGGAGTGAGAGTAGTGATTGATAAGCCTGACGCCGATTAACGCTTAGAGAACTGGAAGCGCTTACGAGCCTTGGGCTGACCGGGTTTCTTACGCTCGACAGCACGGGGGTCGCGGGTCATGAAGCCCTGAGCGCGCAGTGTAGCCTTGTCGTCGGCGTTGATCTTGACGAGAGCGCGGGCGATGGCGAGACGCAGAGCCTCGGCCTGACCTTTGTAACCGCCGCCGTCAAGGTTAACCTTGATATCATACTTCTCGATGACGTCGAGAGTAGCGAGGGGCTGTTTAACGATGAACTGAAGAATCGACGAGGGGAAGTAAACCTCGAGAGGACGCTTGTTGATAGTGATTGTGCCGTTACCTTCCTTTACAATCACGCGAGCGATGGCGGCTTTGCGGCGGCCTACTGCATTAACTGTTTCCATTGTTCAAGAGGTTTATTTAAAGTTGTTGATGTCGATTACTTTGGGGTTCTGAGCCTCGTGGGGATGGTTGGGGCCGTTGTACACGTGCATGTTCTCGATGATGCGGCGGCCAAGACGGTTCTTGGGGAGCATACCTTTCATCACATGGATGAACAGGGGGTGCATGCCGGGTTTGAGATGCTTGTTGAACGACTTCTTCATCAGTACCTCGGGGGTAGCGACGCGCTGACCGCCGGGATAGCCGGTGTAGCTCAGATAGATGTGATCGGTCATTTTCTTGCCGGTGAGGACAACCTTATCGGCGTTGATGATGATGACATTGTCACCACATTCAACAAAGGGTGAGTAGCTGGGTTTGTTCTTGCCGCGAAGAATTTTGGCAACCTTCGAGCACAGACGGCCAAGGTGCTGACCTGTGGCGTCAATGAGAACCCACTCTTTCTCTACGCTTTGTGCGTTGGGAGTAATGGTTTTGTAGCTTAGAGTATCCACGTCTAAATAGTTATTAAATAATTAATTAAGTGGCCATACAATAACATGACACTCGGCCAAAAGTGTCCGTTACGCATGAGCCGTTACTACGGTTTTGGATAAAATCGGTGTGCAAAGGTAGTGATTTCCACTCAACTATGCAAGTCCCCCGAAAATTTTTTGCATTAACGTTGAGATGTGTATATGTGATATTAAGTGTTACAGGCCGCGGTGGCCGCGCAGGGTGCGGTATTTCCAGCGTAGCTTGATGCCGGCTTTCAGTATGCTCCACGCCGGGCGGCCTATGTGCAGTTTGTTGCACAGGGTGGCGTATCGGGACGGTCGGGGCAGGTTGAGCGATTTGATTTTGGCCAGTGAGTCGGCAGCCTCGCGGTAGCGGCCGAGCAGGGTGGCGTTGGTGTATATATGTCGGAGTCGGTCGGACAGTATGGCGCGTCCAGGGTCGGTGGCGTTTAGCTCGTTCTCAAAGAAGCTGATGTAGAGTTGCTTGGCAAGGATGTCGTCGGCCAGGGCGCGGTCGGAGGTTTTACGGCAATAGAACGATGCGTGGTCGTCGCGGCTGCGGTCGCACAGGACAGTTACCTGATGGCTGTAAAGCATCGTGCCGGCCAATTGGTAAAAGCGCAGGTAGAATATGCCCTCGTGTACCCTCACGTTGTTGTCGAACGGCAGTGAGAGTGCTGTCGAGCGCAGGAACATGTGGTTGAAGTCTGACTGAACACGCCCGTAGAGGAAATCGTCAAATGTGAATTCATGTGTGTCGCCATACTTCAGGTTGGCTCCGGCGCTGAAGTCGCAGTTGAACATGTAGTGTTTGTAGCCGGGGTGTTCGGTCATGACTTTCTCGCAGGTGAGGAATGCGTCGGGGGTGAACCTGTCGTCGCTGTCAAGAACCAGGAGCCACTCGCCGCCGGCGGCCTGGATGGCTTTGTTGCGGGCGGCGTTAGGGCCGCTGTTACGGGCCAGTTGCTGTAAGATGACGTGAGGGTGGGTCAGAGCATATTTTTTAACAATATCGACAGTGTTATCGGTCGAGCCGTCGTCACAGATGACGTGTTCAATCTCGATATTGCCTCGGGTGGCGTTGGTGACGCTCTCCATACAGTCGGTGATGCAGTCGGCGCGATTGTAGACGGGGGTGATAACTGATATTTTCATTGTCGATTTATTCTTAGTAATTACAAAGATAATCAGAATAATCGGGAAAAACCAAATTTGGCCGCCCGAGAAACGTGCGAGAGCGGCCGGGGAGGGCCGCTCTCGTGGGTATATGGGGAGATGTGTGCGGGTGTTAGAGGATGGGGGCGATGGCGAAGCTGTAGGTGTACCGGCGGCCTGAGTGCAGGCGGTACTGGTCGAGGGTGCGGGCGCCCCAGCTGTTGGTGCCGCCGATGCCCATCTGGCCGAGGTCGATGTTGAGGTAGATCTCGCCACGGGGGTCGATGTCGACGGTGTGCATCTGCTTCTTGGTGAGACCGGGATCGAGGTCGGCGTGGCTGTTGTGGCTGGCGCCGAAGCTGATGGGGCCGTCAAGGGCTTCGATGGCTATGCCGGTGCCGTTGGCGGGGTTGGTGAGCGAGAGGGTGCGCACGTCGGTGCGGTAACCGTTCTCCTGGGGACGGATGTACTCGAAGTTGAGCTCGTCGACGGTGGTGGTGTAGTGGCCGATGTAGCTTGACCATGAGCGGTCGTTGTAGTTCTCCCAGGGGCCGCGGCCATAGTAGCTGACGGCGTCGAGCGAGTTGTTGAGGGTGGTGATCATGCCGAAGCGGGGGAACTCGGGCAGGTCGGTGTGGCCGGTGAGGTCGATGGTCTCGGTAACGTCGATAATGCAGCCGGGGTTGACGCGGTAGGTGATGGTGAGGGGCACGTTGACGTCTTTGAGGCTGAGCTGTGCGGTCACGATGTAGGCGTCGCCCTGTTGCTTGGTGTCGATGCTGACGAGGCGGGTGTGCTCGCCGGCTGTGCGCCACACGTTAGACTCGTTCTGCATGCCGAAGCCGAAGTCGTTGTCGATGGGTGCGCGCCAGAAGTCGGGGCGCAGCGTGCCGTTGATCATTCGGTTGCCGTTGATGCTGTAATGGTCGAGCAGGCCTGTGCGCTCGTTGATGGTGGCGGTGACGTTGCCCGATGTGAATTGCAGCAGGGGTGTGTTGTGACGGCCTTTGACGTGCTCCATGGTGACGGGGTCGGCGGGAGCGGTGATGTGGCGGCTCTTGAAGTAGTCGTTGCCCGAGAGGTTGAACTGCTCGGTGGCTACCTCGTGGCGGGCGGCGACGAGGGCGGTGCCGCTGACTGTGCGTGCCTGCAGGTCGAGGGTGTACTCAAGGCCGGCTCGGGGGGTGATGTCGGGTAACGGCAGGGTGTAGCTGACGGTCGACAGGGGGGCGCCATCAACTGTGAAGGTGCCGTTGTCGACGGGACGGCCGTTGCATTTGAGCTGCCACTCGAAGTAGTAGTCGCTTAGCGGGGTGAAGAGGTTGCGGTTCTCGATGGTGAGCTGACGGGGATTGTTGTCGGCGATGGTGAAGCCGACGGGCTGGTAGGCTTTCTTGACTTCGTGGATGGCGGGGTGGGGTGTGCGGTCGGGGTTGACGACGCCGTTTATGCAGAAGTTCTCGTCGTGAACCCAGCGGTGTCCGCCGAGGTCGCCGCCGTATGCCCAGTATTTGCGGCCCTGCTCATCATAGGCGGTGAGGCCCTGGTCGACCCAGTCCCAGATGAAGCCGCCCTGGAGCACGGGATTGGCCATGATGTCCTCCCAGTAGTCGCGGAAGTTGCCGTTGGAGTTGCCCATCGCGTGCTGGTACTCGCACTGTATGAGGGGGCGCGTGATGCCGGGGGTGTTGGCATAGCGCACGGCGTCGCCGGTTGACATGTACATGGGGCAGTAGATGTCGGTGTACTCGGTGTTGAGCGGGCCGTTGAGAGCGCGCTCGTAGTGGACGGGACGTGAGGGGTCGGTCTTTTTGAACCAGCGGTAGGCTTCACGGAAGGCTTCGCCCATCTGGGTCTCGTTACCCATTGACCAGATAATCACCGAGGGGTGGTTCTTGTCGCGATGGTACATGCGCTGCTCGCGGTCGAGGAACTGACCGCGCCACTCGGGCAGGTCGACCGGATGGTTGGGGTAGTTGTAGCCGAACCCGTGCATCTCGACGTTGGCCTCGTCGATGACATAGATGCCGAAGCGGTCGGCCATGTCATAGAACTCGGGTGCCTGGGGATAGTGAGACGTGCGCACGGCGTTGATGTTGTTCTCTTTCCAGAGGCGGAAGTCCTTGAGGCGGGTCTCGGTGTCGAGGTAGTGACCTGTGGCCTCGTGGTGCTCGTGCAGGTTGACGCCTTTGATTGACACGGGGCGGCCGTTGACCAGGAGCTGTGCGTCACGTATCTCGATTGTGCGGAAGCCGGTGTTGCAGCCTGTGACCTGAGCTACATTGCCCTGGGGGTCGATGAGCTCGATCATTGTCTTATACAGGTAGGGGTTCTCGGCGGTCCACTGCTCGGGCGACTTGATGGTGGTGGCAAACTTGACGGTTGCCTGACCGTCGGTAGCTACCGAGGGGAGTTTGCGGGTGTCGGTGTAGACTGGCTTGTACTGCTCGTCGAGAATAGACAGGCGCACGCGGTAGCCCGAAATCTTTTTCTGAGTGTCGTTGTCGACGGTGACTGTGGCCGAGAAGGGGCCGTCGGTGTACTTGCTGTCGAGCGAGGCGTTGACGCTGAAGTCGGCTATCGAAACGAGGGGACGCGCGATGAGCTTGACGTCGCGCTCAAAGCCGGCGAGGCGCCAGAAGTCCTGGTCTTCAAAGTATGAGCCGTCGCTCCATTTATAAATCTGTACGGCGAGGGTGTTTTCGCCCGATTCATTGACGTAGGGTGTGATGTCAAACTCGACGGGGAGTTTTGACGCTTTGGTGTAGCCTACCTCATGGCTGTTGACATAATAGGTAGCGGCGCCTGAAACCGAGCCGAACTGCAGGAGAATACGGTCGCCTTTCCAGTCGGCGGGCATTGTGAACGTGCAGCGATAGGTGCCAACGGGGTTGTCGTTGTTGTCGACATAGGGGGGATTGAGGGGCAACACATAGCGGGTGTTGGTGTAGACGGGAACGCCGTGTCCCTGGGTCTCCCAGCTGCCGGGGACGTTGATGTCGGTCCAGGTCGAGAGGTCGACATCGGCGCTGTAGAAGTCGGCAGGCGCATCGGCGGGGCGCTCGGCGAATGTGAATTTCCATGTGCCGTTTAGCGAAATTTCATCGGGCGATGTTTTGCCGCTCAGGAATGAGTCGGCCGATGGATAGGTGGCAAATGTGGCATGAGGAGCCAGCTGGTTGATGCTCACCACTGTGGGATCTTCCCATCGGTTTCCGGCCAAGGCTGTAACTGAAATCGTAGCGGCGGCAGCGAGTAATAAGTGATTGATTCTCATCGGATATGGTTGATTTAGGTAATGATTTGATTATAAAAAACGAGAGTGTGACATATTTATATGTGTCACACTCTCGGGTGAGGTTAACGGTTAGCGCATCTCGGTGTAGGTGACCTTGTCCATGTCGCCATAGTCAAGGTTCTCGCCCCCCATGCCCCAGATGAACATGTAGTTGGATGTGCCTGCACCGGCGTGGATTGACCACTCGGGCGACATCACGGCCTGCTCGTTGTGGAGCCAGATGAGGCGGTTCTCCTGAGGCTCGCCCATGAGGTGACAGATGGCATTGCCCTCGGTGAGGTTGAAGTAGAAGTAGACCTCGACGCGGCGGTCGTGGGTGTGGCACGGCATTGAGTTCCACACGCTGCCGGGCTTGAGCTCGGTGAGACCCATCTGGAGCTGGCAGGGGCCCTCTTCGAGCACGTTGCCGACGATGAGCTGGTTGATGACGCGGTCGTTGCTGTCTTCCATCTTGCCGGCGGCGAATGAGTTGGCCTTGATAGAGCCCTTGCGGCCGTCGATGG
>CAMWLW010000064.1 GCA_947175245.1 uncultured Bacteroidales bacterium
GACCCGGGGTGCCGGGCATCGACGGCGGCATCTGGGGCGCGAATAAAGATTTCAGCGCCTCGACCTGGCCGGCGGGCATCCACGCGGCGAGACCTTCCATCCACACGGTCGACTGGGGCGTGAGCTGGCCCGACTGAACCATCTGCTTGCACACGGCGCGGTTGAACGGGCCGTACTGCTGTCCGGCGACTGCCACATAGACACTGATTTCGGGCTCTTCCATGATGGGCGGCGGCATGCTGCCGGGCATAGCGGGCATGGCGGGTGCCTGTGGCATGGCAGGCGGTGTGGCAGGTGAGGCAGGCATCCCGGGTTGAGCTGCCTGAGCAGCTTTTTGTGCTGCAATTTCCTCGGCGTTTTCAACTGCAAAGAGTGAGGGGTACTGCGACCCGTCGCCTTCGCTGTGGAGCAGAATAGCATTGCAGGCATCGGTGTTGGGATTGCCGGTGTCGAGGAAGCTCTCATAGCGTTGTCTGTAGGTCTTCATCCAATCGATGGCGCGCATCGGGTAGCAGTAGCTAACGGTGAGAATTGACAGCTCATCCTTGCGCGGGCTCGTTGTATTGATTTTGATTGAAGTGCTGGCTGTGCTTTGGTTGAACGAACTCTTGAACGCATCGCCCAGTTTCTCGGCAAAACGTTTCAGGCTTTCATTGTCATCGGGCGACGGGATGGAAACGAGAATGACTTTTTTGTTGATGCTCTCGTTGTTTGTCGGTGACAAGGTGCCTTCATTATTGCGAAGGTGCAACTGAATCTGATCGTTATTGAGTTTCAGATAAACGCCGCTCTGCTGTACGATTTTGTGAGCGAACGCTTTGATGTCATCGTCGGTCTTCAGCTTTTGTTGCAGCTGGGTCAGGATGTTGAGCCCAAGCACCTTCTTGTCGGCATCGGCTTTTTCATTGTGTTTGGTACGCACGATTTCTGATAACTTGATATCAAACGCGTCCTTGATGTCGTCAATGTTTATCTCATTGGCGAGAAGGCCGAAATTGACAAATTCGGTCTGGGGCAGTATGGCATCGCGTAGCTGACGGGCGATATTGGGCATATCGTTTTTGTCGATCTTCACATCGATTTCAAACTCTCCCATCGCTTCTTCCTCGCTCACCTCGATTATGGCGCCACGCATGTCCTCAAGACCCTTGTTGACTTTGTGTTGTGCGGCTACCAGTTTCTCGGTCTCTTCAATTGCCTCGGTTATCTTCTGGCCGAAGGCTGAGATGTCGGCGTCGAGTTTGCCTATTTCAACCGATATCTTAGCTGCAAGTTTCTTGGCAAATTCAAGCGCTATGAGACGCGTTTTAGACACGTAGTAATCGGTAAGTATGCCCTGATGCTCGGCATATCGGCGCGCGCCCACGCCTACCATGCGTTGCAGTATTCCCAGGCGGCTCCATTCATCGACATTGCCCTGGCGGTCGTCATCGATGGCCTTATAATTCTCGGTCTCCTCCCTGATGGCTGTCTCTATCTCGGTTCTTATCTCGCCTATGCGCTCGATGAGCAGTTTTGAAACTCTCTGCAGCTCGACGATAGAGATGTCGCCGAGTTTCCATTTCTCGAACAGTCCGTGTTCGATGCGACGGCGCACCTCCTTGGCCATTTCGGGTATCGCACGCTCTTTGGCGGTGTAGAAGCCCTCGACGCCGTCTTCGCGGAAGTGAGAAACGTAGAAATCGGCAAGGATATTATCCAGTTCGTTAAGCGGATTGCTGCTCTTCTTGGCTTCCTCGGCATAACCGATAGCCTTGTCGTGCCAGTAATCGTTGAAACCGGGATAGTCGGTGTCTGATTCGAGAATCTTCTTCTCGAGAGTGAGGTGCTCCATGTCGATCATCCACTTCTGCTGATTTTCTTTCGACAGGTAGTCGCGGCGGTAGTCCTTGTTGCGCTCCTCGTTGACAAAACCCTGGTTCTCACGCCAGTTATTGAACTTGAACTGGTAGAGGATAGATTCGCCCACGGTGTAGGTAATGTGTTTCAGAACGCGCAGCTCGGGATAGATGACGCGTTTGATACCGAACGAGTTGATTTTCTTTGTTCGTGCAATAGGTATGCGCCCGTCGGGTCCGCTGTTGGCAGCTTCGTCATACTCGACGGCAAAGTCATCGATATTCTCGAAGTTGAATGAACGTATGAGGTCATCGTTAACGTTGTCCTCGTCATTGATAAGGAAGATGCGGGCAAAAACGTAGTCGCTGACCAACTTGGGCAGCTCAGTGAGGGAGTTGATTGTCAGACCGTTCTCATTGACGTTGCTGTAAATGGTCAAGCCGTCGGCAACGCCTTTCCTGGAGTCATTGTAGAGCCTGGCTTTGTCGCGGTCAGTAACGTCCTGAGGGTTCCAGCGGCCTGATTGGAGCGCGTTCAGCTCGTTCATTGCAGCGTAGCCGTTCTGATAGTATCGGCCCTGATCCATACCGGCTTTGGGCAGGTACATTTCGGGCATCATTGCAAATACCAGAATCTTGGCGTCGGGGAATGTCTTGCGCGTCTGCACGATGGCGTCGATAATAGAGCCTGAGCCGGTACCGCCCGAGAGGCCTGCAAAGATGTAGATTGTAGTTCTTTCTGATGTACCTGAAATCTCGGTTGAACGCGCGTAGGCGTCTTTGAGACTGTTGACATAGCCTACAGCATTGGCCGCGAAGAGCAGGCGTCCGGCACGGCGTTTCTGGCCGGCGGCCTGGCCCAGAGAACCGATTGCCGACTTGACGGCGCCGACATTCTCGACGATGCCTTTGATTGCCGGATAATTGTTTACATGGTCGAGGATGTGTTCAACGTCGACGGCCTTGATGTTCAGGAACTCGTTGTTGGTGAACGACGCGTCCTGTCCCATCACCCTGAAGTCGGCGCGTGCGCGGCCCTCTTTGGGCATCATTTCGTCGGTCGAGTCGACATAAAGTATTGATACCGGTTGCTTTTTACGTTCTTCAGAGGTCGGAAATTCCTCAAACATACGCATTTTGAACGCACGGAGTATCTTGCCTCCCGTGCCGCCGAGGCCCACAAGGATGTGGTTGCCTGTTACAGTTACTGTATTGCTCATTGGTATAATGTATTATGTTTTAAATTCTTGAAGTTCTGCGTTTGCCGTTATAGCGCGATGATACAGGTTTTGTACGGCCGGTGCTGTTACCTGTCCGGCTGTATCGGTAAGATGACCTGCCGCCCGATGTGCGATCCATTGTCTTTATCACAACGATTGCCCCGACCACAACAAAACCGAGCGACCATAAAAGTGCTTTAAGTATTATCTTGTTCAGGTAATCTTTAAGAGTGTTGCACATGACTGTCGGCAGCTGGGCGATAGACCAGCCCGAAAAGTCACAGTTATCGGCATAATATCCCAGGATAGGATGTTGGTTGGCGACGTCCCTGAAAATCTCGTTTGATTGTATTTTATCGACTACCGCGCTGTTGTCAAGACCGTATGACCTGATTGTGTTTTCAATCATCGCCTGGGTTGACGATATGTCTGATTTTATTGAGAGTGCCCCGCAAATGATTGTGCTGTTCCACAGGATGACTATGGCAAGGATTCCGAGTACGACGAACGATATCGGTTTAAAGACTGCATCCTTATACCACCCTTTTATCAGGAAGATAAAGAGAGCCAGAAAGACCACTGTTATCAGACCTCCGTATATGAGGCTTCCGATTGAATATTTTAATATAGCACTGATCATTGCAACTAATATGAATTACTCTTACTAAGAGATTTAGATTGCTTATATCTTGTTGTACTATAATAAGTTACAAAATTCAATATTATTTCAGATTTCAAACTGCATGATTGGCAACTGAGTGTGGTTGAGAAATTTTTAATTCGATATAACCAAAATATCAATAATTTGTACTATCTTCGCCAAAAGTTATGTGTCTCTTAGTAAGAGATTTAGATAATTAAAGGCTTCCGGGCTTTGTGGTGAAGAAGCCGTAGCGTGAGGATATGAAAAAAGGCACCCGTGGGGGTGCCTTTTTGTGTGGGGGAGTGTGTGGGGGGGACGACGGTCAGTCGAGGGGCTTGACGCGGATGTTGCGGTACCAGACGTCGTCGCCGTGATCCTGGAGGCCGATGTAGCCGGCGTGCTCGGGGCCGCCCATGTTGATCATGAGGTTGTAGGCGCAGGGGAACTCGCCGTCTTTGTTGAATTTGCTCTCGGCAAGCATCTCTTTCCATTTGGGTGTCCAGAGGTGGTACTCGAGGACGTTCTCGCCGTTCTGGCCGTGGATGACGGTGCCTTTGTAGACGGTGATCTTGGCTGTGTTCCACTCGCCGTGGGGCTTGGCGTTCTGGGGCTTGGCGGGTATCATGTCATAGAGCGATGCCGACTGGCGGTTGCCGTCGATGCCAAGGCGTGCGTCCTCGTGATTGTCGTTGTCAAGTACCTGATACTCTGATGCCGACTGCCAGATGGGGAGGTAGACTTGCTCGCCGTCCTCGTTGACGGCGGCTTCCTGGGCGAGATAGAAGATGCCCGAGTTGCCGCCTTTTGATATCTTGTAGTCGAGCAGGAGCTCGAAGTTCTTGAACTTGTGGGGGAAGATGAGATCGCCGCCGCCTTCAACCTGTGCCTCGCCTGTGCCTGAGCCGACGAGGTGTATGGCGCCGTCCTCGACGTTCCAGCTGGCTGGTGCCTCGTCCATGCCATATCCGCGCCAGCCGTCGAGGGTCTTGCCGTCAAAGATGACGATGTAGCCCTCGTCGTCGACGGGGTAGCCTGAGATGTCGGTCTGGGCCTTGTCGGCGATGACATACTCACCGCGGGGGGTATCGGCTGTAGGGAGTTTGTTGCCCCAAAGCTCCTGGAGGTAGTCGGCGTTCATTGCCATGCCTTCCATGATGGTGTGGCTGCCGTCGGTGCCTTCCTGCTCGACGATGTAGGTCTTGGTGCCGCCGGCCTGGCGTGCTGCGTTAAAGATGGGACGGAGGTCGACGAGACCGCTCTGGCCGAGCTCGTTGACGTCCTTGATGTGCAGCAGGTCAAAGCGTCCGGGGTACTTCTTGAGGTACATGACGGGGCTGAGGTTGGACATGCAGGCAAAGTAGGTGTCGAGCTGCCAGAACATGTTCTCGGGGTCGGTGTTCTCGACGAGGTATTCGATCCACACTTTGTCGGTGCCGGGAATGGTCTGGTATTCCTGGGCGTGGGTGTGGTAGCCGTATCGCAGGCCGGCCTCGCGGCACTTGGCGCCGATGGCGTTGTGGTAGTCGGCCCATGTCTTGGCTTCTTCCATCGAGGCGGGCATCTGGCTCCAGGGGGTGACGATGTATGACATGCCGGCAGCCTTGTGAGCCGCGATGGTCTCATCCCACCATTTGAGTGCCTCGGTGAAGTCGTGTGAGGCGAGTTCCTCGGCGGTGAGCTGGCGTGTGGTGTGTGACGACAGCGGGGTGAGGCCGGCAGCTTCACAGTCGGCCTTGAACTGCTCGGGGGTGACGCCATAGAAGAGTCCGCCGTAGTAGTTGGCTGCCTCGACGGCTGTGTAGCCCATGTCGGCGAGCTGTTTGAGGACGGTCTCGTGATTGTCGGCATACTTGGCCGAGTCGCCGATTACCTCGCGTATGGAGTAGAGCTGCAGGGCGAGTCCGTCGGTGGGCTCGGCTGCCTGGGGCTGTTTGTCGGCCTGTGAGCACGATGTCAGGGCCACGGCGCTCAACATGCCTATCAGTAACGATTTGTTTAGTTTCATGAGTCGGGGAGTGTTGGGTTAGAGTTCTTTGACGCGTACGTTGCGAATCCACAGCTCGTCGCCGTGATCCTGGAAGGCTACATAGCCGCCGTGGGGCGCGTTCATGAGCACGAATGCCTCGGGCCACGCGGTCTCGCTGAATTTGCATGCCTGGAGGCGCTCGGTCCACTCGGGGGTGAAGATTTCATACTCGAGGACTTTCTCGCCGTTCTGGTAGTGCTCGACATGGCCGTTGTTGACAACGACGCGGGCTGTGTTCCACTCGCCCCAGGGGTTGGCGTTCTGGGGATTGGCCGGAATCATGTCGTAGAGCGATGCCGACTGGCGATTGCCGTCGATGCCGTTCTTGGCGTCGGGGTGGTTGGCGTTGTCAAGCAGCTGGTACTCGGGAGCCGACATGCAGGCGTAGGGCACCAGGGTGCTGTCGGCAACCTCGGTGATGAGGTAGAAGAAGCCTGAATTGGCGCCTTCTGACATTTTCCATTCAAAGCAGATGTCGAAGTTGTCGAACGGGTGGCCGAACAGTATGTCGCCGCCCTCGCCGGGGCCGGCGGCGAAGTGCATGTTGCCGAGGCTGTCGATGGTCCACTTCTCGGTGACGTCATTCTTGCCGTAGCCGCGCCAGCCGGTGAAGTCTTTGCCGTCGAAAATCACTGCATAGCCGTCGGCGTCGACTGTGAAAGCTGCCGAGTCGATTTTCAGACCCATAGGGTCACACAGGTAGGTTATCGTGGCCATCTCGGTGTCGGCGGCTGTGTCAGCTGCCTGCTTGTTGCCGCCGCACGCTGCCATAGCGAGCAGCGCGGGGGCAATCAGTATATACTTTTTCATTAATTACTATTGGTTATAATGTGATTGAATTTTTTTTTTCTATGCTCACGCGGGCATCTCGGGGAGCTTCCAGCCCTCGCGGTACTCGGGCTTGATGAGCGTGGCGGCATACTCGTTAGCGTTGACGGGCTCGGTGTATGAGCGGTCGAACGTGGGGTGGCCGTCGTGAATCTGGAACTTGTCCTCGATGACGTTCTGGATGGTGGCGTTGTCGGGAATGTTGGTGAAGCGCATGTTCTCGCCGTCCCACTCGAGCCACTGGTTGAGATCCTGGAGGCGAACGGCGGCGACACCCATGGTGATCATCTCGTTGAGGGGGCCGGCATACATGAAGTCAGACTCACAGGGTGTGCGCGAGTCGGGGCTCTCCTTGCAGGCACGTATCCAGTCTTGCTGGTGGTTGTCGCCGGGAACCTCGCGGCACATCATGGGCACGTCGACCTCGCGGCCCGAGCAGAGGATGGGGTCGTAGCCGTAGGTGCCTACTACCATCGTGTCCTTGGTGCCGTAGATGACGGCCACACCGTTGGGGTCGAATTTCTTGCCCTCGGGCATGTCGATGGGCAGGTTGGGCTTCAGGCCGCCGTCATACCATGTGAGCTCGCAGGCGGGGAGGGCGAGACGGGGCAGGTTGTCGCGCTCGGGGAAGCGGAATGTAATCTTCTCGGCCGAGGGGCAAGAGTCGCTCATGAGCATCGTCGAGCTGCCGATAACGGCGGTGGGGTAGCCGAGGTTGAGGCCCTTGAAGGGTACCTGCAGGATGTGATTGGCCATGTCGCCCAGGGCGCCTGAACCGAAGTCCCACCAGCCGCGGAAGTTCCAGGGGGTGTAAGCGGCATTGTAGGGGCGGAATTTGGCCGGGCCGATGAAGGCATCCCAGTTGAGGGTGTCGGGCACGGGCATCACCTCTGAGGGTACGGGCATGCCCTGGGGCCAGATGGGACGGTTGGTGAACGACTCGATGCGTGTCACCTCGCCGATGACGCCGTTCTGGAGCATGCTGATGGCTTTGCGCGAGCCGGCGCTCGATGCGCCCTGGTTACCCATCTGGGTGGCTACGCGGTGTTTCTTGGCGAGCTTGGTGAGCAGGCGTGACTCGTAGGGGTAGAGGGTGAGGGGTTTCTCGACATATACATGCTTGCCTGCCTCGATGGCCTGGGCGGCGATGATGGCGTGGGTGTGGTCGGCGGTGGCTACCATGACGGCGTCGGCGTTCTTGAGCATGTCGTCATACATGCGGCGGTAGTCGTTGTAGCGCTTTGCCTTGGGGTATTTGTCAAAGATGTGACCGGCATATTTCCAGTCGACGTCACACAGGCCGATGATGTTCTCGGTCTCCATGGCGGCGAGGTCGGCGGCACCGCGGCCGCCGATGCCGACACCGAGTATGTTGAGTTTGTCACTGGGAGCTACGCGTCCGGTTGTTTTACCTAATACTGATGGCGGTACGATCGAGGGGACTACCATCATGCCGGCCAGGGCGAGGCCGGTCTTTTTGATGAAATTTCTTCTTGTTTCGTCGGTGCTCATGGCAAGATATAATTTGTGAATAATGAATTGGGTTTTATTTTGAGCTGTGAGAGAGGCGTGACTGCTCGATGGCGTCGCACAGGCGCTGGCTTTCGAGCGCATGGGCTATGCCGGTGTGACTGTTGTCGCGCCCTTGTCTAATGGCTGTCAGGAAGTTGCTGACGGTCTCTAGGTCGGCGCCGGCGTGGTAGGGGGCGTCGATTGTCTCGGAGAAGTCGTAGGTCTCGGTGGCGCGCGGGCGGAACTTGCGTATGGTGATCGCGTGCTCGTCGCCTATGATCTCGGCGTTGGTCATGCTTATCTTGGTGACGCGGCGGTTGCTGGTGGTGAAGACGTCGACTGTGAGGTCGATTGTTACGCCCGACTCCATTTCCATAGCTACTACCTGACGGTCGACGACGTCGTTGTCACAGTGGTAGACACAGCGGCCGTAGGGGCCGTTGGCGAGCTGTTCCTCGATGGCGTCGTTGATGGTCATGCCGTTGGGGACGTCAAAGTTGCTTATCCAGGCGTGGCGGTTGCGGTACAGGTCGATGGCCGAGAACGGGCAGGTGGTCTCGGTCTTGCAGTCGATACAGCGTTCGGCCGAGCCTGCGGGCGCGTTCTTGCGTGTGAACCACCTGAGCGTGCCGAACGATGATAGGGCACGGCAGCGGCTGTCGGTGAGCCACACAAGGAAGTCGAGGTCGTGGCAGCACTTGGATGTGAGCAGCGGGCCCTGAGCCTCCGAGCGGTTCCAGATGCCGCGCACGTAGACGTGGCCGGCGCGGTCAATGCCCACGGGAGCCGAGTGGCTGATGGATACAATCTGACCGTAGCGGCCCGAGTTGACGAGCTCGCGCAGCTTGACAAAGTAGGGGTGGAAATGAAGTACGTAGCATACGTTGACAATGACGCCTGCACGGTCGGCGGCGAGTTTGATCTGCTCGGCTTCCTCGACAGTCTGGGCAATCGGTTTCTCGAGCAGTATGTGGTAGCCGCATTGGATGGCCGACATAGCCTGTGGATAGTGGTACTTGTCGGGGGTGGCGATGATAACGGCGTCGGCGATGTGTCCGCGCGCAAAGAAGTCGTCTGATGATTCAAAGAGTGCGTCGGCCGGCAGCTGGCATTTGCGGGCTACCGATTCGCGGCGCAGCCTGTTGGGCTCGACGACGGCCACGAGGCGGGCTTCGTCGGGGTGGGCTATTATATATTCGAGATATTTGCGTGCTCGGTTACCGGCTCCTAAAAGTGCTACATCAATCATTTTTTACGATCGGTAAATCTTGATTTGAGGGTTATAGGTTGAGAGCGGAGAGCCGGCCGGCAGGGGCCACTCTCCGCTCGTTGAGTTCGAGATGGGTTGTTTATTTGCGGTCGAGGTCGAGGACGCGGACGTTGCGGAAGCGTATGCCGTCGCCGTGTCCGAGGAATCCGATGTGACCCTGCTTGTTGAACAGGCCCGGGTGATTGCGGTGGTCAATCATGTAGTGGTTGCCCTCCTCGCCGGGATCGCCGACACAGTGACCCTGACAAGCCTCGCGGATGTTGCCGTCAAGGATGACTTTGCCGTTGACCGTGACGGTGATGTGGTCGCCCTCGGCACGTATCTCCTCGGTGTTCCACTCGCCGTGCTTGAACTTGACGCGCTTGGCGGGGATGACGCCGTAGACCGAACCGTGAACCTGATAGTCGTTAAGACCGGCATACATGGGGTCGTCGTGGTCGAGAATCTGAATCTCCATGCCGTGGAAGGCGGCGTCGACGTTCATGGGGGTGCGTATGCCTACACCGTTGTTGACACCGGGACGGTCGAGGGCAAACTCGAAGCGGAGGACGAAGTTGCCATACTCGTTGGTGGTGTAGATGTTGTTGCCCCAGTGAGCGGCGTTGACCGTGATGCAGCCGTCCTTTATAATATATGTGGCGGTGTCGCCGGTCCACTTCTTGAGCGACGTGCCGTCAAAGAGCATGTCGAAGCCCTGGGCTTTCTCCTCGGCCGTGAGCTCGCTGATGGGAGCGACGGCGTTGGCGGCGAGGGCGTCATACTTGGTGAGCATGCCTTTGAGGTCGTCGACTGCATAGCCGGCATCGGCGTCGGTCGACATCTTTGTCTCGAAGTAGGCTTTAGACTTGACGATGGCGTCGCGCACTTCGTCACCCTGGTACTCGCCGAGGTGTTTGGTCATGATGGCGCGTATGGCGGCTGCCGAGGCGGCGGCGTTGGCGGGACGGTCAATGTAGCTGTCGGCAATCATCAGGGCGCCGTATGTGCCGGTGCCGGCGAGACGGTTGATGAACAGGTTGTCGACCTCGGCGTTCTTTGAAGCCTCGAGACCTCGGCGGTAGAGGTTGTAGCGGTCGATGTTGTCCTTGCCGAAACGGTCAACCACGGTAATGTAGCGCTTGAGGAGGTTGGCGTTGGCTGTACCGTCATGGGCCACGGCCATGTCATAGAGGGTGTTGATCATTTCGGGCGAGTCGAGCTGAAGCATGGCTTCAAAAGCGGCATCGCGTGTGGCGGGCACTTTATAGGCTTCTAACAGGGCGATAACGGCCTCGGCTGAGCCGGTGGTGGCCATGGCGTTGTAGTACAGGGGCTGGTTGGCGCTCTTCTCGACGTATGGAGCGATGGCGGCATACTGCTTGTCGGCTGGAAGCTGACGCAGGGCTGCAACGATTGCCTCCTGGATTTTGGCGCGGCGTGATGCGGGTGCTTTCTCGAGAAGCTGGCACAGGGTGCCGATGTTGTCGGGTGAAACAACGCCGGGGAGAGCCGTATAGGCTACCTCAGACAGCTTGTCGTCGTTAAGAAGGCTCAGTGTAACGGGGGCAGCCTCCTTGATGCGACGAGCCAGGGCAATGGCGAGAGCGCTGCCACGGGTGTTGGTTGAGTTACCCTCGGCGAGTGCATTAACGATAGCGTTCTTCACGTCACCGTTGAACGAGAGGAGTGCTTTCAGGGCTTTGACGTCGCGTCCGTTCTTGTTCTCAAACTGGGCTATGAGAGCGGCGAGTGCCTCGTCACCACCGATGCGTGAGGCGGCGGTGAAGGCGGCCTGTGAGAGCTCGTCGTCGGCAGCGTCGAAGTTGGCGATGGCTACGTCAACATGGTCGGCATACTTGTTGGCGCCGATCCAGTTGATGATGTCGGTCTTGACAACATCGGGTGTCTTGTCGTTCTTGGCCAGGGCGGCGATGGTGGCTACTGCCTCGTCAGAGTTCCAGGCCTGGGCTGAGCGCAGGGCGGCCATGCGGTACTGACGCGAGGGGTCAGACATTGCCTTGACGAGCTCGGGGAGAGCCTCGGCGCCTTCGGCCTCAAAGAGGGCGGTGAGGGCGGCTGTGCGCACGTGGACGTTCTTGGCTTTTTTGAGCAGCGCACGTGCATCTTTGGCTACTGTCTTGGCATCGGCGGGGTTGGCGGCGAGGCGGTTGAGCAGCGAGGCGTATGACGCGGTGGCGTCGGTGGGCAGCCAGTCATATTTCTCTTTGGCAGCGGCCTTGGCGAGAACGGGAAGTGACTTGACTGTGCCACACTCGTCGAGTGCCCTATATATAGATGTGGCGGTCTCGGCATCGGCGTTCTTGAGCCATGAGAGCAGGATGGGCTCGGCGCCTGTAATTCTCTTGGCTCCGGCCAGGCGTGCAAGCACTGTCTTGGGGAGCTTGCCCTCGGTCATGAGAGTCAGCACGACGTCGTCGGTGCCGGGGGTGAGGATGAGGGCGCTCTGGGCGTGCTCGGCCAGGTAGGGGTCGGTGAGATAGGTCACAAACACGCCTGCATCGGCGGGACGGCTGATGCGGCTCAGGAGCGAGATTAGGAATGCCTTGTTGGGCTTGTCGTTGCAGGCAATGATGGCGGCGTCAAGGCCTTCACACAGCTGGGCGCGCTGGGCCTCGGTGGCGTGCTGAGTGGCATAGGCAACCAGGCCGTCGAGAGCATACTCGACGCGGTTGTTCTGACCCTCGGCTGCGGGCACGAGCATCTTGGCAAGCTGGGTGACGCCGAACGAGCCTGTACCCAGAAGGTCGCTCATGGCGGTGTTGAAGTCGGTGACCTGCTCCATAGGAATCTCGGCGAGCACGTCGGCCACTATTGTCTGGGGCGTGCGCTGGCGTGCATCCTGTGCAAAAGCCATGCAGGGAAGCAACATCGAGAGGGCGAACGCCGATATAATGCGATTTATTTTCATATACTGTTATGTGTGAGCCGGCCGGTGATGCCGGCTCGGGTTTTGGTTTTCTTTGGTTATGATAATCAGATGAGTCGGTAGTCGCCGCGCATGGGCTGGTCGATGAGTCGGTTGGCAGCATCGTCGTTGACGAATGTCTGGCTCACGGGGTCGAACTCGAGGTCGCGGTTCAGGCGCAGAGCGCACACACCCATGTTGACGATGTTACATGAGCGGTGGCCGTTCTCCTCGTTGAGGGCGAATTTCTCGCGGTTGCGCACGCACTTGATGAAATCGGTGTTCTGAGGCTCGGGATCGGGCATCTGGGCGATGATGTTCATGATGTCGGGGGCGGGCTGGCCGTTGAGCTCTACCTCAAAGCCCTGGAATACCTTGCCGTTGGGGCCTTCGATGTAGGGCACTTTGTTGCCCGACTCGTAGCCTTCGCCTTCGAGTATGATGCGGCAGCCGTCGTCATAGGTATAGGTGA
This sequence comes from uncultured Bacteroidales bacterium, assembly GCA_947175245.1. Taxonomy (GTDB): domain Bacteria; phylum Bacteroidota; class Bacteroidia; order Bacteroidales; family Muribaculaceae; genus JAAVFS01. The sequence continues at coordinate 12,715 of CAMWLW010000064.1, forward strand.
TCTTGCGCCAGATGCCGATAGCGTCGGGGTGCTGCTGGGGAGCGTCGATCTCGACCTTGACAGGCGATGTGTTGTCCTTGCTGAGGATGTACTGCACGGGATCCATGTAGTGCTGGCCCATGTCGCCGAGGCCGCCGCCGTCATAGTCCCAGTAGCCGCGGAAGGTGGCGTGGGTGCGGTGAACGTTATAGGGCTTGTAGGGAGCCGGGCCGAGCCACATGTCGTAGTCGAGGTCGGCGGGTACGTCCTGGGGCACAAGGTTCTCGCGGCCGGTCCAGAAGAATTTCCAGGCGAAGCCTGTGGCGCCTGAGATGCGCACGGTGAGGGGCCATCCGAGCACTCCGCTGTCGACGAGCTTCTTCAGGGGCTCGACTGTAGTGCCGAGGCCGTAGAATGTGTCCTTGAAGCGGAACCAGGTGTTGAGACGGAAGATGCGGTTGTTGCGTTTCATTGCCTCGACAACGCGCTTGCCCTCGCCGATGGTGCGGGTCATGGGCTTCTCACACCACACGTCCTTGCCGGCGTTGGCGGCCTCGATAGCCATCACGCCGTGCCAGTGGGGCGGGGTGGCGATGTGTACGATGTCGATATTGGGGTCGGCGATGAGGTCGCGGTAGTTGCTGTAGGGCTGGAGCTCCTGTCCGAGCTGTTCACGGCCCTGGTTGAGGGCGTTCTGAAGGTGAGACTTGTCACAGTCGCAGACGGCCACGAGGCGGCACTGCTCGTTGCTTGAGAAGTGATTTTTGCTGCGGCCTATGCCACCGGTACCGATGATACCCTTGGTGAGCTGATCGCTGGGGGCGATATGACCTTGGCCGCCAAGAACCTTGCGGGGAACGATGGTGAAGAGTGCCAGTGCGCCCGCGGTCTTGAGGAAATTGCGTCGATTGGTTTTCATGATTGGTAAGTCCTTATGTTTTATGATATATTATATTTTAAAGAGGTTGTATAGTCAGGTCTTTCCACTGCACCTTGATGCCGCCGCCGTCGTGAATCTGGAGGGCGATGCGACCCTGGGCTTTGCCGATGGCCTCGTCGGTGAAGTCGACCATAGGCTCGCCGTTGAGCCATGTCTGCACGTGGTCGCCTACGACCTTGATGCGCATTGTGTTCCAGTCGCCTTCGCGCAGGATGTTCTCTTTCTCGTCGGGAATCTGGACGAGCCAGCCGCGGCCATAAGACTCATAGACACCGGCGGTGTCGTTGCCTTTGGGTGCGACCTCGACCTGCCAGCCGTGAACCTTGGCGGGCTGCTCGACAAATGAGCGGAAGAACACGCCCGAGTTGCCGTTGGCGAGCTGCTTGAAGTTGACGGTGAGGTCAAAGTCTTTGTAATAGTCGTTGGTGGCGAGGTAACCGTACTGTTTGTCGGGGCCGCTCTCGCACACGAGGAGGCTGTCGGGGGTTACGTACCACAGCTCGGTGCCGTAGGCTGTCCATCCGTCGAGGTTGGTGCCGTTGAAGAGTGAGACGGGCTCGGCCTCGCGCTTAGGAAGCTGTTTGATCTTGATGTTACGGAACGAGGCGGGGTAGCCGTGATCCTGGAGGCAGAGAACGCCGGTCTTGGCGAGGCCATACTCGGGTGCGTTCTCCCACTTGCCGCTGTTCTTGCGTGCATACCAGTCGGGTGTCCAGGCCTCGAATTCGAGAATCTTGTGGCCGTTGAGCCAGTGCTCTACGTGGCCGTTGTCAAAGACGATGCGTGAGTTGTTCCACTCGCCCTGAGGATTGACAAAGAGTGAATCGGGGTCGGGGAGGTGCATGGCGTAGTCGACACCGAGTTTCTGCCACTCCTCGAGTTTTGTGGGGGCGTTGTCCTCTTCCCAACCCTCGTTGTCGATGAGCTGATACTCGGGGCCGGTGACGTAAGGTACCGCAAAGAAGGGATCCTCGACGACGTGGTAGAGCATGCCGCTGTTGCCGCCGTGGCTCAGTTTCCAGTCCCAGTCGAGAATGAAGTTGTCAAACTGACGGTCGGTGACGATGTAGCCCGACAGGTCGCTGCCGTCGCCGTGGGCCTGGATGCAGCCGTCGACTACGTGCCAGGGCTGTGTGAGCGAGTCGCCGTTGTAGTCGCGCCAGCCGTTGAGGGTCTGTCCGTCAAAAAGAAGCTCCCAGCCGTCGGCAATCTCAATGGCTGTGAGTTGATTGTGTTTGGGAGTAGAGTCGCACGATGCGAGCATCGAAGTCGCCGTAAGTGCAGCGAGAGAGTAGGTTAAGAGAGAATTTTTCATGAAAAATTTTGTATGATTAGATCTAAAAAATGAATTTTAAAAATTTTTACAAAAATGTTAAATAAATTAAGTTATTCAACATATTAATTG
>CAMWLW010000065.1 GCA_947175245.1 uncultured Bacteroidales bacterium
CCCCTGCGCGATATGTTGGTAAAGACCTACGGAGCCGCCGTTCAAGGCATTGATGCGATAATGATTACCGTCGAAGTCGCTGTCGACCGCGGCAGCGGTTTTGTAATCGTCGGCCTCCCCGACACAGCCGTCAAAGAGAGCGGCGACCGAGTCCAGTCGGCCATCAAACAGTGCGGCTGCAGCTTCCCGCGCACACATGTCGTCGTCAACATGTCGCCGGCCGACGTCCGCAAGGAGGGCGCCGCCTACGACCTCCCCATCGCCGTAGGCATCCTCGCCGCCGACGGCAAGATACCCGCCGACCGCCTCTCACAATTCATCATCATGGGCGAACTGTCGCTCGACGGCTCGGTGCTCCCCATCAAGGGCGCGCTCCCTATGGCCATCATGGCACGTCAGCGCGGCTACCGGGGCATGATTGTGCCCCAGGCCAATGCCACCGAGGCCGCCGTCGTCAACAACCTCGACGTCTATGGCGTCGACAACATCTCACAGGTCATAGGCTTCCTGTCAGGCACATCCTCACTCACCCCCACCATCGTTAACACACGCGAGGAATTTGCCCGGGCAGCCACCACCGCCACCCTCGATTTCTGCGACGTCAAAGGCCAGGAACACGTCAAGCGCGCCCTCGAGGTAGCGTGCGCCGGCGGCCACAACATCCTCATGGTTGGCACCCCCGGCTCAGGCAAGTCCATGATGGCCAAGCGCCTGCCGTCCATACTGCCCCCGCTCACACTCGCCGAGGCCCTCGAGACCACCAAGATACACTCCGTCGCCGGCAAGCTGCGTCGCGGCTCCATGCTCATGACCGAGCGCCCCTTCCGTTCGCCCCATCACACCATCTCGCCCGTAGCCCTCGTCGGCGGAGGCTCCAACCCCATGCCCGGTGAGATTTCGCTCGCCCACAACGGCATCCTGTTCCTCGACGAGTTCCCCGAGTTTTCACGCGGCGTCCTCGAGGTCATGCGTCAGCCCCTCGAAGACCGCCACATCACCATCTCGCGCGCACGCTACACCATCGACTACCCCGCCGGCTTCATGCTCGTCGCCTCAATGAACCCCTGCCCGTGCGGCTACTACAACCACCCCACCAAACAATGCACCTGTGCGCCCGGCCAGGTGCAGAAATACCTTAACCGCATCTCCGGCCCCCTCCTCGACCGCATCGACCTGCAAGTCGAGATACTCCCCGTCGCCTTCGAGCAGATGGCCTCCCTGCGCCCCGGCGAGTCATCCGCCGCCATACGCGAGCGCGTCGTCCGCGCACGCGAGATACAGACCGAGCGCTTCGCCTCCGAGCCCGACGTACACTGCAACGCCCAGATGGACAGCCGCCTGCTTACCCGCTACGCCCGTCCCGACGCCGACGGACTCCGAAAACTCGAAGAAGTCATGACCCGCTACGATATGTCAGCCCGCGCCTACGACCGCATCCTCAAAGTAGCCCGCACCATCGCCGACCTCGACGGCTCCCCCACCGTCCTCACCCCCCACATCTACGAAGCCGTCAACTACCGCCGCCTCGACCGCGCCTCCTGGGGCCACACCTACTAACCAAGATAATAAGTCCAATTACTTCCGGCGAGCAATGGCATCTAAGGTTATGAACCAATCAGCGAAATCAGAATCACGTTATGTCATCGGCCCTGAAACCGATTGTTATATCGGGTCAGTAATAAGTGATATAGAGATAATTCGCTTAACCCGAACTAATATTATCGCGAGCGGGCGCCGCTATGGTCGGCGGTGGTTCCTCAAGGGACTGCGCGAGGAGCTGCGTGACTCAGCCGTTATGCTGCGACAACTGCAAAAGGAGTTTGAAATCCATTCTCGCCTGCGACACCCATCTATAGCCCAGGTAATAGGGTTGGAGAATATCGACGGATTGGGATTATGTATCGTACAGGAATGGGTGGATGGGATTACACTCCATGACGCTCTTCACAAAGACGATCTTAATCCCTCCGAGCGGCGACGCATCATTCGCGATCTTACCGCAACTGTAGCTTATCTTCACTCCCAGGGTATCGTGCATCGCGATCTCAAACCCTCTAACGTGATGATTCGTCAAATCGGGCGAGAGATTGTTCTGATAGACTTCGGCCTCGCCGATACCGCCGACTATGTAGAGATTAAGGGCGCCGCCGGTACGCCCGGATTCATTTCGCCCGAGCAGATGATGTCGGGAGGCGCCGAGCCTGCCGATGATGTCTACAGTCTCGGAGTAATTATGGCCGAAATGACACCGTGCTACGCCCGCATAGCTCGTCAATGTATGAATCGCGCTGATAAGAGACCTGCCGATGCTGGTCGCCTGCTACGTATGCTTCGTAAACGTGACCGCCGCCCTAAAATCCTTATCACAACCCTATCTGTCATTGCAGCCGCTCTCATTGCCGGCGTTGCCGTACAGCGGACTATCACGCTCGAGCAGGCAGCCCGCGATTCGGATATGAAACTCAAAGACCTCCGAGCCCGCAACACCGATAATATAGCCTTGATCACATCGCTCAAAGATTCGTTGTCATCGGTTCAGGGTCATCTCGACAACACCCGAGGCAAACTGGCCGAAATTACAGAATACGACAATCTCAGGAGATCCTCTCTTGCCCAAGGATGTCGAATGATTGATACGAAGTTGACTCAGGCCGATAGAAAAATATTCTCTAAACTGACTACGATTGAACCCTACAACCACAAGGTATTAGAGTTGATAAGTGAGATGAAAACTACAGTTGATAACTATTGCTCATCTCTGAAAACATCCATGCTATCGCCCGAGGATACCGAGAAGCTCCGTCTGGACCTCTATAACTATCAAACTATAAAAATATCTGAATATCAGGAAAAATGGCTGAAGCAAATAAACCCATAGCTGCCACAGGGCCCAAAACACGTTTATGTCACGAGGTTGAGATCGCCGCTAATCTGACAGTATCAACTCCCAAAGACTTTGATACCCTCTCTCAATTGATAAGCCTGCGTACAGGCATTTTACTCAGCCCTACCACACTCAAACGGTTGTGGGGCTATCTCGACGAGCCGGTCATCCCGCGACGCTCAACACTCGACACACTCTCACGGTTTTGCGGTTGGCGCGATTATGAGCATTTTCTTTCGGCAGATACCCCTGAGATCGAAAGCGGCAATGTCGGCAGCAACGTTATCAGAGCCGGAGAGGATATCCACCCCGGTGGACGCGTACGCCTTTTTTGGAATCCCTCACGTGTATGTGAAATCGAATACCTTGGTAATCTCGACTGGCGAGTAGTGGCATCAGAGGGTACGCGACTCAATCCCGGCGACCGATTCCGTTGCCCTATGATTCTCGCCGGCGAACCGCTCTACCTCGACAATCTCATTAAGGACGGTAACCTGATCGGTGTCTACGTTTGCGGCAGCAAGACCGGGATAACTTTCAAAATCCCTACCAATAACGAAAAGGACTAAAAAGGACTTTCCGATTTTTTCAAGGAGTGAATATCTTTGTAAAGATGAATACGGAAGAGTCCGTTTATTCAATTCTTAGGAGTTGAAAGAATATTAATGTGAATTTTTAATCTTTTTTGCAGGAATTAAAAATTTTATTAACTTTGCGAGTGCATGTCGCGCTGAAGTCTTTCAGTATGCTTGCGCGCCACATGCCGACATATAAAAAGCGTTTACTCGACGCTCTTTCTTGACACTGCGAAATCTGGTAAATTTCTCAAAAGGAGTCAGGACAGAGATAACGGTAGACGCCTTATGTGGATATGATTCTGACGTCAGGCAACTTGATGTGCGAGCATCAGTGTTGGCTGGATACATCATATCTCGCGTGAGGCTTCTGCGTTGTCTGTTTCAACTCCAAAGGTAATACCAGAACCTCGCAGTGTGGGAACGGACAACAGGTACGGCTCTCACGCTTTTTATTTTATAGAACTAATGCCGAGGAGGGGAGCCCTGGGTCGTTAAAAAAAGACTATAATTATGGCTTTATATCCAGATGAGCTCATGGAGCTTTTGAACGCTTTCCTTACCGATGGGGAAATATCTGATAGAGAACGTGCCGCTTTGTTAAAAAGAGCAGAAAAATGTGGAGTAGATCCTGAAGAATTTGATTTATTTATCGACTCAAAGGTACAGGAAGTTGAAATGTCGCAGATTTCGAGTTCTGAAGATGATGACAACGATGATGACGATGATAATAGCAGGATAGCTTACCACCCTCTTAGTGCAGAGATGTTAGAATATATTAAGTCAATGAGTTCAGATGATGACGATGATGATGACGATGATGATGACTATGACGACGACTATGACGACGACGACGATGATGATGAAGAGGACGAGGATGACAAAGGATTACTTAGTGAGTTCAAGGAAATTGGATCTGATCTAAAAGAAACTTTTTCATTCGGATTAATTTCATCCAAGAAGAAAAATAATGGAAAAAAGAAAAAAGGAGGGCTTTTTGGAAAATTCTTTTGACTATTTGTGATATTTGTTTAGAAATCACTCCTATTTACAAGCATCAGATAACTTTACACAACATATATCAGGTGATTTTATCCTGCAGGTCTTACTGACAAAATAATAACGAAATTCAGATTAATTTGAATACTACACATTTAATATTAGGATTATTTACAGCTGTTGCTAGCGGCACGGCTGCAATTGCATCTATATATTGAGGCTTACTAAAAAGACGTATTGAAAAACTATCATTAGAACTTAAAGATTCAAATAAGAAGTTAAACAGTACGAAGAATGAATTATACAGAGTATATTTAAATGTGTCTGAGTTACTTCGTATAGAAAGTGAGCTGTCTGCTGAACTTGAAGTTGGTAAAACTACTGTACGAAGGAGCTATAAAACAGATAGATACATTCAACCTAAACATGTAGAAAATAGAATTAAACAGCTGGAAATAGAAACTCAATGAATTAAGAATTACCTTTAAACTATAAAGAGAAAGCCGAATCGCTTGAAAGGAAGTAGGCAATAACATTCTTAAATTCTAAACAATGAAGGAATATAAGAAAGCACAAATTATCGCTAAGAACCTTCCTACTGGTTCTTATGCAGCTGGATGCCCCACTAACACTACAACTTGCGGGTCACGCGTATCTGCTTTTTGCAAAAAGTGTGAAATAGCATCCTAAGACTAACTAGAAGGCTGTGCTTGTGTGAAGTCCTTACAGAAGGTTATGAATGAGGACAATATCTAAAGCACAGCCTCTCTAAAGAAATTAATGGATTATTATATGGGAGCCATATCAAAAATACCTAAATTAGACACATTAGTGATTGAATTGACTAATAAATGCAATGAGAGGTGCAAACATTGCTATATACCCGATATAGTTAAGTCTGTGAGTACGGATATTTCTTATGAAAAAATCAGTGCCATCATTAACGAATTTGTTGAAATGGGGGGCGAAAATATATTGCTTACCGGAGGAGAGATACTTCTTTGTGAGAATTTATTAGCTATATTGGATTATGTACATAGTAAGGGTCTATGGATTGCATTGTTTTTTAATGGTCTTACTCTTACGGATGATCACATATATAAATTTAAAGAAGTTGGTGTAAATGATATTCAGGTTTCATTGTATTCAGTTAATCCGGTAGTACATGACTCTATTACAAAAGTAAAAGGATCTTGTGAAAAAACAAAAAAGTCAATAGAACGCCTTATAGATTCAGGCCTGCCGGTACGGATAGCATGTTCGGTCATAAAAGATAATATGAATGAAATATGTGAATTACTTGATTATACGCTTCGTTTGAACTTAATGTTGAGTTTGGAATTTAATATAATTGCAAGAGAGGATAAAAGTAGTGATAATCTCAAGTATAGAATGTCTCCTGAAGATTTAGAAAGCTGTTTTCGTGTTTTGGCTAAACATAATCCTGATTTTACAAAAAAGCTATTGCTTCGGATTGATAGAGCAAAAAAAATAAAAGATAATTATGAGGAATTTTTAAATGGTCCGGTATGCGGAGCCGCTCAAAATATGTTATATATTACATCTGATAATAAATATTCGATTTGTCCTGGATGGGTTATTGAAGATGACAAATCAGACTTGCGTCTCTCCTTGAAAGACTTTTGGGAGAAAAATGAATTTTTAAATGAAGTTCGTAATAAAAAAGAACGCTCCTTCCCCAAATGTGTTGATTGCGAGGCTCTAGATTATTGTGTAAGATGCTTTGCACGAAATCATTTAGAAACTGGAGATTATACTAATCCCCCAGATTTTGCGTGTCAATACGCTTTCATAGCAAAAAAAGTATTTGAATCAATAAAATAAATCTTATGTTAGTTAAACAAAGTAAAAACAGTTTCATCCGTTGTACGGAACACTATGGCTATATAACGAATCAACTGACTCGTTATGATAGAACCTATGATGAAACCGGTGCAATCTTTCTTCGTCAAATAACAAGAGATGCAAAAGAAGTTGATGAAATTATAGAAGATTTACTCAAAATATTTTCTGATGTTGATTTTAACACACTAAAGAATGACTATATAGAATTCTTGAAGAGTCTTGCAAAAGACTGTTTTATATTAATGGGAGATTCTGAAGATGAACTTAATCAGAAAGATATTGATTTCACATATGCAATAGATAATCCAAAGACGTTAAAGACAGGAGATGAGTTCTATCAACATACTGATGAAAAAGTAACTGAAAATACTCAAGATTTTTTCTTGGAAGAAGTTCAAGGTCGTCCCCTAATTTCAAATCTGCAATTTGAACTTTCAAGCAGGTGTAATGAACGCTGTATTCACTGCTATATTCCCAATGGGAAAAAGAATCATGGTTTTGATATGCCTCTCAAAAAGGTAAAAAGTATTATCGATGAATATGTGGGAATGGGAGGTATTAGTGTTACATTATCAGGAGGAGAAGCATTTCTTCATAAGGATATAATGGAAATTGTTGAATATTGCAGAGAAAATGATTTAAAAGTAACTATTCTATCTAATCTTATATCCTTAAATGATGAGCATATCCAAAGATTAAAGAAAAGCAATATTTCCTTAATTCAAGTATCGTTATATTCTATGGATGAGGATGTACATGATTATATAACAACTATTACTGGTTCATGGCGAAAGACTAAAAATGCGATAGAGAAGTTAGTCGCTGCTGATATACCGATTCAAATTTCATGTCCGCTAATGAAGAAAAATAAGGAGGGATATGATAAAGTATTGGAATACGCACGGTCATTAAAAATTAAGGCTCAAACGGACTATATAATGATGGCACGCTCAGATCTTGACACTGAAAATTTGGCCAATAGACTATCTTTAGATGAGACCGAAACTGTTATTAGAGATATTGTTCGACATGATGTGAATTATAAGAATGAGATTCTTACTCAAGTCCCGCCAATAGAAGAAATGACATTTGATTTAGAACGATTCAAAAATCAACCTGTTTGTGGTGTTGGCTACGATAATTGTTGTATTACTGCAAATGGAGACGTGTATCCGTGTGCCGGATGGCAAGATTATGTTTTAGGGAATGTTTATAAACAATCTCTTAAGCAAATCTGGGAAGAATCTCCAAGAGTTAAAGAATTACGCAAAATTACACAAGCATCTTTCCCAGAATGTCTTGAATGTGAGGCAAGGAATTATTGCGCAATGTGTCTTGTGAGAAATTATAACGAAAGCGAAGGCGACATGTTTAAAGTAAACAAGCATTTTTGTGATGTAGCTTTTCTGACTAAAAGAATTGTAGAAGAAGAATATGGTTCTGAATATGAACGTAGAGAAAGACTTTTACAAATTAAAAAATCGAGTGTAAAATAATACTTAAACTCTATCCGCTTAACATAACACTAAATATCTCTAATGAGTTATGAAATATTCAAAACAAGATGCAGATGAAATAATAGCATGTTTCCAACGATTTATCCGATATCCAATACGGATTCTAAATTATTACTCCCAAGAAGTATTTCACGTATATAATATAGAACCGATTTGCATTAATGGAACAATGAGATGTAAAATCCGTTTTAAGGATAATCTTGTTTCAGATTATAAGGTCTGTAGAGCTATGCCCGATGTTTTAGAGCTTATTGAAAAATGTTTTATAAAATGTTAATTGACACGCATATACATGTCGGTCAATTTAACAATTTGTATTTTGCTCCATCAGTGGTATGCAATCTGATGGAGCACTTACGTGTAAGCCATTATGCGGTGTCTTCAACTTCTATATGTGAAGAAAATTATAGAAAAGTTCTTGATGAATTGAGAGAATTGATAGATATTGATGGAGAAAAAGTACTTCCTGTAATGTGGATTACACCATTGGGATTAAAAGGAAATATTGCCTGGTATCTGGAGTCGGAGATAAAGTGGAGAATGTTAAAAATCCATCCATTTTTAAATTGTGAAGAATGGCAAAAGCAACCAGCCTTATTTATAGAAGTATGTGACATAGCAAGAGAATTGAACCTGCCAGTACTTATTCATACAGGAAATGAAAAGTGCTGTCAGTGTATTGTTTTTGAAAACATTATTGCTAATAATCCCGATATAATTTTCATACTTGCTCATGGTAGACCTCTTCAACAAGCAATTAAAATGGCTAACAATTATGATAATGTATTTGTTGATTCGGCTTTCATGCCGGTAGATCAGATGTATGTTTTCATAAAAAAAGCTTCTGCTACAAAATTATTGTGGGGTACTGATATGTGCATACCCAAGTATTTTTACCCTGAGCAAGACATGAGGCAATATTATCTTAATAAGTTGAATGCATTTCGTATTATATGTACTCAAGAACAATTCGACAGAGTTACATATTTCAACGCTAAAAATCTTTTAAGTCTATAGACAATTGCCTCAAAAAAACTATATATACTGTATATTTTAAGAATATTAATACTTTTTAGATGAAAAAGGTCCCGTTGATAGAGCTGACTATTGATGAGATGGATGAGAGGAAGCCGACTTAAGATATTTTCAAGAAGGCGATGCCATACAGGTCAATGCATCTCAATTCAACATCAGCCGGGATATTGATTTCAAGATAACTACAGCATGGGATAATGATACTGACTGTTTCACACTGCTTGCAAACGTGGAATTGAGATAGCCTAATGAGCTATCTCAGACACATAGTTAGTCTTTTTTGGTGATTAGTGGCTGAGGGTGAGCTTGCGGGTTGTGGGGCCTTGCTTGACGATGTAGAGGCCGGCGGGGAGCGCGGTGGTGTCGGGCGTGCCGTGGCCTTGGGCGGCGATGCGTCCGTCGATGGTGTAGACGGTGTATGTGCCGTCGGTCGCGTCGGCGGTGACGTTGTCTATGCCGCTGTCCTCGCCCTCGATGTCGATGGTTGTCAGCGCGATGCCGCTGCGGTAGGGCTCGCTGCATGCCAGGAAGCCGATGTAGTAGATGGCGTCATGGTCGACGGTGATGTCGATGGTGTGACGTGTAGGCAGCAATGTGGTTATCTCGGTGGGCTCCTGCAGACGGGTGGTCATGCCGTCGACGGTCGGCGCCTCGCCCATGTAGATGGCCAGCAGGGGGGCGTCGCCAAGGTAGTCGGTGAGCGACTCGTAGGCGAGCGTGTAGGTCTTGCCTGCCTTGAACTGTACCGGGGGCGTGATGAGCCAGTCGTCGGCAGGCTGTGACGATGAATAGGGATAGCACACGACCGGAATCAGTTCGTCGGTTTCCTCGACATAGAATTCCCACTCGCGGTACCACTCGATGTGGTCGCTGTTGCAGTCAATGCGTGTGAACAGGTCGAGCGAGTTCTCGGCCTCGAAGTCGGTGTGATAGGGCAGCGAGACGGTGCCAAGACGCCATACGTTGGAGCTGACGGGCTTCATCGCGGTGCCGTCATAGCTCATTGTGACGGTGTATGAGTAGGTTACAATCTCGGTCGGTACAGCCATCGGGTCGGTGAACGATGTGGCGGTGATGTTCTCGGCCACGGTGACGTCGCCGGGCTGGCGGGTGACGGTGTAGGTGACGAGCGCTGGGTCGAAGTATCCGCCGTGCTCACCCTCGGTCGGCGCCGCCCATGACAGGTTGAACGCCCCGTCGGTGTATGTCAGCACGGGCTTGTCGAGCGGGGTGGGGGTGTCGGGGCCGAGCCACAGTTTGGCCTTGGCTTTGGGGCTGCGGCCGGTGCTGTTGGTGAGTGTGACGGTGATGTCATAGGTGTCGGCCCTCTTGATTTTGGCCGGTGCTGACACGGTCGAGCCGTATGCCGCAGTGCCCTCGGCAAGCAGCTCACCGTTGGCGCGCACGATGTAACTGACGAGTCCTGTGGCGGGCTTGCCGTCGAACGTAGTGGCCGGCACGGTGAAGTTGACCGAGCCTGTCATCGAGCCTTTGGGGAAATCGACGCTGAGATCCACGGGCTGGGCCGGCGCGCCGTCGAGCGCTGTGGGGCCGGGGATGAACATGCCGCCCAGGGCCTCGCCGTCCTCAAACTCATACAGGCACTTGGCTGTGGCCGTGGCGATGTCGACCGCCCACAGGTGACTGACGTTGACCATATAGGTGAAGTAGGGGTCGTCGTTCTCGCGCGTCGTGGTGACAACGACATAGAACGTGCCCGTGCGCGGGTCGATGGCGCCGGTCGAGCGATTGGTGGCCTCGAAGCCGAGGTTGCCCAGCAGCTTGGTCTCGCCGTTGATTTTATTTACGCTCAACAGGTTGCCGGTCATATCGACGGCATACAGGTTGCCGTTGTTGTCGACGCTGCACGCAATCCAGGGTATGTCGATGTTGCAGATGGCAAAGCGCTCGCCGTTGGTGACGTTGAGCGTGCCGAACACCATTGTCTCGCCGTCGCCGTCGAAGCATCCATAGACCTTGTCGGTCGTGGGGTCGTAGGTCATGTCGGTGGCTACCGAACCCTCCGAGCCGTCGCGCAGGCTCGAAATCTCAGTCCAGTCGTCGGGGTCAAAGAAATAGTGGGTGATGTCGATCCACATGCCGTCGTAGTTGAGCTCCTGGGTGCAGAAGTAGAAGTCGTCGGTCATCACACCGCCGCCGCTCGCGTCGAGGTAGGGGTCAATCATCACGGTCGTGCGCTGGTAGCGGTCGGCCGCGAATCGGTACATGCCCACGTCTTCCATGCCGTGCTCTTTCCATGAGTTGGCGCTGTAGACCGAGGCGTATATTTCGGGCACATAGTCGGCAGCCGGGGCTGCGTTCATCGACAAAGCGATGACGGCGGCTGTAAGTATGGTAGTTTTCCTTGACATATCAATAGATTTTATACAATTAGTGTACAAATATAGTAAATTTGCTACACATAATTGCAAAAAAAGGACTGCGGGTCACGTGCCTTTGTGGGCTGACGGTGACTCGCAGTCGGTTTAATATGGTTTAGGCCGGGCCTGTGTTATCAGTCGTTGTCGCGACGTTCGCGGCGCTCACGGCGTTCGCCGTTGTTGCCACCCTCGCGGCGGGGACGACGCTCACCGTTGCCTTCGCGACGGGGACGGTCGTTGTCACGACGCTCGCGGCGCTGGGGCTCGACATAGCCTTCGGGCTTGGGCAGCAGAGCGCGCATCGACAGGCGGTATTTGCCGGTCTTCTTGTCAATCTCGATGAGTTTCACCTCGACGGTGTCACCTTCCTTGAGACCCGATGCCTCCATGTTCTCGAGACGCTCCCACGAGATTTCAGAGATGTGAAGCAGGCCGTCACGGTTGGGCATGAACTCGACGAACGCGCCGAAGTCGAGAATCGAACGCACCTTGCCGGTGTACACCTGACCCTCCTCGGGAAGCTGTACGATGGCGTTGATCATCTCCATAGCCTTGTCGATCGATGCCTTGTTGGCAGCGGCCACCTCGATGTAGCCGCCCTCGTCGATCTCGTCGATCGACACGGTAGCGCCGCTGGCTTCCTGGATGCCCTGGATGACTTTTCCGCCCGGGCCGATAACGGCGCCGATGAGCTCCTTGGGAATGATCTTGGTGACGATGCGGGGTACGTGGGGCTTGTAGTCCTCGCGGGCTTCGGGGATGGTCTGCTCGATGATATTGAGGATGTGCAGGCGGCCGTCGCGTGCCTGGTTGAGGGCGCGCTCGAGAATCTCGTATGACAGGCCGTCACACTTGATGTCCATCTGGGTGGCGGTGATGCCTTGGCGTGTGCCGGTTACCTTGAAGTCCATGTCGCCGAGGTGATCCTCGTCGCCCAGGATGTCAGAGAGGATGGCATATTTGTCGCTCTCGGTGTCGGTGATAAGACCCATGGCGATACCGCTGACGGGGCGTTTCATCTTGACGCCGGCGTCGAGCAGGGCGAGGGTGCCGGCGCACACTGTTGCCATCGACGACGAACCGTTGCTCTCGAGGATATCGCTCACGATGCGGCAGCAGTAGGGGAAGTCGTCGGGGAACATGCGCTTGAGGGCGCGGTGAGCCAGGTTGCCGTGGCCTACCTCGCGGCGGCCTACGCCACGCTGGGCCTTAGCCTCGCCGGTCGAGAAGGGCGGGAAGTTGTAGTGAAGCAGGAAGCGCTCCTTGCCCTGGTTGAGCACGTCGTCGAGAATCTTCTCGTCGAGCTTGGTGCCGAGGGTAACGGTCGAGAGCGACTGGGTCTCGCCGCGGGTGAAGATTGACGAGCCGTGGGGGCCGGGCAGATAGTCGACCTCACACCAGATGGGGCGTATCTCGGTGGTCTTGCGGCCGTCGAGACGTATGCCCTCGTCGAGGATGCAGCGGCGTACGGCCTCTTTCTCGACGTCGTGATAGTAGCGTTTTACGAGCGGAGTCTTCTCGTCGCGCTCCTCTTCGGGCAGCGACTCGATGTACTCCTTGCAGATGGCGTCGAACGAGTCCTGGCGCCAGTGCTTGTCGGCCGAGCCGGCTTTGGCAACGGCGTATGCCTTGTCATAGCACTTGTCGTGAACGTCCTGGCGCAGGGCCTCGTCGTTCACCTCGTGGCAGTACTCGCGCTTAACGAGCGAGCCAACCTCCTCGGCGAGCTCCATCTGGGCCTTGCACTGCTCCTTGATGGCGGCGTGAGCGGCCTTGAGAGCGTTGAGCAGGTCGGTCTCAGACACCTCGTTCATCTCGCCCTCGACCATCATGATGTTGTCGTAGGTGGCGCCGACCATGAGCTCCATGTCGGCTTTCTCGAGCTGTTCGAAGGTGGGGTTGATAACGAACTCACCGTCGATGCGAGCTACGCGCACCTCCGAGATGGGGCCGTTGAAGGGGATATCGCTGACAGCGAGAGCGGCCGATGCGGCCAGGCCGGCGAGAGCGTCGGGCATGTCGACGCCGTCAGACGAGTACATGGTGATGTTGACAAAAGTGTCAGCGTGATAGTTGTCGGGGAAGAGGGGACGAAGCACGCGGTCAACGAGACGTGATGTCAGAATCTCGTAGTCGCTTGCGCGGCCTTCGCGTTTCAGGAATCCGCCGGGGAAACGTCCGGCTGAAGAGAATTTCTCTTTATACTCTACCTGCAGGGGCATGAAGTCAACGCCCTCACCGGCCTCCTTGGCCGATACCACGGTAGCGAGCAGCATGGTTCCGCCCATGCGCAGTTCTACAGCTCCATCAGCCTGCTTTGCCAGCTTGCCGGTCTCGAGTGTGATCGTGCGACCGTCGGCGAGGGTGATGGTTTTCTTGATTGGGTTCATAAAATGTATTTAGTTTTTAAATCGTCGTAAATCGCGCAAAGATAACAATTTCTTGCGAAATATGCAAATAACGACTCATTCCCAATTATCAGGCAACTTATATGAGTCGGGCTATCAGTTCTGAGCCGGTCATCACATCCATTTTGGAGAATGCGAATAGCTTTTTGCCAAGATCTTTAAGAGACGCGCCGATGTGGTATACATCCTCATCTATAATAAGGAAGCGATCATGAGCTTTTGTGTATTTGTGGAGTGTCACACCGGGATATTGCTCATTATGTCTCTCTACATCTTGCTTCAGTTGTTGCGTAATGTGGCCGATATAAATATCTACCGTCACACCTTGCATACGCTTGGCCAGTTGAACAAGTACCGAGTCGTCGATATAATTGTCGATTACAACAATTAAATTTTGGGCCTGACGAATCAGGTCGGCGACAAGTGCGTAAGCATCGAAAATCTGGCCGTTGAAAAATATTCCCTCACTCACATTATTATTATCTCCAAGCCGGTCAAGAATAGCATCAACTTTTTCATCGGTCTTCAATTGCTTCATTTCCAATTGATCCATTCTCTGGAAGAGAGCTGCATTATTCAATAAAAAATTACGCATTGCCGAGAATGCACGCATAATATTTATGTTAACCTCAATCGCTTTTTCGGAACGTAACACACTGCTTAACATTGCAACACCATTCTCTGTGAAAACAAAAGGTTTGTATCTTGTACCACCGCGACTCCCGTTTGAGGTCACAATTTGTGACCTCAAACATTCGTCATTGGTCAACTGAAACATAAAATCTTCCGGGAAACGTTGTATGTTGCGCTTAACCGCCTGATTCAAGACTTTTGTCTCCACCCCATAGAGACGGGCCAAATCAGAGTCAAGCATTACCTGTTGATCCCGTATAATGTGTATAAGAGATTCAATGCGGACAGGAAATGTCGGTCTGTCGTAATTAGCGGTCGGCTCGATATCGAGTTGAATTTTTGAGTGAAGTTTTTCCATACTTAAATTTAGTCGTTTAGAGTGGGGTGGTGAGGATGACGGCTGAGGTGGCTTGGAGGTCGGGGGGGAGGAGTCTGGAGGTGAGGTCGGTGTAGTGCAGGGTGTGGGGGCCGGCGGTGACGGTGGGGGTGTCGGC
>CAMWLW010000066.1 GCA_947175245.1 uncultured Bacteroidales bacterium
CCGCTATATATATGACAATTAAATATCTGACAAAAAAATTAATATTTCGATATCGGGTTAATATTGCTGAAATTTTTCTGCAATGTTGTTGAATTACGGAAATTTTTCAGTAATTTTGCTGCACGAAAGCTCTCTCTACGAACAAACGCATGGTACAAGGCGTTATTTTTTTAAGATTTTTACAGTAATTGATAATGGACAAGAGTGCTAAGAAGAAGATTGTTGTGATCGGTGGCGGATTTGCCGGTTTAAATTTCATCAAACGTATTGACAAAGAGAAGTTTGATGTAACGCTAATTGACCGTAACAACTTCCACAGTTTTCCGCCGCTGTTCTACCAGGTGGCTTCGGCGGGAATTGATGCGTCGGGCATCTGCTTTCCCCTGCGCCGCGAGTTGAGAAAGTATCGCAAGGCTGAGGGGCTGTACTTCAACATGACCCGTGCGAAGTCGATCGATACCAATGCCCGCACGGTCACTACCGATGAGGAGGTGATACCGTATGACAAGCTGATAATCGCGGCCGGCACGACCAACAACTTCTTCAATATGCCCGAGCTGAGAGACTCGGTGTACACTCTCAAGTCTATATCTGAGGCTATCAGATGCCGCAATGACATCATGGACCGGCTGGAGCGCGCGTGCATGGAGCGAGACCCCGAGAAGCGCCGCCGCATGCTGTCGTTCGTTGTCATCGGCGGCGGCCCCACAGGTGTGGAGGTTGCCGGCGCTCTGGGCGAGATGAAGCGCTACATCATTCCGCGCGAGTACCGCCAGATTGCTCCCGAGGATATCTCGATAACGCTGATCGAGGGTACCGACCGCGTGCTGCGCACGATGAGCGAGAAGTCGTCGGCCGAGGCTGGCGAGTACCTGAAGTCGCTGATGGTTCACGTTAAGTTAGGCCACAACATGAAGACCTACAGTGACGACACCGTGACGATGGACAACGGCGAAACGCTTGACGCGGCGATGCTGATATGGACGGCCGGCGTAAAGGGTGTCGACTTTGAGTTCACGGGCGACACTATCAAACCGGGGCGCGGTAACCGCATCGAGGTTGACCAATATTGCCGCGTGAAGGGAGTAAATGACGTGTACGCGCTAGGCGACATCGCCCTGATGACGACCGACGACTATCCTAACGGCCACCCGCAGCTGGCTCAAGTGGCGATACAGCAGGCCATAATGGTGGCGCGCGACATCAACCGCGGCAAGGTGACCGGCGGATTCAAATACAACGACAAGGGCACGATGGCTACGGTGGGCCGCAACCGCGCGGTAGTAGACCTAAACCACATTCACTTCAAGGGCTTCTTCGCCTGGATAACGTGGATGGTGGTGCACCTGATGTCGCTGCTGGGTATGCGCAACAAGGTGAGCGTCTTTATCGACTGGGTGTGGGACTATTTCACCTACAGCTCGTCGACGCGCCTGCTGATGCACCCGGGCAAGTACCCCCTGCGCAAACGCTGGCTGAAGGAATAAACGATATGAAAAAAGGAGCCCCGCGGGGCTCCTTTTTTATTGGGATTGATTTCAGTTTACTTGACATCAACAGCGGCTTTCTCGACGGGGAGAGCGGCGATGTAGTTGTCCATGTAGCGGTTGAAGCCCTCGACGTCTTCGGGTGTGGGCTTGATTTCCACGCCGGTGTCGCCCGAGAATACACACTGCTCGAGATAGTCAACGAGCGACAGTTTATCGGGGTTGTTGACCATGAACGATGCGAGCAGGGCTACACCCCATGCACCACCCTCGCCGGCTGTCTCCATTACCGAGATGGGCGAATTGATGGCGGCGGCGAGCACGCGCTGGCCTACACCGGGGGTCTTGAACAGTCCGCCGTGGCCTGTGATGCGGTCGACCTTGACTTTCTCGTCGTTGAAGAGGATGTCGTTGCCGAGCTTCAGGATGGCTACCGATGCGTGCAGGTGAGCGCGCATGAGGTTGGCAAGGGTGAATTTGTTGCTTACCGAGCGGACGAGCAGCGGACGGCCTTCCTCGTTGTTCACCCCGGCGATAGGCTCACCCGAGAAGTAGTTGAACGACACGAGACCACCACAGTCGGCA
Source organism: uncultured Bacteroidales bacterium (assembly GCA_947175245.1). Lineage (GTDB taxonomy): Bacteria > Bacteroidota > Bacteroidia > Bacteroidales > Muribaculaceae > JAAVFS01. Next base: position 2,073 of record CAMWLW010000066.1, read on the forward strand.
TCGCCGGTGAGGGCGTGGTTGTACAGTTTGCCGTACAGCTCGTTCATGTCGACGGTGAGACCAAGCAGCTGGGTGTACTCCTTGAAGATGTTGACCCAGGCGTTGATGTCGCTCGTGCAGTTGTTGCAGTGTACCATAGCGACGAGGCTGCCGTCGGGGGTCGAAACCATGTCGATGGCCTCGTAGGGGCGGCTGAGCTCTTTCTCAAGCACAATCATCGAGAACGATGATGTACCGGCCGATACGTTACCAGTGCGCTGCTTCACGGCGTTGGTGGCTGCCATGCCTGTGCCGGCGTCGCCCTCGGGAGGACAAAGCACAGCACCGGGCATCAGGTGACCCGACGGGTCGAGAGCCTTGGCACCCTCGGGAGTGAGGAAGCCTGCATCCTGGCCCGCAACGAGAACCTCGGGGAGAATGTCGCTGAGCTTCCAGGGATAGCCCTTGGGCTCGACGAGCTTGTCGAATTTCTCGACCATATCGGTATAGTAGGTCTTGGTGGCGGGGTCGATGGGAAGCATGCCCGATGCGTCACCGATGCCGAGCACCTTGCGGCCTGTCAGCTTCCAGTGAATGTAACCGGCAAGCGTGGTGAGGAAATCGATTTTCTCAACATGCTTGTCGCCGTCAAGAATACACTGGTAGAGGTGTGAAATGCTCCAGCGCAGGGGGATGTTGTAGACAAACAGCTCGGAGAGGGTGGCGGCAGCCTCACCTGTGTTGGTGTTGCGCCATGTGCGGAAGGGCACGAGCAGCTCACCGGCCTTGTCAAATGCCATGTAGCCGTGCATCATGGCGCTGATGCCGATGGCGGCAAGCTGGGTGATGTCGGTGGCATAGCGCTTCATGACATCGTCACGCAGGGCGGCATAGCAATCCTGAACGCCGTGCCATATAGCATCGAGGCTGTAGGTCCAGAGGCCGTCGACGAGCTGGTTCTCCCACTCGTGGCTGCCCTGGGCTATGGGCTTGTTCTCCTGATCGACGAGAACAGCCTTGATGCGGGTAGAGCCAAACTCGATACCGAGCGTGGCTTTACCTGCCTCAATAGTTTCTTTGGGATTGAGTTTCATGGCTTAGCAAAGTGATTTGTTAAGCATGTAGTAAACCTCGCCCATCTGCAAGTCCTTCTTGATCGAAGCCATGGTCGAGTCCTTGTCGATGTGAACCATCTCGATGCCTGCCATCTCGGCATAGTCCTCCCAGTACTCGGGGGTGATGTCGTAAGAGAAGCATGAGTGGTGAGTGCCACCGGCCAGGATCCAAGCACCGGCACCAATCTCAAAGTTGGGCATCGGAATCCACAGGGCCGATGCAACGGGGAGTTTGGGCAGGGGTTTAGACTTGATGCACTCGACATCGTTGACGATGAGACGGAAGCGGTTGCCGAGGTCAACGACGGTAGCTGTAACACCGTTGCCGGGCTTGCTGGTGAAGACGAGACGGGCGGTCTGAGCCTTGCGGATACCGATACCGAGGAAATGAACCTCGAGACGGGGGCGCTCCTCGGCGATGAGGGGACAAACCTCGAGCATGTGGGCCTGGAGGATTGAGCTGTTCTTGCCGTCGAAGTTGAGGGTGTAGTCCTCAAGGAACGAGCAGCCGGTGGGAAGCCCCTGGGTCATGTACCATACCGTGCGGTAGAGAGCGGCCGACTTCCAGTCACCCTCGGCACCGAAGCCGTAGCCCTCGGCCATGAGACGCTGTGATGCGAGGCCGGGAATCTGGTTGAAGCCGACAAACTTGGGGTCGTTGATATCGTGAGTACCGAGGTCGTCGAAGTTGGTGGTGAAGCCTTTAGCGCCGGTATCTTTAAGGATAGCGCGAAGAGCGAGCTCGGCCTTGGCAGCCTCAAATACCGACTTGTAACCCTCGGTACCCTCGGTCTCGAGAGCGGCGTCGTGGGCATAGAGGGTGAAGTACTCCTTCATGAGTTCCTTAACCTCGGCATCCTCGACTTTCTTGTAGTACTCCATGAGCTTGCTTACGGGGCAGTAGTCTACATGATAACCCATGCGAACCTCGGCCTCGACCTTGTCACCGTCGGTAACGGCAACGTTGTTCATCTGGTCGCCGAAACGGAGGATGAGCATATCCTGAGCGTCTGCCCAGCCGGCAGCCACGCGTGACCATACGGCGATGCGATCCTGGGTCTTTTCGTCTTTCCAGTAACCTACAACAACCTTGCGGCGAACACGCATGCGGGCGCAGATGTGGCCGAACTCGCGGTCGCCGTGGGCGCTCTGGTTCAGGTTCATGAAGTCCATGTCCATAGTGTCCCAGGGTATCTCGGCGTTGTACTGGGTGTGGAGGTGAAGCAGGGGCTTGGTGAGCTTCTGCAGACCGTGAATCCACATCTTGGCGGGCGAGAAAGTGTGCATCCAGGTGATGACGCCGACACACTTCTTCTCATTGCTGGCAGCCGACATCAGATCCTCAACCTCGCGAGAAGAGTTGGCAGTGCCTTTATATACGACCTTGATGGGCAGACGACCCGAGTTGTTGAGACCGTCAACCATTTCCTTAGAATGTGCATCAACTGCTATAACTGCATCGCCACCATAGAGGAGCTGTGCACCGGTTATCCACCAAAGTTCAAGATTTTCAAATGCTTTCATAAATTATGAGTATTAATCGTTGTTTTAAAATATTTTAAGATTATCGGGAATATCATTTTGACTGGCCGTAGTAGGCACCGGGGCCGTGCTTGCGGTTGTAGTGTTTCTCGACCAGGAGGGGATTCATTGTCAGCGAGGGGTTGACCGAGTAGGCGATAAATGCCATCTTGGCAACCTGTTCCATGACAACGGCGTTGTGCACGGCGTCGTGAGGGTCTTTGCCCCACGAGAACGGGCCGTGGTTCTTTACCAGAACACCGGGAGTGTGCATCGGGTTCATGCCCTCGAAGCGCTTGATGATGACATTGCCGGTCTCGAGCTCATAGGCGCCCTTGACCTCGGCCTCGGTCATATCGGCCGTGCAGGGAATGGCATGGTGGAAGTAGTCGGCATGGGTGGTGCCGATGTTGGGCAGGTCGATGCCGGCCTGGGCCCACGCGGTGGCATAGGTGGAGTGAGTGTGAACCACACCGCCTACCTCGGGCCATGCGCGGTAGATAGCCAGGTGGGTCGGGGTGTCGCTCGACGGACGCAGATTGCCCTCAACGACATTGCCGTCAAGGTCTACAACAACCATGTCGTCAACAGTCATCGTGTCATAGTCGACACCGCTGGGTTTGATGACAACGAGACCCGACTCGCGGTCTATGCCCGAGACATTGCCCCAGGTGAATATCACGAGATTGTGTTTTACCAAATCGAGGTTGGCACGAAACACTTTTTCTTTTAATTCTTCAAGCATACTATTATATATTATATGTGAAAGCGCGACTGACTGCCGAGTTTGTCATTGTAGCGGTACAAGGCGGCTCCGCGACGCGACATGGTCTTGTCGATAAGCTCGGTTTTCTCGATGCACGGGTTCTCGGCGACACGTTTGCGGAAGTTGCGCTTGTCGATTGAGTCGCCTACCACAACCTCATACAGCTGCTGCAACTGAGTCAGCGTGAAGAAACGCGGCAGCAGCGAGAAAGCGATAGGCTCGCTGGCAAAACGACGTTTCAGCATCCTGAGCGCGTTCTCGACCATGTCATGATGGTCAAAACCGAGCTCGGGCATCTCGGCCATGTCGATCCAGTTGGCATCGTGGCTGCGCACGCGCTTGTAGTCATGCTCGTCAACGTTAATCAGCGCACAGTAGCACACCGAGATGACGCGGGCACCCGGGTCGCGGTCAACCGCACCGAAGGTGTGAACCTGACGCATGAACACGTTTTCAAGACCTGTCAGATCAAACAGCACACGCTTGGCGGCATCGTCAACGCTTTCGTTTTCTTTAACAAATCCGCCCATCAATGACCACCTTCCCATCTCGGGCTCAAACTTGCGGCGCGTGAGCAAAATGCTGAGACGTCCATTGTATAAGCCAAAGATGACACAGTCGACACTGACAATAAAACGGTCGTGTTCTCTATAAAAGGCAGTCATTGACAAGGAGATTTATCGGAGATTAAGTATTTAACAGTAAATCAGAGGTCAGAGATCGATTACCAGAAGTAGTAGTAGAAGGCTGCTGTGATGCCGAGGATGATAACCGAGTGGATGATATCCCAGTGGTTCCAGCTGGCACGTGTGGCAGCGCGCTGCTCGGGGGTCGAGGTGCCGAACACGAGGCCCTGAATCTTCTCGGCCGAGGGAGCCTTGGTGAAGATTGACACGAAGAATACCACGAGGAGGCAGAACACGAGCATCCAGCCGCAGAAGAACAACCAGTTCATGTCATAGAACAATGCCTGGAACAGGTTGCCGTCACCACCGGGAACGGTAGCGGCGTTGCTGTAGTAGATCTTGGCACCAAGACGGGTAAGACCGATAGCGAGACCGGCGATAAGGCCCCACATACCACCCTGAGCGGTAGCGCGTTTCCAGCATACACCGGCAAGGAAGGCGGCGGCGATACCGGGAGCGAGCACTGACTGGACGTCCTGGAGGTAGAGATAGAGCACATCACCTACCGAACGCATGATGGGAATCCAGAGGATACCGAGCACAACGATTACAACGGTAGCGGCCTGGCCTATCTTAACAAGTTTCTTGGGATCGGTGTTGGGTTTGTAGCGCTGCCAGAAGTCGATGGTGAACAGTGCGGCCGACGAGTTGAACAGCGAGGCGAGCGAGCTCATGAGAGCGGCGAGAATACCGCAGACGATGAGACCCTTGACACCGGCAGGAAGCAGCTTGGCAACCAAGGTGGGGAACGCAGCGTCGCTGTTGGCGATCATCTCGCCGGTAGTGCCCTGCATGAGGGGAAGGAACGAGCCCGATTTCTGATGAAGTGCAAATGCAATCATACCGGGGATAAGGAACAGGAACACGGGGAGGAGTTTGAGGTAAGCGCCGAAGATGGTACCGCGACGGGCCTCTTTCTCGTCCTTACCCGAGAGTACACGCTGAACGATGAACTGGTCGGTACACCAGTACCAGAAACCGATAACGGCCGAACCGATAAGGGCACCTGCCCAGGGGAAGTTGGGATCCTCGTTAGTGCGGATAAGGTTGGTCATTGTGTCACCGGCCTCGTTGACTTTGACAGCCGAGCATATACGCATCATCTCGTCCCAGCCGCCAAGCTCCTTGAGACCGAGCACGAGGATGATGGCAGAACCGAGCAGAAGGATGGGTGTCTGAAGAACTGATGTATAGAGCACTGATTTCATACCGCCGAAGATGGTGTAGAGGGCGGTGATGAGCACGAGACCTACGGCTGCAATCCAGAAGAAGTCGATGCCCCACAGCTCGTCGATACCGAACACCTGCTGGAACACGAGACCGCCGGCATACACTGTAACGGCTACCTTGGTGAGCACGTAGCTGATGAGTGAGATAATCGAGAGAATAGAACGCGAAGCTCCGTTGTAACGACGCTCGAGGAACTCAGGCATCGTATAAACCATCGAACGGGTGTAGAAGGGAACGAATACCCAACCGAGGATAAGGATCATCCAACCCTGAATCTCCCAGTGGGCCATAGCCATACCGCTCGATGCGCCCGAGCCGGCAAGACCGATAAGGTGTTCTGAACCAATGTTTGACGCGAAAATCGAGGCACCGATGGCTATCCATGTAGCATCCTTGCCTCCAAGAAAGTAGTCGGCGGCGTTATTCTGCTTCTGACGCATAACCCACAGGATGATACCTACAAGGGCGAGGAAGAAGACGGCAATAACAATCCAGTCTAATAATGCCATAATAGATGATTTTGGAGTGATTAATGTATATTTGGATTAAAAAAATTCAAAGTAGCGTCTTACTCGGCCACTGAAAAGCGGAAGATGCAGTGACTGTTGTAGGTATCGCCGGGCTCGAGGATGACCGAGGGCCACTCGGGCTTGTTGGGGCTGTCGGGATAGTGCTGGGTCTCGAGGCAGATGGCGGCGCGCTGGTTGTAGACCTTGCCGTTCTTACCTGTGACGGTGCCGTCGAGGAAGTTGCCTGAATAGACCTGAATACCGGGCTCGTCGGTGAGCACCTCGAGCTTGATGCCGGTAGAGGGCGACACGAGAGTGGCAGCTACCTGTGTGTCGTCGCCGGCGGTGTTGAGCACCCAGTTGTGGTCATAGCCCTTACCATTCTTGAGCTGAGCGTAGTCGTAGTTGTTGATTTCCTCACCTACAACCTTGGCGGCGGTGAAGTCCATCGGCGTACCGGCCACGGGGGCAATCTCACCTGTTGTCATGAATGTAGAATCAACGGGAGTGAAGTAGTCGGCGTTGACTGTGAGGATGTTGTCGGTGATAGCCTGGTCGGGGTCGCCGTTGAGGTTGAAGTAAGAGTGATTGGTCATGTTGATGACAGTGGTAGCATCGGTGGTAGCGCTGTAGGCTATATCGAGGGCATTGTCACCGGTGAGGGTATAGGTGGTTGTTGCCACAACGTTGCCGGGGAAGTTGTTGTCACCGTCGGGCGAGGTGATGGTGAGCACGAGGGTGCTGTCGTTGGGCTGCTGGGCCTCGTAGACTTTGTACTGCCAGCCTGTGGGGCCGCCGTGCAGACAGTGACCGTAGTTGTTCTGAGGCAACTGGATGCTGTCACCGTTGATAACGATGACACCCTGGTTGATGCGGTTGGCATAACGACCTATCGACGCACCGAAGTCTGAGAGATTGTTCTCGGGAAGATAAGCCTGGATCGAATCAAAGCCGAGCACCACATCGTGTTTAACGCCGTCACGGCCGGGGACTACAATCGACACGATGCGACCACCATAGTTGGTGATGCACACCTCCATGCCGTTGGCATTGGCCAGGGTGTAGAGGGCAGTCGAGTCGGTTAAAAACTTTTCGGGATCAAGGCCGCTCTGTGTCAGCTGTTTGGGGGCCGTCCCGCCACATGATGACATGAGTGCGACAACGGCACCTGCCATCAGGAATTTACTTGCATTGTTCATGGCAAAGTAATTAAGGATTATTGTTATAATTGGTTGGTTTGTTATTTGGGTGTAAAACTAACACTTATCAAAACAATCACCAAATAAAAAAATATGTTTTACAACACATTCTGCATTTTTTTACCAATAATCCTTAAATTACCCCCCAATTGCATAAAATCGAGCCGCTGATTACCACTCATAGGCTATCGACAGGCCGAGCGCGTTGAGGGTGACGGCATCGCTGTTCCAGCGGTAGTAATTGCTGTTGGAGGTGACCAGCTGATAGGTGAGGCCGACGTTGAAAGCCTGCTTGGGATTAGTCTTGGAAACCGGCATCCTGACACCAATCGACGGTTTGAGATAGAACTGGGTGGCGCCGCTCAGACGGCTATGTTGCAGTGTGAGATAGCTGCTGCCCATGAGCCACGTAGCGCCTGTCTTGATATCGATGTAGGCCGACGGGCCCTTCTCGCCGCCGATGTTGAACCTGAAATCGGTGAAAACGGGTATCATGGCGCGTGTCTTTGAGCTTGAATGGTCAAAATAAGGCGGGTAACCGCCATCGGGTTTACCATCGACTTCGCCGCGCACGACAGCCATGTCGACACCGAGACCGACACCCATGAAGAACCACGACGAGTATCTGAAGCCCTGTGAGGTTGAGATACCGACAAAGTTGGCCCTGTTCTCGCCCAATCCCGCCAGACCCGAGACCTCGACATAACCTTTATAATTCATCGAGCCCGAGAGTGCAGGCGATATGAGACTCGACAGCTGGCTGGCTATCTGATAATACTGGGCACGCGCGCCAAAGGCGGCACTAACAATCAAGGCGGCCGTCAGGGCCAGTTTTGTTGCAATTCGTTTCATAAATAAACAGTCTTTAACTTAAAACGCTTTTAACGCGCCAATTGTTGCGCTTTCTATTATTATTGGCTAACTTCGCTGTAAAATTAATCAATCATGTCAAGTTCAGCAATTGTAATACTTTGTATAGCAGTATTTGTACTGTTCACGCTATTAGCCCTTTTTATCTCACTGAGGTCAAAATCGAGCGCTCAGATATCGGCACTGAAAGCGACTGTCGACGAACGCGACGCAACAATCGCGGCACTGCGCCAAGAGAACGAGTCGGGCTCGGCCCAACTGCAGCAGGCGCTGACCGAGAACGCACGCCTCGAAGCCCGACAGCAGTTCATCGAGAAAGAGACTGCCCGCATAGAGGCTGAACGCACCGAGGAACGCCGCCAGATGGCACTTGAAAACGAGCGCGAACGTCAGCGACTTGCCGCCGAGAGCGAGCAGCGGTTCAAACTGCTTGCACGTGACATACTCGACAGCAACACCCGCGACTTCAAGCAGCAGAGCGAGCAGCGCCTGGGCGACCTGCTCAACCCGTTGAAAGAAGAGCTTGACCGTTTCAAAAAGTCGGTCAGCGACGCCTATAGCAACGAGGCCCGCGAACGCTTCGCCCTGAGCGAGCGCATCAAGGAGCTCGTGCAACTCAACGAGACCATAGGCCGCGAAGCCAAAGACCTGACACGCGCCCTGAGAGGCGACAGCAAGATACAGGGCGACTGGGGCGAAATGATTCTCGAGACACTGCTCGAGAAGTCGGGTCTGAAAAAAGGGATACACTTTGACCTGCAGCTCACTACCGACGCCGACGGCAACACGCTCAAGGGCAATGACGGCAAGAACCTGCGCCCCGATGCCGTGATATACTACCCCGACGGGCGGTGTGTGATAATCGACTCGAAAGTGTCACTGACAAGCTATGTCGAGCTAATAAACAGCGACCCGACATCTGACGTCTACAGTGAGGCAGCCAACGGCCACCTGCGTTCGGTCAAACAGCACATCAAGGAACTGGCGACAAAGAGCTACCAGGACTTCATCGGCGACAAGCGCGCCGACTTTGTCACCATGTTCATACCCAACGAGGGCGCATACATGGCGGCGATGAACCTGGAGCCGCAGCTGTGGCAGGAGGCCTACGACCAGCGTGTGCTGATAGTCTCCCCCACCCACCTGCTGTCGTTCCTGAGACTCGCCGAGCAGATGTGGCGCCAGGACGACATGAAACGCAACGTGTTGGAGATAGCCACCGAGAGCGGCAAGATGTACGACAAGTTTGTGGGATTTATCGACGATATGGCCAAAATCGAGAAAGGCCTCGCCGCCGCCGACAACGCCTACAAGGAGGCAATGGGCAAACTCGTCGAGGGCCGCGGCAACCTGGTGAGACGTGCCGAGAAACTGCGCACGATGGGCGCCAAGACGAGCAAATCGATCAGCGCCGGCCTGGCCGCCAAAGCGCTGCCCGATACTGCTGAAGATGAGGACTAATACTCAGTCCACACTATCGCAGTCGCGTCATCGATCACCACACAGTATCAACAGCCAAAGTGTCCTGCATCCAATAATCATCATCATAATCGGCGTTGTGGCTCTTGCCACTAAAGATATTCAGGCCAAACACGACGATGAGAATAGTGGTTGCCGTAGCAATCGACCCGGCCAAAAAGCCGAGAAAGAAAACAAGAATCCTGTTCATCCCGTTACATTTTTTTCAGTGAGGCGGTATCGGCCGGCACATTGATGTTGTGCTTGTCAAATATTGCCGTGGCACTCTTCAGGAACTCGCGGCGGTGGTAGTCCCACGGCGAGCCGTCGAGCGGCTCACAGGCATCGACGAGACGGTAGTTGCGTCCACCGCCGGCAGGCACTGTGAACACAAGCCTATATGTGGCCCCGTCGATATAGGGACGACCGTCAAGCATACGTTTAAGCGTGACCTTGACCATCGCACCGCCGCGTGTGTCGCGGGTTTTCATATTCGATATAAAGTTGCCCAACGAGTAGACCAGCAGCCGGCGATCAAGTGAATCGGCCGGATTAGTGCGCAGCTCCATAGGCTGTATGACGTGGGGGTGGCCACCCATGACGATGTCGACACCCTTGGCGAGCAGATAATCGCCCAGACTCTTCTGCGCGCCGTTGGGCAGCAGACGGTACTCGTCGCCCCAGTGTATGGCGGCTATCAGAATTTCGGCACCGGCGGCACGCGTCATGTCGATGTCGCGAGACATTGCCAGCGTGTCGATATAGTCGACTACCACATCACGGCCGGGGGTGATGCCGTTTGTGCCGTATGTGTAGTTCAGGAACCCGACCTTGTAGCCGTTGATGTCGCGTATCACAGGCAGTGATGCCTGTCGGCACGAGTCGTTGTGATAGGTGCCGAGATGGTCGACATGCAGGCTGTCGAGCACATCGATAGTGCGGTTCAGTCCTTTGTCCCGACGGTCGAGCGTGTGGTTGTTGGCCGTCAGGAACATGTCGAAGCCGGCATCGCGCAACGCCTCGGCATAGCTGTCGGGCGAGCAGAAACAGGGGTAACCCGAATAGGGTTTGCCGCCGAGCGGAGTCTCGAGGTTAACGACAGCATAGTCGGCGTCACTCACATAGGACGCGACGTCGGCAAAGCACTCAGAGTAGTCATACCTGCCTGCCGGCGTGTGCGCGGCCTCAATTTGGGCTGCATGCTGCATCGCATCACCGGCAAACACAATGTCGGTAGGCCGGCTAAGGGGTGCCAGCACTACCGACAGGTATATCGACAATGACTCGAGCAGCGAGGTCATTGTGTAATTATTTGCTGTAGATTACCCCCTTGGCGGCCAACAGGGTATTCTTCATTAGCGACACGATGGTCATGGGCCCCACGCCACGGGGTACAGGGGTGATGAACGAGCACTTGGGTGCCACGTTCTCAAAATCGACGTCGCCCGAGAGGCGGAAACCGCTCTTGCGGGTAGCGTCGGGTACACGTGTGGTGCCCACGTCGATAATGGCGACTCCATCCTTGACCATATCGGCCTTGACAAAGCCGGGCTTGCCCAGGGCGGCGATGATAACGTCGGCACGGCGTGTATAGTCGGCGAGATTCTCGGTGGCACTGTGACACACGGTCACCGTGGCATCGCCCTTGACGCCGGGCTGAGACTTCTGCATGAGCAGTGTGGCGACAGGCTTGCCCACTATGTTGCTGCGGCCGAGCACGACACAGTTCTTACCCTTCAAGGGGACATCATAACGCGCCAGCAGCTCCATGATACCGGCCGGGGTGGCCGAGTGGAAGCACGGCAGACCGATGGCCTGACGACCGACGTTGATGGGATGAAAACCGTCAACGTCCTTGCGGAAGTCGATAGCCTCGATTACGCGCTGTTCATTGATGTGACGCGGCAGGGGGAGCTGAACGATGAAACCGTCGACATCGGGGTCGTTGTTGAGCTTACTGATGGTGTCGAGAAGTGTTTCCTCGGTGATGTCGTCCTCAAAGCGTATGAGCGTAGACTTGAAACCGCACACCTCACAGGCTTTCACCTTGTTGGCAACATAAGTCTCGCTACCGCCATCATGGCCTACGAGAATGGCGGCGAGATGGGGGCGACGCTTGCCGTCGGCTACCATCTGTTCAACCTCGCGGGCAATCTCCTGCTTGATGTCGTCTGACACCTTTTTACCGTCGATCAATGTCATATCCTGTATTCTTTATACATTAATATATATTATCGTTTCATGCCGCGCATGGCACCCATGAGCTTCATCGGGTTCTTGAGCTTGGTGACAGCCTTCATGGCCTTGCGTGTCTGTTCAAACTGGTTGAGCAGGCGGTTGACCTCCTGTATCGTTGTACCCGAGCCGGCGGCGATGCGCTTGCGGCGGCTTGCCTGGATTATCTCGGGGTGAGAGCGCTCGGCCGGTGTCATCGAGTAGATGATTGCCTCGATGCCCTTGAAGGCGTTGTCGTCAATCTCGACATCTTTGAGGGCTTTGCCCATACCGGGAATCATGCCGGCGAGATCCTTGAGGTTACCCATCTTCTTGATCTGCTGAATCTGGGCGAGGAAATCGTTGAAGTCAAACTTGTTTTTTCTGATTTTCTCCTCGAGCTCCTTGGCCTTCTTCTCGTCATACACCTCCTGTGCACGCTCAACGAGTGACACGATGTCGCCCATGCCGAGAATACGGTCGGCCATACGCGCGGGGTGGAACTGGTCGAGAGCCTCGAGCTTCTCGCCTGTACCGACAAATTTGATAGGCTTGTTCACGACCGTGCGGATAGACAGGGCGGCGCCACCGCGGGTATCACCGTCGAGCTTGGTGAGAACCACGCCGTCAAAGTCGAGACGGTCGTTGAACTCCTTGGCGGTGTTCACGGCATCCTGACCTGTCATCGAGTCGACGACGAACAGTATCTCGTTGGGCTTGATGGCTTTCTTGATAGCCGCGATCTCGGTCATCATCTGCTCGTCGACAGCCAGACGGCCGGCTGTATCGACAATCACCAGGTCGAGGTTGTTGGCCTTGGCATATCTGATACCGTTCTGAGCTATCTCGACGGGATCCATGTTGCCGGCCTCGGTGTACACAGGCACACCCACCTGGTCGGCGAGAACCTTGAGCTGGTCGATGGCGGCAGGACGGTAAACGTCACAGGCCACGAGCAAGGGGCGGCGGTTCTTCTCTTTCTTGAGCTTCAGGGCTAGCTTGCCTGTAAGGGTGGTCTTACCCGAACCCTGCAGACCCGACATGAGTATCACCGTCGGGTTGCCGCTCAGATTAAAGGGCACGGCCTCGCCACCCATGAGCTGGGTGAGATCGTCATTCAC
>CAMWLW010000067.1 GCA_947175245.1 uncultured Bacteroidales bacterium
TGCCGCGGTGGAGTTGACGACTCAGCGGGCGGGGTTGGCGCCATCTTTACCTACCAAACCAACTTCGTTGTTGGCGCGGCCCACGTAGAGGGCGTCTTTGAAATGGAGCTCATATTCCTTGCCGTCGACTGAAACGATGCCGTCGCCGCCAACGTTGATAACGCCGAGCTCGCGGCGCTCAAGGAAGTAGTCGGCCTTCAGCGGGTCGATTGTCTCAAGGGTGACAACACGGTTGACGGGTACAACGCCACCAAATATGATGCGGTCATACATCGAGTAGGTCATGTTGACGGTATCGACGACCATGACTGTGGGCATCATGAAGTGAGAGCGCAGCTGCTCGGTGTCGTAGCTCTTGAAATCGTCGGGGTGAACGGCACGCATGATGCTGTAGTTGGTTTGAGCCGCTGCTGCAAGTGATGTGGCGGCTATAGCGAGTGACAGGATTGTCTTTTTCATGATTATCGTTTGCATTTATTGATGATGTCGAAGGCTTCGGCACACTTCTTTGTTATAACAGTCCAGTCGGCGGCTGCTATTACCTCTTTGGGGAATAGTTTCGAGCCCATGCCCACGCAGAATACGCCGGCCTTGAACCAGGCGGTGAGGTTTTCCTCGGTGGGTTCTACGCCGCCGGTAACCATGAGTTTGCTCCAGGGCATCGGTGCAAGAAGACCTTTGACAAACTTGGGAGACAGCACGTCGCCGGGGAATACCTTGCAGAGTGTGCAGCCGGCTTCCTGAGCAAATCCTACCTCAGAGATTGAACCGCAGCCGGGGGTGTAGGGAACCGAGCGGCGGTTGCACACGCGGGCAACGTCGGGGTTGAACAGCGGGCCCACGACGAAGCACGCGCCGAGCTGCATGTAAAGCGATGCTGTGGGTGCATCGACAACCGAGCCTACGCCGATTGCCATGTCGGGGCACTCGGCCGCAGCGAATTTCACTACGGCTGCAAACACCTCGTGGGCGAAGTCGCCGCGGTTGGTAAACTCGAACGCGCGCACGCCGCCGTCATAGCATGCCTTGACCACGTGACAGGCGGTCTCGACATCCTTGTGGTAGAACACGGGCACCATAGGCGCTGCTGCCATCTTGTTGAGAACGGCTATATTATCAAATTTTGCCATGTAAATTCTTTGTTTAGGTGGTTGATGTAGTGTTAACGTTGAACGCGACCGTTGGCGTTACCGCCGGCGAGAGCCTCGACCTCGGCCACGGTGACGAGGTTGAAGTCGCCGGGTATGGTCTGCTTGAGGGCTGAGGCTGCCACGGCAAACTCGAGGGCCTGGCCCTGGGTGGGCATGGTGAGCAGGCCGTGGATGATACCGCCCGAGAACGAGTCGCCGCCACCCACGCGGTCAACGATGGGGTTGATGTCGTAGCGTTTTGACTCGTAGAACTCCTCGCCGTTGTATATCATGGCTTTCCAGCCATTGTGGCTTGCCGAGAATGACTCGCGCAGAGTCGAGATGACATATTTGAACCCGAACTCGGCGGCCATCGCCTTGAAGATGCCTTTGTAGCCGTCGGCATTGGTGTCGCCGCCCTCGACGTCGGCATCGGGCTTGAAGCCGAGGCACAGCTCGGCGTCTTCCTCGTTACCGATGCACACGTCGACATACTGCATGAGCGGGCGCATGATTGACTGTGCCTTCTCTTTTGTCCACAGTTTCTTGCGGAAGTTGAGGTCGACGCTGACGGTGACACCGTGGCGTTTGGCGGCCTCGCAGGCCAGACGTGTGAGCTCGGCGGCCTTGTCGCTGATGGCGGGGGTGATACCGCTCCAGTGGAACCAGTCGGCGCCCTCCATGATGGCGTCGAAGTCAAAGTCGGCGGGGTCAGCCTCGGCTATGGCCGAGCCGGCGCGGTCATAGATGACCTTTGACGGGCGCATAGATGCACCTGTCTCGCAGTAGTATATGCCGACGCGGTTGCCGCCTCGGGCAATATAATCGGTGTGCACACCATATCGGCGCAGGGCGTTGACGGCAGCCTGGCCTATCTCGTGGGTGGGAAGTTTTGAAACGAAGTATGCGTCGTGTCCGTAATTGGCGCAGCTCACGGCAACGTTAGCCTCGCCGCCGCCCCAGATGACATCAAAGTTGTCGACCTGAATGAAGCGTGAGAATCCTGCCGGTGAAAGGCGGAGCATAATCTCGCCTAAGGTTACAATTTTACTCATATTTATATAGGACTATTCTTGGTTTAAACGGTTGTGGATGCAAATTTAACAATTCACGGTGCTATATGCAAACTTTTATTCGTTAGTCTGGATCGTGTCGGCATTACGTTCTATCATCAGGCGCTCGTTGCGTATGATGTTGATGCGGTTCTTGATTACCAGAGCCAGTGTCGATAATACAAGAACGGCTGCTCCGGCCCAGCGCCATGCGGCCGAGCAGGTGAGTTTGTATATAATCCAGCTCAGAGGGCTCGAGGCAAAGTCGAGTGAGCCGGCGCTGAAGCCGTCGGGTATAGCCACGGCGGCATCGCCTGTGCGAGCATAGACGTCGGCGGCTGCGCGGGTGAATGCGGCCGACATGTCGGTCACCATCAGCAGTCCCAGGACGAGGATTATCAGACCAACGATGAATGTCTTGAGCACGTTACCCTTGGTGAACGGCAGCACGAGCGGGAACAGGTAGAACATGCCTGCGAGTGATGCCAGCGGCAGGAACTGGTTGCCGGGCAGCATGACGGCGAGCACGAGGGTGAAGGGGATGAGCAGCAGCGACACGACCAGGGTGGTGGGGTGGCCGATGACCAGTGCCGGGCTCATGCCGATGTTGAGGCCCGATGCACCTTTGAACTTGCGGGCTATAAGCTGGCGCGTGGCGTCACTGATGGGTTTGAGTCCCTCGATGAACAGTGCCGTGATGCGGGGTATGAGCTCCATGACGGCGCCCATCTTTATGCCCAGGCCGAGGATGTAGGGAACGTTGTCGACAATGTCGCCGAAACTGTCGCATGTGAGGCAGCCGATGGCTATACCCACGATGACACCGAGGAATAGCGGCTCGCCAAGGATGCCGAATTTGCGCTTGAGACCCTCGGCGTCAATCTCGAGCCGGTTCATGCCCGGGATGCAGTCGAGACCTTTGTTGATGGCCCATGCAAATGGCACGAAGCCGGCGCAGAAAGGCTGGGGGATGGAGATGCCCTCCATATTGTCGTAGAAGCCCTGGAATTTCTTGGCTGTCATGTCGGCGATTACGAGAGTGATGATGTAGCAGATGACGGCGGCGCCGAAGCCCCACAGCAGCGAGTCTGAGGCAAAGTAAACAACGGCACCTATGAAGGCAAAGTGCCAGTAGTTCCAGAGGTCGATGTTGACCGTGCGGGTGGTCTTGGTTAGGAGCATGAGCAGATTGACACACAGGCAGACGGGAATGATGAACGCGCCTACAGCTGTGTTATATGCAACCGATGCGGCTGCCGGCCAGCCCATGTCGAACACCTGTAGCTCGAGGTCATAGATGCCGACAATCTTTTCGAGTGCCGGGCCAAGACTCGAGGTGAGCAGGGCGGTGACAATCGACAGGCCGATGAAACCGACACCGACCTTCAGACCGCTCATGAGCGACTTGCCGGCCGGAATGCCGATGCAGAGGCCGAGCAGGGTGAAGATGATAGGCATCATGACGGCGGCGCCGAGACCTATGATGTATTTGAATACGTCCTCAACCGCCATGCCGCCGGCCTGTGAGACGGTAACGGTGGGTTGGTTTTCGATGCGTGATGTGTGGCATGCCACTACCGAGTCCCAGTAGTCGGGGCCGTCGACTCCGCCCTTGCTCCATCCCGAGCCCCAGTAGTAAGTGAGCGTGGGGTCGGCCGGGTCACATGTGTTCACTGTCATCACGTGGCCTATGGCGGGGCCGACAGGTTCGGCTAAGGGGACATACAGGAGCGAGTCGGCCGCGGGATTGACTACACCTATATATATAATACCGTTTCCGGCCTCGGCGTTATCGGTGAGGTCGTCATAGGTCACGGCATTGGCATCATGATTGATGCGGTAGGCGGTGGGGTTGTTGTCATGAACTACGATGCCTGCGCCCCAGGTGGCGGGATGAGTGAGGCCGCTGTAGGTGACGACTGTCTTGTTGAGCCATGCTCCGCGGTCGAGTGATATGACGCGGCGCTCGGTGACAGTGTCGCCGTCGATAACAACGGGGTCTATGTCAAGCTCGACGGTGAGACGCAGCGGGCCGTTGTCGAGAATCTTAGCCGATTTGTAGCCTCGGGGATAGACCGGAGTGCCGACGCTGTCGAACAGACAGGCAAGACCGGCACCCATCGTCGGGCCGACAGTGTACGGATCCATACCGTCACCGTGATCGACATGGTAGGATATGCCCTTGTTGTCGTTGTCATATCGCTGGGCGAGCACGGGTTTGGGTACTGACTTGGTCCAGATGTCGTAACCGCGTACGGCTCCGCCCTCGCGGTGGTAAGAGGGGCCATAGAGGCGATAGCCGCCGTGGTCGTTCTCCCACGACAGGTCGTCCTGCTTGTCGGGACGCAGCTGTGCGAACGCTATGGTGTCGAACGACAGTTTACGGTCGCTTGATTTGATTGTATAAGTATTCTCTGACCCGGCCGTGCCGTTTACTGCCATGAGCAGCTTGTTGTCGTGGGTGAACTGGAACGGTATGAGGGTGCCGTCGGCTTCGGTTATCTCGATGTCGGTGCCGTGTGCGTCGGTAATTTGGTCGGCGTCGAGCTCGATGACAAGGGTACCGTTCGATGAGCATCCGTCAAACTTAACCTTGACCTCGGTGTCAGAAGAGCATGCGCCGAGCCACAGGCCCAGCGCTGCTATAAGTACAGGTTGCAGAATTTTCATCGTCGGTGGGTTATTTGGGCTGCTTGCCAATGTAGGCGAGTATGCCGCCGTCGACATACAGTATGTGACCGTTCACGAAGTCAGATGCCTCAGAAGCAAGGAATACTGCCGGCCCCTCGAGGTCTTCGGGTGTGCCCCAGCGCTCGGCCGGTGTCTTGGCGATGATGAACGAGTCAAAGGGGTGACGGCTGCCGTCGGGCTGACGCTCGCGCAGGGGTGCCGTCTGCTCGGTGGCGATATAGCCCGGGCCGATGCCGTTGCACTGGATGTTGTAGTGGCCATACTCTGACGCGATGTTGCGTGTGAGCATCTTCAGTCCACCCTTGGCGGCGGCGTATGCGCTCACGGTCTCGCGGCCGAGTTCGCTCATCATCGAGCAGATGTTGATAATCTTGCCGTGACCTTTTTTAATCATGCCGGGGATGACGGCTTTGGCGCAGATATAGGGGGCAACGAGGTCGACATCGACCACGCGGCGGAAGTCCTCGACGGCCATTTCCTCCATCGGTATGCGCTTGATGATTCCGGCGTTGTTCACAAGGATGTCGATTGTGCCGACGGTCTGCTCAATGTCGGCTACCATAGCCTTGACCGAGGGCTCGTCGGTGACGTCACACAGGTAGCCCTTGACGGGTATGCCTAACTCGGCGTATGCTTTAAGGCCGCGGTCGAGGGTTTCCTGACGTGAGCAGTTGAATACGATTTTGGCGCCTGCGCCTGCGAGTGCGCGGGCAATAGCGAGTCCGATGCCGTAGGCCGCACCGGTGACCAGGGCCACTTTGCCCTCAAGTGAAAAGTTTGCCATTATGCTATGTTTAGTGATTTTGTATTTATATACGCGCGCCGTGTCAAAAACACTCAATCCGAACGTGCGCCCGACAGCAAAAAAAGTATTGCCGGCACCTGTCGGGGTATAATCCCTTTACAGGTAGCGGCAATACTCGTCGTTTATTTGCAGACCGTCTGTCAGGTACAGACCTTTTTATTCAGCTTTGTCCTTGCTGCCAAGCACGTTCTCGATTTTGTGCTTGTAGAGTTTCTCCATCTCGTCGCGGGCCGGGCCGAGATACTTGCGGGGGTCGAACTCACCGGGCTTCTCGTTGAAGACCTTGCGGACAGCGGCGGTCATAGCCAGACGGCTGTCTGAGTCGATGTTGATTTTGCAAACGGCGCTCTTGGCGGCCTTGCGGAGCTGCTCCTCGGGGATACCGATAGCGTCGGGCAGTTTGCCACCGTTGGCGTTGATGATGTCAACATACTCCTGGGGAACTGATGAAGAACCGTGGAGCACGATGGGGAAGCCGGGAAGTTTTTCCATAACGGCGTCGAGCACGTCAAATGCCAAGGGCGGGGGAACGAGTTTGCCCTCGGCGTTGCGGGTGCACTGCTCGGGGGTGAACTTGTATGCGCCGTGGCTGGTGCCGATCGAGATAGCGAGTGAGTCGCAGCCTGTGCGGGTAGCGAAGTCGATAACCTCCTCGGGGTCGGTGTATGTGTGGTGGTCGGCCGATACCTCGTCCTCAACGCCGGCGAGTACGCCGAGCTCACCCTCTACAGTAACGTCATACTGGTGGGCATAGTCAACAACCTGTTTGGTGAGGGCCACGTTCTCCTCATAGGGGAGGTGTGAACCGTCGATCATAACTGATGAGAAGCCGTTGTCGATGCACGACTTGCAGAGCTCGAAGCTGTCACCGTGGTCGAGGTGAAGCACGATCTGGGGATGCTCCCAGCCAAGCTCTTTGGCATAGGCTACAGCGCCCTGTGCCATGTAGCGGAGCAGGGTAGCGTTAGCATAGTTACGAGCGCCTTTCGATACCTGAAGGATGACGGGTGAACGATCCTCGGCAGCGGCCTTGATGATGGCCTGGAGCTGCTCCATGTTGTTGAAGTTGAAAGCGGGGATAGCATAGCCGCCCTTGATAGCCTTGGCAAACATCTCGCGGGTGTTGACAAGACCGAGTTCTTTATAACTTACCATTGTTACAGTTAAGTTTTTAGGTGAATAATTAGTTGGTTCGGTTTAACTGGTGCAAAGATAATAAATTTGTAGTAATTTGCGTCGGTTTTTATATTAATTTTTGTTGCCGTTGCGCGATAGATGCACGTATGAGTGGACGCAGCCCACGAGCAGCGCGCCGCCGACGATGTTGCCGAGCGTGGCGGGAATGATATTGCGGGTGATGGCTGTCGTGATTTCAATGTCGGCGCCTTCCATCATGGCGGCGGGCAGGTAGAACATGTTGGCGATTGAGTGCTCGTAGCCTAACGCCACGAATGCCATGACGGGGAACCAGCACCCGAGGCATTTCTCAATCAGCGTCTTGCCCGATAGCGCGAGCCACACGGCCAGGCAGACACACCAGTTGGCGCCGATGCCCTTGACAAAGACCGTGAACCACGGCATTGACACCTTGGCCGTGCCTATGGCGATAATCGAGTCGTTGTAGGGCGCACAGGCGGTGAGCCCGACGCTGTAGACAAGCAGCCATGTGAAGAGCATGGCGCCGATGAAATTGCCGAAATATACTAACGTCCAGTTGACGGCGATGTCGCGCCATGTGGCCGACCGTCTCATGTAGGCCGGTATGAGCAGGGCGTTGTTGCCGGTGAACAGCTCGGCGCCGAGCACGACGACGAGTATCAGGCCGATGGGGAACATGCACCCGCTCAGAAGTTTCTGAACCGAGGGATTGGCGCCCGTGAGCTCGGGCATGCCATACCCGACGATGAACGATAGTATGCCGCCGAATGATATGAACGCGCCGGCCAGGATAGCCTGAACCATGAGGCGCGGTTTGTTGGCACGTGTTGAATTGATTTTGGCTAAACCGGCCTGCAGTGAGGCCTCGGCAATCTCGGTCGGGGTCTTGATTTGCATGTGATACAGTGTGATGATGGTTTGACCATGCAAAGATACGAAAAAAGCGGGCACACGCCGAGGTGTACCCGCATTAAAAAATACCGTGGTGTTATATTATTTCACTTTTTCGAGCTGGCCGTCGACGGCTTCGAGAGCTTTGGTCACGGCTTCCTCAAATGTGTCGGCTGTCTTGGTGGCTGTGAACTCGCCGTGGTGGGGCAGGATAGCTTTCACGCGTGCTTCTTTGTTGGCCTGAGTCTGTGGCTTGACGAGAGTGAGCGTGAAGTCCATATAGTCAATGTTGGGGTAGCGGCGTGCCAGACGGTCGGCTTTGGTGTTGATGTAGTCGACAAGTTGTTGTGATGCATCGAAGTGGATGTCTTGAATTCTAACTTCCATGGGGTCCTCCTTTTTTTAGTGCACGTGGGTGTGCATGTTGGTAATTTTGTTTCAGTTCTCTATAGGTCAAGTGGGTGTAGACCTGTGTTGTTCGCAGCGACGCGTGTCCTAACAGCTGTTGAACGGCCGTGATGTCGGCCCCGTTGTTGAGCAGGTCGGTGGCACAGCTGTGACGTAGCACGTGGGGGCTGAGCCTCGGGGCATGTGCGTGCCCTGTGAGGGTGTCCCTCACGATGCGCTCTACAAGCATGGGGTAGAGTGGCAGGCCGCCGGGACGGACGAAGAATAGCTCGGGCGTGTCAATTGTCTCACGTTTGCGCAACTCTCTATACAGGTCAATCATCTCCTTGAGTTCGTCGCCAAATGGGACGATTCTTTCTTTATTACGCTTACCGAGCACTTTTAGTTCACGCCGGGCGGTGTCGACGTTGACGTCGGTGAGGCTGATAATCTCGGCACGTCTTATGCCGGTAGTGTACAACATCAAGGTGAGCAGGCGGTTGCGCGTTTCGATGAATGACTCCTTGTCAAACTCGCTGTCAAACAGTTCGCGCGTTTCGAGCGGCCTTATGAAAGATGGCAGGGGCTTGTCGGGCTTGGCGAGTATGAGGTCAGACGCCGGATTGTGGTCGATCTTGCCTGAGCGCATGAGGTATTTGTAGAATGACCTGAGTGCGGTGGCCTTGCGGCGCAGTGTGCGGGCCGAGCAGCCCTCGTCGGCGCTCAGGTGCATTATCCAGGCGCGCAGGTCGCCTGTTGTCATGTCGAGCGGCTCAAACTCGTCGGGGTTGCCGTCGGTAGCCCACTCGCGCCACTGGTTGAGGTCGGTGCTATAAGACAAAACGGTGTGAGCCGAGTAGTTCAGCTCACACCGTGTGTATGTCAAAAAATCGTCTATCAGCATAGCATCTCGATTTATGCTATGCAAGTTAGACTTTTATTATGATTTGTGCAAATAATTCAGGGAAAAAATCACCTCCTCTCGGGAATTCTAATTTCGTTTTACTGACGCTTGCCGACCCGGATTACTCCTCGACGCTGCGCAGTTTCTGAACGTAAACGGCCTTCATCATTTTCTTGCGGTTGGTCACTGAGGGCTTCTCAAAAGCCTGACGGCCACGCAGTTCTTTAACGATACCGGTCTTTTCAAATTTACGTTTGAATTTCTTGAGGGCTTTCTCGATGTTCTCGCCTTCTTTTACTTGTACGATGATCATTTTTCTTGATACTTAGTGTTAAATTGTTAAAAATATTCTAATTGCGGGGCAAAGGTAGACAAAATTTTTGAATTGTAAAACGTCGTGCCCAGTTTTTTGCTAAATTTTTCTCGATTTATGTGATTGTAGAGTCTATAGTACCTTTAGCAATTCTCCACGTCTTATTTAGTTGGTTTCTTTAATTGCAGAAAAAGACTCGCCGTCGTTTAGAAGAATAACAGGCCATTTGTCGCAGAATAAATCTGCAAAAGCTCGTGGATTGTCAGTGTGGATAGGGATAACAGCTTTGGGCCGGAGCATTGATATCAATTTGTCGAGGCTCGTCATGTCACAGTGACCGCTGGTGTGCATATATTTATATTCAGAGCCTACCGATTTGGCAAGAATCGGATTATATGCGGCCAATCTCTTATTGAGATAGCCATTCCACATTGAAAGGTATTTTACCCTATCATTATCGGGAAGTTTGGATAGAAGGTTGTCAAATCGATCTCCCTGTCGTGCTACAAGCACATATCCGTGTTCAGTAACGAAGTCTATGAATTTATCATTGGCAACAAATTCATAATGTTGTTCTATAAGTTCCCGGGGCTTTTGATTTACATTATACTTGTAAAGAGAAGATTTTCCCCAAATAGTATCTCGCCCGGCTACAATATCCATTATTTGCTTCTGATAGGAATCTACAAAAAACGGACGGTGGGCTCTGAGTGCTGCGTGATACAGGCTAAACAAACGATCTATATTGGTTGATGATACATAAACAACATTGTATATGTTTTCTCTAAAAGCCTTTTCAAACTCTCTTTGAAGTTCATGCTCAGGCATAAGAGTAGCGTCGGGTCGATTGATGTTTGTAGCCTCACAAACAACGTGGTCAACTCTATTGATATATTTTTCAATAACAGTCTGAAGTTTCCCACTACGGAAGCCGTGTGTGCGGAAATCGCCGGTGTGAAACACTTTCAGACCTTTAGCCTCAATGCAGAACGCGTACGCATCAAATGCGGAGTGGTCAATCACTATTGGCAAAATACTAAATTCACCAAAAGTGAATCGTTCGCCGGCGATAAACGTGGAAACATTTTTAAGTCGCTCTGACATTTTGAGATGTTTCTCGCTTATACCACTCAGACGGCAGGCATGGTGTAATGCTATTTCCTGTGCTATTTTACCCATGTATATGGGAAGCTCAATCGGTAATTCAGTGATTTTACCGATATGGTCGCCATGATAGTGAGTGATAAGCAGAGCGCTTTTTCTTGTGTCGCCGCAGGTCAGTCCATCGATTTCTAATTTCTTGTCAGATGTCGGCGCACCCGGTAGCTGTTCGCCGTAATCAACAAACAGTTTCCAACCATTGTTCTCATATTCGGTTACGCATCCACCTATCTGATTGGACCCACGATGGACTATGATTTTCATTTTCTTATTTCATTTAAGAAACTACCAGAAAAACCAAAATCGCGAGTGTCTAAAAACTTTTGACGATTGTAGAAGAGGCTGTGGCAATGTATATTGAAATTAGTCTCGGGAATTCCAAGGGTTTTATCTTGGAACGTTTCGGTATTGCCTTCTGGCATTATGGTTACCACCTCAATATCGAATTTGTCTAAGCATCTGGAATTTCTATTTAGCTTTGTCTTATGTCCCATAAAAAATTCCATCCAGTCAGGCTGTTCCGTCAGCAACTTTGCTACAAATGTTGCATAAGTTATTGCTTGAGACATGGCTGCCTTTTGACTTTCGGTAGTCTTGTTCTCGTCCTTGATTTCGATGATGCATAAACGTGTATGCCCTTTTGGAGTCTTTATTCGTGCCAGCATGTCAATGCCCCCTCCGGTTTGTCCTGCATACGTTGGAATATGTGTGCTGGCTTTTAATGGAGTCGGCATTTGAAAAAAGTTGCCATGCAACAAAACGGGTTGAATGTTGCGAAGGATTTTCTTTGAGCCATTTCTTTTTCGGAACTCTACAAGAAGTGCGTTCTCAACCGCATGTTCAGGGCTTTTTGTCCTGGTATCATCTATTGATCTTTGTTTGAAAAATGTACGAAATTGAGAAGCTTTTATAGAGTTCCAGTCTACTACTTCCATATATGTTAGTGGGCAATCTTTGATATTGTGTGATGCGGATTCCTTTACAACACACTGAAGTGTCACATTGCCTTTTTGTGAGACTCTAACCTTACCTACGTTTTGTCCTTTGAAACGTAGGTGATAATTTTTGCTGTTACGGTCTCCCACTGTAGTATAGACGGATAGTCCCTGAGGTTTTGTGAATCCTTTATGTATTTTGTCTGGGTTAGACCAAATGTCTGCAAGATATCCATTATATCTTTCTTTCCACTCGCTATTGGTGTTGAGTATTTTAAGAGTTGAGTTTATTATATTAAGCATCTTTCCTGTGAGTTGATACGGGGGCGCAATAATTGTCAATACAATGGAGAGGTCTTGTCTATCGGTGCGAGGTAAATTATTCGATGGTGTCACCGTCGGGCTGTTCGTACCACTTTGAGTACATCAGATAGTTGCGGGCTATCTTCTGGTTCATCTCGCGGGCTTTTTCGGGCTCGACCATTTTGATGAACTTGGCGGGTGCGCCGCCCCACATCTCGTGAGGGCCTATGACGGTGCGTGACAGTACGACCGAGCCGGCGGCCACCAGTGCGCCTTCGCCCACAACGGCATCGTCCATCACTACCGCGCCCATGCCGATGAGCGCCAGGTCGTGAATCTTGGCCCCGTGTATGGTGACGTTGTGGCCTATCGACACGTCGTTGCCTATCTCGATGGTCGATTTCTGGTAGAGGGTGTGCAGCACGGTGCCGTCCTGTATGTTGACGCGGTCACCGATGGTGATGGTGTTGACGTCGCCGCGCAGCACGGTGTTGAACCAGATGCTGCACTCGTCGCCCATTGTGACGTCGCCTATGATTGATGCGTTCGGGGCCAGGAAACAGTCGCGGCCTATGGCGGGTGTGAAACCGCGCAGGGGAATTATGAGTGCCATAAAGAATATGTGATTTTAGGTGTTATTTGTTGATTGGGGCTGTCTGTTGTTCGAGCCATTGGCGTTCGGTCTCGTCAAGGTGAGGCGCGAGGGTGTCGTACACGCGTCGGTGGTAGTTGTTGAGCCAGTTGAGCTCGTTGTCGTCGAGTATGGTTGTGTCGACAAGTTTGCGGTCGAACGGGAACAGTGTCAGTGATTCGAAGCCGTAGAACTGACCCATGTCGTTGTGCATCGCGGGCACGACGAGCAGGGTGTTCTCACACCTGATGCCGTACTCGCCCTCGAGGTACAGGCCGGGCTCGTCGGTGACGACCATGCCGGGCTCGAGTGGAGTGGGTATCTCGTTGGTGCGTATCGAGTGGGGGCCTTCGTGTACATTAAGGAAATGGCCGACGCCGTGTCCCGTGCCGTGCATGTAGTTCAGACCGGCTTTCCACAGCGGCATGTGGGCGAGCGCGTCGAGTTGTGTGCCGCGCGTGCCCTGGGGGAATATGGCTGTGACGAGGTCGATGTTGCCTTTGAGCACGAGTGTGAAGTGGCGTCGCTGGGCTTCTGAGGGTTCCCCGATGATGATGGTGCGTGTGATGTCGGTGGTGCCGTCGAGGTACTGAGCGCCCGAGTCGACGAGCAGCAGTGACGATGTGCCCACGAGTGAGTCGGTCTCGGGGGTGGCTGAATAGTGCACAATGGCGCCGTGAGGCCCGTATCCCGCTATCGTGTCAAAGCTCTCGTCAAAGAATAGCTCGCGCTCTGAGCGGTGACGCTTGAGTATTGTGCCGACCGTGATTTCGGTTACACATTCGCCGGCTTTGACGCGGCGCTCTATCTCCATGAAGCCTTTTACGAGAGCTACGCCGTCGCGTATCATTGCCTGTCTGATGCCCTGTATCTGAGTCTCGTTCTTTACGGCTTTGCTCAGTATTATGGGCGATGTTACCTGTTTGGCGCGGTCGTTTAGTATCTCGATGACGCGGGCCGATGTTGTGGCCGGGTCGATGGCTACTACGGGGTAGGCCGATTTGGCCAAAGATGTCACGAGGCTATCGTACGGGGCGGTGGTGACGCCGAGCTGCGACAGGCAGGCAGCCACCTCGTCGGTGACTTTGTCGGGGTTGACAAACAGGGTGGCGTCATTGCCGCTTACGAGCAGATAGGCCGTGACGACGGGATTGCAACGCACGTCGCGCGATCTGATGTTCAGAGTCCATGCAATCTCGTCGAGCGCCGATATGAGTATGGCGTCGGCTTTGTTGTCGGCTATGAATTTGCGCAGCGCGGCGAGTTTTGACTCGGCGCTCTCGCCGGCATACTTTGTGTCGTGTATGATTATCGGTGTGGCGGGCAGGGCGGGGCGGTCGTTCCACAGTCCCTCGGCCGGGTCAAAGTCGGTCGCTATCTTGATGCCACAGGGTTTGAGCTCGCGCTTCATCTTGTCGATTTCGCTTGACGAGAACAGCATGCCGTCAAGTCCTACTGTGTCGCCTCCCTTGAGATTGGCCGTCAGGTACTCGTTGACGGTAGGGGTGCTGGGCATCGCGATTTTCATGATTTCAATCTCCGACCCGTCGACCTGTGCGGCGGCCTGAATGAAGTAACGCGAGTCGACCCACAGCAACGCTTTGTCGCGGGTAACTACGAGCGTACCGGCCGAACCGGTGAAACCCGAGAACCAGCGCCTCACCTGCCAGTGGGCACCGAGATATTCGCTCTGGTGAGGGTCGGTCTGTGGTATGATTGTCGCGTTGATGCCGCGTGAGGCCATCTTTTCTCTGAGGATGCTGATGCGTTGATTGGCGATAGTGTTCATTTACTCCGGTATATCTTTATATAATTAATGTGTAGCACTGGCGCGACACACTGCAAAGATACACACAACTTTTGAAATACGACAGCAAAAAAGCATTGCGCCGGCCACTTTTTTTCTTCACGAGTTCTGATAAACACGTTTTGTCGACTCTAAACATGCCGTCTGAGCTCAAAATTTAAAAACCTTGAAATTGAGACTTGTGCACTAAAATCTCAAAATTTGTTGGAAAATTTTCTGCAAAAGTTTTGGAGATATAAAAATTGTGCGTAACTTTGCACCGCAATTGAGACGGAAACCCAAGGGTTGAGGCCAAGGTTGCAGAGAAAATTGATAATGCCTCTTTAGCTCAGTTGGCCAGAGCACGTGATTTGTAATCTCGGGGTCGTTGGTTCGAATCCGACAAGAGGCTCAGGTTTTACAGCTAAAGGCTGTAGTTGACCCGAAACGGTCGACAAAAAGGGCGAATACCAGAGTGGCCAAATGGGGCAGACTGTAAATCTGCTGGTTTATACCTTCGGTGGTTCGAATCCATCTTCGCCCACA
>CAMWLW010000068.1 GCA_947175245.1 uncultured Bacteroidales bacterium
GCTTGTAGGTGTCGGTCGAGGTGGCGCCGCTCTTGAGGTCGGCGTTGGCTGCAACGAGAGCAGCGATGTTGGCCATGTCGACAGTGGTGGGCTCAACCGGCTCAACGGGCTCTTCCCCGCTCTCACCCTCATATACGATGGTCAGTGAGGCGATCTGCACGTTGCCATTATTGCCTGACTCAGGATTTTTGATATTTTTGAGCACGTAGGTTGTGCCGGCTGCCTTGACTTCGGGTACGAAGTCGTAGGTGGTACCGTTTGTATTACATTTGTTGTAGCAGTCATAGTCGGTTGCATTGCCGGTGTAAAGTGCCAGGGTTGCATTACCTGCGAGAATACCGCCGGCGGGAGTGGTGATGCTGATTTTCTGGATAGCCTTGCTAACGGTGAATGTAATCTCGGCCTTACTCTTCACAGCCATCATGTATTCCGAGCTACTTGCCTTGAAGCATTGTACGAGTGACAAATCAACGCCTAACGCTTCTGATGTCCATTTAACGGCAGTGTTACTTGCACCACCGCTTGCTGTGGCCAGTCCGGGAATGGTCATGCCGCTACCGAAGTTTTGTGTACCTGCGATAGCCGAGAACAGGGTCAGCATGCAGGCGAATGTGAGTAAAAGTTTCTTCATAAATTGATGTATTGGTTATATATAATCTATCTGACAGCGAAGTTACAAATTTTAGAATGAACTGTTTTAAACTTATTACAATTTAACATTTCGAGATTGATTTGGAGTCAATTTTGAGGTTTATGAAGGAGCGATGGGGTTCCATCGTGACTGAATAAATCAAGAAAATTGGCCCAAAACAAGCCGAAAGGTTAAAAAGTAGCGTTTTAGTTATTTAACATTGTAATGAGTTTAAATCAGTTCAACATATTACGAAAAAATTACGGCGTTTTGAGCTGAATTTGTGCAACATTTGCCAACGCGTGTCCAAAAACTTGATAATCTGCCCGATTATTGTTAATTTTGCCGTCCGAATTACGCGTAAAATCATTAAAACCGATATGAATATACTCGAACTTAGCGAACAGGAAATAGTGAGACGTAACTCGCTCGACGAGATGCGTTCACGCGGTATCGAACCCTACCCCGCCGCCATGTGGCCCGTCAACGGCCATGCCGACGAGATCAAGGCCAACTTCAAAGATGACGAGGCCGAGCCCCGTCGGGTGGTGATTGCAGGCCGTATCATGAGCCGCCGCATCATGGGCAAGGCCGCGTTCATGGAACTTCAGGACTCGACCGGCCGCATACAGGTCTACGTCAACCGCGACGAGCTGTGTCCCGGCGACGACAAGGATCTCTACAACGTGGTGTTCAAGAAGCTGCTTGACATCGGCGACATCGTCGGCGTCGAGGGCTACGTGTTCCGTACCCAGACAGGCGAGATCTCGGTTCACGCCTCCAACCTGGTGGTACTGAGCAAGTCGCTGCGTCCGCTCCCCATCGTCAAGGTCAAGGACGGCGTCACCTACGATGCCTTTGACGACCCCGAGCTGCGCTACCGCCGCCGCTATGTCGACCTCATTGTCAACGACGGCGTCAAGGATATATTCATCAAGCGCACGAAGATTCTGAACTCGATGCGTCAGTTCTTCAACGACCACGGCTACATGGAGGTCGAGACCCCCATCCTGCAGTCGATAGCCGGCGGTGCGAGCGCCCGCCCGTTCATCACCCACCACAACTCGCTCAACATCGACCTGTACCTGCGCATCGCCACCGAGCTCTACCTCAAGCGTCTCATCGTGGGCGGCTTTGACGGTGTGTATGAGATAGGCAAGAACTTCCGCAACGAGGGCATGGATCGCACCCACAACCCCGAGTTCACCTGCATGGAAATCTACGTGGCCTACAAGGACTACAACTGGATGATGGAGTTCAC
Source organism: uncultured Bacteroidales bacterium (assembly GCA_947175245.1). GTDB lineage: Bacteria > Bacteroidota > Bacteroidia > Bacteroidales > Muribaculaceae > JAAVFS01. The sequence goes on from CAMWLW010000068.1 coordinate 1,893, forward strand.
CGAGCAGCTGCTCGAGAAGATATGTCTTGACGTCAACGGTACCACCGAGGTCAAGATTGGCGACAACACGGTGTCGTTCAAGGCCCCCTTCCGCCGCGTCACCATGATCGACGCCATCAAGGAGAACACCGGCATCGACATCACCGGCATGGACGAGGCCGCCCTGCGCGATGTATGCAAGAAACTCAACGTCGAGGTCGACGAGACAATGGGCAAAGGCAAGCTCATCGACGAGATTTTCGGCGAGACGAGCGAGGGCAAGTACATCCAGCCCACATTCATCATCGACTACCCCATCGAGATGTCGCCCCTCACCAAGAAACACCGCGACAACCCCGAGCTCACCGAGCGCTTCGAGCTGATGGTCAACGGCAAGGAGCTGTGTAACGCCTACTCGGAGCTCAACGACCCCATCGACCAGTATGAGCGCTTTGTCGAGCAGATGAAGCTCGCCGACAAGGGCGACGACGAGGCCATGATTATCGACGGCGACTTCGTGCGCTCGCTCGAGTATGGCATGCCCCCCACATCGGGTATGGGCATGGGCATCGACCGTCTCGTGATGGTGATGACCGGCCAGCCCACCATCCAGGAGGTGCTGTTCTTCCCCCAGATGCGTCCCGAGAAGACCCAGCGCCGCGACGGCGAGGCCGCGTTTGCAGCCGTCGGCGTGCCCGCCGAGTGGGTGGCTCCGCTGCACAAAGCCGGCGTGTTCACCGTCGCCATGCTCGGCCAGCAGGGTGCCGGCAAGCTCTTCCAGGAGCTGTGTGGCATCAACAAGAAATTCAAGCTCGGTCTCGCCAACCCCGGCCAGGACGGCGTGTCGGCATGGATTGAAGCCGCCGCAGCCGCTACCGCCGATGTAGTCGAGTAATAAACCGCATACTTTCAGGAGGTTGTGTCAAATTATTATTGTCTTGACACAACCTCTTTTAATTAATACCCTACCCCACCCCGTCTTAACTCGCCCACGCCGGGTTAAACTTCCTTGATTCACTATTTGTTTATTAAATACTATGGATAGTATAAACAACATTGCAGTATTTGGCGGCGGAAGCTGGGCAACCGCCCTCGCCCGCCTGTTGATGGAGAATTGTGAGACCATCACATGGTACATGCGCCGCCGCGACCGTATCGACGAGTTCATGAGACTGCGTCATAATCCGGCCTACCTCACCGACGTGCGCTTTGACACACAGCGCATATTCTTCACCGACGATATAAACGAGGCCGTGACCAACGCCGACATCCTGCTGCTGGCCATGCCCTCGCCCTACTTCAAGTCACACATCGACAAAATCAAGGTGTCACTGGCCGACAAGAACATCGTCACGGCCATCAAAGGCATCGTGCCCGACGAGAACCAGCTTGTAACCGACTATATGATGGATCGTTTCGGCGTCAGGCACGAGAATTTGCTCGTAGTCAGCGGCCCATGTCATGCCGAGGAAGTGGCGCTCGACCGCCCCAGTTACCTCACCATAGGCTGCAACGACGAGGTCAAGGGCGAGGCATTCGGCCGCTGCCTTGAAGGCGGCAATTCGCACGTGATAATGAGCAACGACGTCGACGGCATCGAGTATGCCGGCGTGCTGAAGAACGTGTATGCCATCGCCGCCGGCATCATCTACGGCCTCAAGCGCGGCGACAACCTGCTGGCCATGCTCGTGAGCAACGCCATCAGGGAGATGGAACGCTTCCTGACGGCCATCGACCCGCGCCCGCGAAACATCTGTGATTCAGTCTATCTGGGCGATCTGCTCGTTACCGCCTATTCGCGCTTCAGCCGCAATCACAACTTCGGCGCCATGATAGGCCGCGGCTACTCGGTCAAGTCGGCCCGTATGGAAATGGTACAGACCGCCGAGGGCTACTACGGCACCAACTGCATGTATGAGATAAACAAGAACCTCGGCGTCGACATGCCCATCCTCAACGCCGTCTACGACATCCTCTACCGCCGCATCTCCCCCGACTACGCCATCTCCACCCTACCCTTCGTCTAATTCACAATTAGAGCCAATATACTGATATAGAGTAGATATAAATAAAAAATGACATCGAAATGAGTTTATTATTCATTTCGATGTTTTTTTGTCTAAAAATGTTTATTTTTGTATAAAAAACAAAACCCGATAGCTTGATATACAGGGGCTACCGGGATTCAACATTGCAAAGGTGGATGAACATAGATAGTGGTTCGTTACTTTATGGTTTAGACCATATAGATAAAGTGTGTTCTCAGATATCAAATCTTAATAATAAATAATTTATTTATAGTCGCCATTATTAATATGTTGGTTACATGCGGCCGAGCTGTTCGCGGCGGCCGGCACGGTAGGCCTGGACAAAGCGCCACGCGTCACCGGCGCGGTAGGCTTTGGTGAACAGCCCCAGGAACAGCGCCGGCACGGCATATCCGAGCATGGCGTTGAACGAGCGCATGTTGCGCACACCCCATGTGAGGCCGTAGTGATGGTGGAACCACGCGCCGTTGCGCACCTGGTAGAACCGCTTCCAGCGCTTGGTGCGTGTGCGCTCGAGCCACGACACGTTGGCAAAGAACTTCTGCTTATCCATCAGCGCGTCAGGAACATACAGCAACTTGAAGCCTTTGAGCAGGGCACGTATGCAGTAGTCGGTGTCGTCGTAGAATATGAACAGTTTGTCGTTGGGATAGCCTATGGCGTCGATGACAGCGCGTTTGATGAACAGTCCCTCGAAGGCGGCGCCGGCTATCTCGGTGACCGTGTCGGCCTGCTGTTTGCGCAGCGGCTCGATCGATGTCGATGCCATAGTTTTCTTGAGGTCAAATGCCTTGAACTCGGTGGTGAAAATCTTACCGTCGACCAGGCGTCGGGGCGACATGATGCCCACGTCGGGGTAATCGGTCTGCGCCACAAGGTGTCCGAGGCAGTCGGGACGCGGGAAGACGTCGTCGTCCATACACCACACCCAGTCGGCACCCAGCTCGTGAGCGCGTTTCATGCCGCGTTTGAAACCGCCGGCACCGCCTACGTTGTCCTGGTGTATGACATCGAGATCGGTCTGGCTGTCGAGCCACTGACGGGTACCGTCGGGCGAGTCGTTGTTTACTACCACTATGCGGTCCAGTCCCGGGGTGGCGCGCAGGCAGCCGACCGTGCGTTTGAGCAGTTCGAGACGATTGTAGGTGACGACAACGGCAATGATTTTCATGGTGTAATGGGGTGGGGTATAGGTGATTATTTATCGACTTTGGGAAAGTGTATCACTGGATTGAAGTGCAGCCCGTCGCGGTAGCCCTTGAGCACCTGTTCCATGAACAGGTCGCGGTTGTCGCGGCGTTTCTTGACATTGCGCTTGAAGCGGTGCAGACGCAGCCGGTTGGAGATAGCCGCCGCTATGGGCGATGCGTTCATGCGCTTGGTTGCCACCTGATTGCGCACCTGGTAGTAGAACCTCTTCTCAGTGCCGGCGGGGGCATTGACGATGGTGGCGCCGAGATTGTGTGCCGTGCTGTGTATCACCACGCTGTCGGGTACATACAGGCCGGTGTATCCGGCCCTGAGTATGCGCGATGTGTACTCGATATCGTCGTGCCAGATGAAGTATTCGCCTATGGGCAGCCCCACCTTCACTACAACCTCGCGCTTGACGAGCAGCGAGACAAATGTGGCCGCGTTACACTCTATGGTGCTTGTCACCTCATCGATGGGCCTGTCGGGCCGGCGCCGACCCTTGAACAGCGGTTTGTTCATCAGGTGCATGCTGCCGTCGGTCCACTCGACGCGGCTGCAGGTGAACCCGACGCGTGGGTCTGACTCTTCGGCTGCGAGCAGTCGCTCGAGGGCCGTAGGGGTGGGCAGGGTGTCGTCGTCCATTATCCAAACGCGGTCGGCTCCCTGTTCTATGGCCATGCCCATCCCGGCCTCGAAACCGCCCGCACCGCCCACGTTAGAGGGTAGGGTGGTGGGCTTTATCTCGGGACATGTGGCCGCGATCTCGTCAAGGAAATCAGCGGTGCCGTCGGTCGAACAGTTGTTGATGACGATAATCTCGTCGACCTGGCGCGTCTGGTTTCTGAGCGATTTGATGCACTGTCTGAGCAGCGCAAGGCGATTGTAGGTAACAACAACAGCTGTTATCTTCATAATAGGCTTTACTCTATGGATGCAGTAGTAGGGTAGGGTATCAGTATTGCTCGTTGGCGTTGGGGAAGTCACCGCTCTTCACGTCGTCGATGTAGTGACCTACGGCATCGTTGATGACGGTCGAGAGGTCGGCATAGCGGCGCAGGAACTTGGGCGAGAAGCCTTTGTTGATGCCCAGCATGTCGTGCATCACCAGCACCTGGCCGTCACATCCGCCGCCGGCACCGATGCCTATGACGGGGATTGATACCGACTCGGCGACGCGCTTGGCCAGCTCGGCCGGAATCTTCTCGAGCACCATTGCAAAGCAGCCTATCTCTTCGAGCATCTTGGCGTCCTCGATGAGTTTGTTGGCCTCGGCCTCTTCCTTGGCGCGCACGGCGTATGTACCGAATTTGTTGATTGACTGGGGGGTGAGACCCAGGTGACCCATCACGGGGATACCGGCGCACAGTATGCGCTCGATCGACTCGCGTATCTCGGCGCCGCCCTCGATCTTGACAGCCTCGGCACCGCTCTCCTTCATGATGCGCACGGCCGATGCCAGTGCCTCCTTGGAGTTGCCCTGATAGGTGCCGAACGGCAGATCGCACACTACGAGCGCGCGTTTGGTGCCGTTTGTGACACTGCGGGCGTGGTATATCATCTGGTCAAGGGTCATCGGCAGGGTGGTGGTGTTGCCGACCATGACGTTTGAGGCCGAGTCGCCCACGAGTATGACGTCCATGCCGGCTTCGTCAATAAGTTTGGCCATTGAGTAGTCATAGGCGGTGAGCATGGCTATTTTCTCGCCGCGGGCTTTCATCTCGGCCAAGCGCAGTGTAGTCACTTTGCGCTGGTTATCAACTGTATTGGTAGACATGTTATGATTTGGGTTATGTTATTTGTGTGGCAAAGTTACAAAAAACTTTTCAGATGCAACAGGAGGACACATTTTTGTGTGTCCTCCTGTTGCTGTTTAGTGTATTTTGACCCCGTTTTTAGTTTGAACGGAATGCCGTGGGCGACTGGCCGGTGAGGTGCTTGAAGTATTTGCCGAACGCCGACTGGTTGGGGAAGTTGAGCTTGTAGGCTACCTGCTGTATGGTGAAACCCGAGAAGCGCAGCATGTTCTTGGCCTCGTTGATTACATAGCGGTCGATAATCTCGGCGGCGCTGTGGCCGGTGACGTCGCGCACGAGCAGCGACAGGTACTTGGGCGAGATGCACAGTTTGCCGGCATAGAACGCCACCGTGCGTTCCGACTGGTAATACTCCCTGAGCAGGTTCATGAAGTCGTGTACATAGTTGAGCTTGCGCGACTTGGCCTGGGGTTTCTGCTCTCTGACCGACAGCAGGTGTTCTTTCTCGACCAGGAACATGAACTGGTACAGGAGCGCCACGACGATGTTGCGGCCTATGCTGCGGGCTATTATCGACAGCTGTTTGGGCGCATTGTTGTTGTTGATTGCACACTGGTGCATCAGATTCAGATAGTTGCACACGAGCTTGGTCTCCTCGGCCGACATTTTCAGTATCGGCTCGTGGTCTATGAGATAGCTGGGGCTGATGATATTGGTGTCGACGTTGAGTCCCTTCATGAAATCGAGCGACAGGAAGAGGGCATAGAACTCACACTCGCCACCCTTGGTGGTGCTCGACGAGATCACGTCCTGGGGGCTGATGACGGTGAGCGAGCCGGGTTTCATCGACAGCTCGTTGTGTCCGATGGTGATATTGAGGTTGCCTTTCAGCACCATCAGTATGGTGACACCGTCAAACCTTATGGCGTCGGGGAAGTCGCGCTGAAGGCTGTCGTTGTAGACAAAGTGTGAAAAAATATAGTCTTCTCCGGCATGGCTGAACGATTCAGAGATACCGCTCAGCGGGGTAATGTCGTTTAAATTCAGTTTTTGTTCCATCATCTGTTATTCTATCCAAGTGCCTCGAGTGAGGTCGTAATGATATAATCAATTAAGTTTTGTTTAACAAAGATAGCTCTAAATTATCATACAATAAATAAATCTTTAGTGAAAAATTGTTGAAGAGGCGCCAACAAAACCCCGTGCTGAGGCGTTAGTAACATTGGATATTTCGACTTTGAGACCTCAAAACGTGTAATTTATACACTAAAGATATCGGGTTGAAAAATTTTTAATAAATTTGCATTTAGTTTCAACTACATTCATCAGTGACCATGAATATAAAGTATATTATCGCTGCTCTGCTTCTGCCGTCGGCCGTGGCTGCCGGTGCCGTCGGGACGCTGTCGCTCGATTCGTGCCGTCAGCTCGCGTTGTCAAACAATAAGGAGCTGCTGATGCAGGCCGAGAAAGTCAAGGCGGCCGGTTATCAGAAACGTGAGGCGTTTGCCGCCTATCTGCCGGCCATAGACTTTGCCGGCGGATATATGTATAATCAGAAGAATATATCGATATTCGACAAGGATCAGCTGCTGCCCACCAAGTCGTTCAACGCCAAGACAGGCTCTTATGAGTTCAATCTCGTCACTGACCCGGCCACACACATGCCGGTGAAGGGCCCCGACGGGCAGTATATTCCCGAGACGGTGGCGCTGATACCCAAGGATGCCATGACATTTGATATCCACAACGTGGTGTTCGGTGCCGTGACCCTCACCCAGCCTATATACATGGGCGGTAAGATTGTGGCCATGAACAAGATGGCAGGTTATGCCGAGGAGTTGTACAAGGACATGAACGCTGCCGCCAGGCAGGATGTGGTCTATGCCGTCGACGCTGCCTACTGGCAGGTGGTGTCGCTCGCGGCCAAGCATCAGCTGGCTACGAGCTATGTGGCCCTGCTCGACTCGCTTGACCGCAATGTGGGCTACATGGTCGACGCGGGTGTGGCTACGCGCAGCGACAAGCTCACTGTCGATGTCAAGCTCAACGAGGCTCAGATCGATCTCACCAAGGTCGAGAACGGCCTGACACTGTCGCGCATGCTGCTGGCCCAGTTGTGCGGCCTGCCTGTCGAGTCTGACATTCATGTCGTCGACGAGATGACCGACGATATCAACACCGAGGCCGAGATTGCGACCACCTACGACATGCAGCGTGTCTACGATGCCCGTCACGATGTGCGCGCTCTCACGATGGCAACCAAGATTGCCGACCAGCAGAGTGCCGTGGCAATGTCGTCGATGCTGCCCAACGTGGCGCTGATAGGCTCATACTCGTTCAGCAATCCCAACATGTTCGACGGTTACAAGAAGAATTTTGACGGAGCGTTCTCGGTGGGCGTGATGGTCAAGGTGCCGCTGTGGCACTGGGGCGGCAACTACAACAAGTACCGCGCCGCCAAGGCCGAGCGCAAGGTGGCCGAGCTCAAGCTCGAGGATGCCAAGGAGAAAATCACCCTGCAGGTGTCACAGGCCGCCTTCAAGGCACGCGAGGCCATGAAGACTTACCTGATGACGATTACCAACGAGACCAAGGCCAACGAGAATCTCGAGAATGCCCGCGTGGGCTTCACCGAGGGCGTGCTCACCACCGACAATGTGCTTGAGGCCCAGACGGCATGGCTCAAGGCCCACAGCGAGAAAATCGACGCCATGATCGAGGTGCAGCTGTGTGACGTCTACCTCAACAAGGTGCTGGGACGTACCGACTATTGATACAGATGTGAATAATTAATACTGAAAAATAATAATATAAAAACTCAAGGATATGGCTGAGAATATGCAACATTCCGCAGACGAGAAAAAAGAAAACCGGCGCCTCATCTCATCGCTGGCCGTCGTGATTATATTAGTGGCCCTGCTGGCGCTCGTGGGCTTCCTGTTCCTGAAAGAGCCCCCCGAGATTATCGAGGGTCAGGCCGATGCGACATCGGTGCGCATATCGGGTATGCTGCCCGGTCGTGTCACCGAGTTCATGGTCAAGGAGGGCGACATGGTACATGCCGGCGACACCCTCGTTCACATCCACTCGGGCATTGCCGAGGCCAAGCTGGCCCAGGCCGAGTATATGGTCGACGCCGCCCAGGCTGTCAACCGCAAGGTCGACTCGGGTACACGCTCTCAGATAATCCAGGGCGCTTACCAGCTGTGGCAGCAGGCCAAGGCCGCCGTCGACATCACCCGCAAGACCTACGACCGCATGGAGAGCCTCTATGGCAAGGGCGTCGTGTCAGAGCAGAAACGCGACGAGGCCAAGGCTGCCTATGACGCCGCCGTGGCCGCCGAGAAGGCTGCCGAGAGCCAGTACAGTCTCGCCAAGCAGGGCGCTCAGTCTGAGGACAAGCAGAGTGCCAGCGCCATGGTGGGTGTCGCCGAGGGTAGCGTGGCCGAGGTCAACGCTCTGCTTGCCGACCAGTATCTTACCGCTCCGTGCGACGGTCAGATCGACATCATCTATCCCCACGTGGGCGAACTCGTATCGATCGGCGCCCCGATCATGAACCTGCTGCGCACCGACGACAAATGGGTCACCTTCAACGTGCGTGAAGACCTGCTGAGCGACATCACGATGGGCAAGAAGCTCAAGGTAATGATTCCCGCGCTCGACCGCAAGGAGGTCGACGTCGAGGTGTTCTACATACGCGACATGGGCAGCTATGCCACATGGCGCGCCACCAAGTCGACCGGCGACTGGGACAGCCGCACGTTCCAGATCAAGGCCCGTCCGCTCGAAGACCTTCCCAACCTGCGTCCCGGCATGACCGTAATCTACCGTTAAAATCAACCTGAAGAAAAATCGTGCATCGTGCACTGTGCATCATGAATTGTTAATTGAATTATGTTTAAAGGACTCGGACATACAATCAAGCGCGAGCTTTCACGCTGGAACTCGCGCCGCGTGTACCTGTGGGGCATGATACTCGTGCCCTTAGCCGTGGCCTTCTTCCTGCTCGACCTCATGAACTCGGGCCTGCCCACCCAGGTGCCGTCGGCGATTGTCGATCTTGACAATACCCCCATGTCGCGTAACCTCACCCGGTCGCTGGGAAGCACCGAGCTCATCAAGATATCTGACCACGCCGAGAGCTACCATGACGCCATGAAGCTGGTGCGCTCGGGCAAGATCTACGGCTTCTTTGTCATACCCCACGACTTTGAAGCGAAGGCTCTCTCAGGTCAAACCCCGACGCTCACCTACTACTCCAACATGACCTACTTCGTGCCCGGCACGCTCGCTTTCAAGGGCTTCAAGACGATGGCGGTGCTGTCGTCGGGCAAGATAGTCGAGACGTCGCTCGAGGGGTACGGCATCAGCGAGGACGCCGCCGGCACCCTGCTGCAGCCTATCGTCATCGACAACCATCAGCTGGGCAACCCCTGGACCAACTACTCGATCTACCTCTCCAACTCGTTCATACCCGGCGCCCTGGAGCTCATGATCTTCATCATGACCTGTTTTGCCGTGTGTGAGGAGATAAAGCGCGCCACCTCGCGCCAATGGCTCGCCACGGCCCGCGGTTCGCTCACCAAGGCCCTGGTAGGCAAGCTGCTGCCTCAGACCGTTGTGTTCACCGTCATAGGCTGGTTTCTTGACGTGGTGCTGTTCAGGTTCCTGCACTTCCCGTGCGGACACTTCGGCAACATGATGCTGGCGATGCCGCTGTTCGTTATCGCGTGTCAGTCGTTCGCGTTAGTGATCTGTGCGGTGGTTCCCAACCTGCGCCTGTCGCTGAGCCTGTGCTCGCTCACCGGCATCCTGGCCTTCTCGATAGCCGGCTTCTCGTTCCCGGTCGACAACATGTACGGTGCCATCGGCATCTTCAGCTACATACTGCCCGTGCGCTGGTACTTCCTTATCTATATCGACCAGGCGCTCAACGGCATCGACATCTTCTACTCGCGTCAGTATTACATGGCGCTGATACTGTTCTTCCTGGCCGCTGCCGCTCTGGCTCCGCGTCTCAAGAAACGTTTGCTTAACCCCGTTTATGTGCCCTGATCTCTATGATGAAACGTATTAAAAACTGGATATTTGAGGTGGCGCGGGTTATGAGACGAGAGCTCACCTTGTCGCTCACCGACATCGGCGTACTGCTGTTCTTTGTGGTTCTGCCGCTGTTCTACCCCTTGGTGTACACCCTCATCTACAACCCCGAGGTGGCCCACGACATCCCCGTGGCTATAGTCGATGACAGCCGCACGGCCGACAGCCGGCAGCTCGTCAGGATGACCGACGCCACCGAGTCGATGAATGTGATAGGTTATGCGTCAGACATGGCCGAGGCGCGCCGCTGGTTCGACTCCAAAGACTGCTATGCCATAATGTATATACCGGCCGACTACTCCCGTAACCTCGGCCGCCATGAACAGTCACACGTCGAGTTCTACAGCGACATGTCGCTGCTGCTGCGCTACCGCGCCATGCTCATGGACTTGACGAGCATACAGCTCGCCGCCGGTGCCGACGTGCGCACCCAGACACTCGCCCCCCTCGGCATGGCAGCCTCGTCGATGTCGGGCAGTCCCGTCAATAACGTCGCCTTCATGCTCGGCGACACCGAGCAGGGCTTCGCCTCGTTCATCATCCCCGGCATCATTATCCTCATCCTGCAGCAGAGCATGATACTCGGCATCACGATGCTCGGCGGCACCTCGCGCGACCGCCGTCTCAGAAACGGCGGTACCGACCCGCTGGCAGTGCCTGCAACGGCATCGGCGTCAGTCATCGGCCGCATGCTGGCCTACGTGTTCATCTATCTGCCGCTCACCATCTACGTGCTCCACTTCGTGCCCGTATTCTTCTCGCTGCCCCATGTGGGTTCGCCCCTGCAATACTTCCCCTTCGTGCTGCCCATGCTTGTAGCCTCGGCCTTCCTCGGCATCACGTTGCAGATCATGGTCAAGGAGCGCGAGATGTCATTCCCCGTCGTCGTGTTCACCTCGATAGTGTTCCTGTTCCTGTCGGGCCTCACCTGGCCGCGATATGCCATGAGCTGGCTGTGGAAAGGCGTCGGCGACCTCATACCCGCCGTCTGGGGCATGGAAGGCTTCATACGCATCAACAGCAACAACGCCACCATCTTTGACAACAGCGACTGCTACCTCATGATGTGGGCCCTTGCCGCCTTCTACTTCCTCACCGCCATCTGGACCACCCGTCACCTCAACCGCGCGACCCGCCTCCGCCGCCACTCCTGACGCTACAAATAAAATATACAGGGGCTGTGACGCTGATGCCACTCATCGCGTCACAGCCCCCGCCATGTTCGTTGTGTTAAATTCATAGTAGATTGTGTTTTTGTTGTTGGAATTTTTGGTGTTTCCATAGAAAATTTGTTTTTTTGTAGCTAATGAATAGTTTTAATAAAAATATTTGTTGAAACGTTTCGCTTGCAAAGATAATAGGAGAGTCGGGCAGGATAGCTGCCCACCAATTCTAAAAAATATTAACAAAGCAAACTTTTTTGTATGAAGAACTATAAAGCAATTATTATTTCAGCATTACTGTTGATGGTTAACAATTATATCAGTGCAATTACAGCTGCCACTTCAGTTAATATTGATGGGGGTAGTTATACATTATATGAAGATGGTACGGCTAAGATTCAAGGAATATCTAAAGCGGTTGCATCGTTTACAATACCACACACTGTGACTTACAATGATGAGCCATTCACAGTAACTTGCATAGGGAAGGATGCATTCTGGAGAAAAATGCAAAAACTTGTCATCCCTAATACAATAGAATTAGCTGAAGTACTTTCGTTAAGATGTGATTTGGATTCATTAATAATAGAAGATGGTAATACAAAACTGTTATCAAATTCAGAAAACGATCCCGAGTGGTGGGGTACTTTTAAAGGGACCAATTATGCATTTGGAGGACACTATAAATATGTATATTACGGTCGCGAAATACCTTATTTTGACTTGGGAAGTCTCGTTTTTGACGTATTATATTATGAATTAGTACAAGCTAAATATACAACGATTGACAAAATTGATATCGGTCCGCTTGTTACTATAGGGTGTGAAGTAAACGTACCCGATGTTAACATACTCAGCAGTGAGTATGCCCTGAAAAACATCGATTTATCAAATTGTAAAACTCTAAATATTAATCGTAATATTATAAATTCTACTAACACTTCTTCGATTACGAATTTAACCATCGGTCAGCATGTGAACTCTTTGCCGAATAATTTTATAGGCGGTATGCCGAATCTTATGATTGTAAAAATCGCGAAAGATGCAACCGGATTTAATCCGGCAGAATTGTCAGCATCGACCAGCCTGTATGCTCTGGATGTTGAAGATGGTAACTCTTTGTGCATTTTCGAAGACGGTTTTTTATACAATCCACAAAAATCGACGTTGTTCCTATATATGTCAAACTATGCCCCGGCATCTCTCGAATTTACGTTGCCGGCAACGTTAACAGAAATAAACGATAACGCTTTTCATGACGCATGGGTTACCCGAATTGAAGCGCCATCGCTTGAAAATATAGGGGCGCGAGCTTTTTATAATAGTCATCTAAACGAGCTGATTACTAATAGTAAAATTAAATCCATCGGTAAAGAAGCGTTTAGTGGTACGGAAATAGGCAGCCTGAAACTCGGTGACAATATAACCGAAATATCTGATAGAGCGTTTTATGATTGTGAAAATCTTA
>CAMWLW010000069.1 GCA_947175245.1 uncultured Bacteroidales bacterium
GAATATCTCGGGGTCGAGGACGCTCTCCTCGGTGTCGCGATAGGTCTTGTCACGGGCAAACTCAAAGTATTGTTCGAACGACGCGCCGTTCTTGAGCAGCAGCTCGAAGTTGCTCGCGCTGATTACTACGGGTATGACGCCGTGCGGGATGCTCAGCTCGGGGTTCTTCTGCATCAGGTCGCGGTAGTGTTTGAGCTCGTTGAGGTTGTCAAGGCCGCGCACTATCAGCAGGCCGAGCTGGCCGAAGTTCATCTGCTCCAGGTCAAAGTCCTTGACAGCGAATGTTGTGAAGTTGTGACGCGCTATATCGAAGAGCAGCTGGTTGGGCGATATGCGGTCGGTCGGGTACAGCAGTACGAGCAGTTGGTCGACGTCGGGGTTGAGGTCAAACTCGAGTGCCTCGCCGCTGCCTGTGGCTGTCGAGTCGGCGCTGAGTTTAATGTCCCACAGCATGCCGCGCACGTTGGTGCCGGCATCGGTCTGTAACTGGCGGCCCTGCGAGAGGCCTTTGAGCCATGCCGAGGCATAGGGTGACAGGGTGGTCTGGGGGTAGCGTTCGAGCATCTCGTTAAGTACATCCTTGAACTTGGCGGGCTCGCGGTCGGTAACGTAGGCGAGCGCGTGCAGGAACATGAAGTTGGGCATCAGCGGACTCATCGAGTACTGCTCGTTCATCTCATTATATATATTGTGTACGGCGGTGTTGTCGTCGTTGATGTAGGCTTCGAAGGCACGCGCATACATTGTTTCCTGCACCTCGTCCATCTTCCTGAGGTTCTCGATGTAGTTGGGGTCGAGCAGTGCGACGCCCTGGGGTGACTCGGCGAAGTCACTGAGTATGAGCTGACGGTAATGCTCGGCCGTGGCTGTGTCACCGCGCCTCATGGCCATGAGGTAGAGGTTGAAATAGGCGTCAAGGCGGTAGATGTTGTCGGGATAGTCCTTGAGCAGTCGCTGGAACTCGTTGTTGGCCGCGCTGTAGTCGTCCATCTTGTCTTTGAGTATGACGCCCATGTTGTAGAGTCCCTCAATGATGATGTCGTGGCTGTTGGCACGTGCTGCCGAGTCGGCCGGAATCTGGCGCAGGTAATACTCGGGGAAGTGGGGGTCTGATTCACGTTTCAGTGCTTCCTCGTCTTTAGGTTCTTCGTCGGTGGCGTCGGCCATCTCGTCGTCGGTCTCGCTGCCGTCGCCTTCTTCTGACTCTTCTTTGTCGCGGTCGCCGAACTCGTCAAAGCTGAAGGCGGCCTTGTTGCGGCGGCGCCAGTCGTCTTCGAGGCGGCGGTTGCCCCAGCGGCGCTGGAACTCGGTCTTGCCGGCCGACACGGTCGATGAGTTGTAGAAGTACCATGCCCCGTCGGTGTTCATCGTGAACGTGGTCGGGGCGTTGCCGTTGTCGAGGTTTCCACCCGGCTGGTTGGCCATGAATTCTTCGCGCTTTGCCTGCTCGGCCTCCTCCTTCTCTTTCTTTTTCAGCTCGTCGATTATCTTGTTGACCACGGCGAGCTGTTCGTCGGGGGTCATGTATGACAGTTTCAGGAGTGAGTCCTGCAAGGTGACGTTCTGAGAGTACACGGCGAGTTCGTCGAGCACGTCGCTGCGCCGTTTCAGGGTCTTGTAGTCGGGGTAGGTCTCGGGCAGCTGCGGTACACCCTCGGCATAGCACGGCTGTGCCAGGTCATACTCTCCGCGGTCGTAGTAGAGCGAGCCGAGTGTGACCTGGTTGATGGCCTTGTCGATGCCGTCGCGTGTCGATTTCTCGGCCGCGAGGCGGTAGTTCTCGATGGCTTTGAGCGTGTCGCCGCGCGACAGGTACAGGTTGCCGATCGCATAGTACACCTGGTCGAGATATTCTTTGTTGCGGTCATATCGGGTCATGCGTTTCAGCGCTTTGACCTCGGGCTCGATGTCGTCGCCCGAGAATACCTCGCTCTGTTTTATTCGCGCGTTGAACTTCGTGCGGTATGGTGCGCTCGCCGAGCCGCCTGCCTTGCCGAATGATTTGTAGGCGAGTGCTTTGTCTCCGGCGAGTGCGGCAATCTGGCCCAGCAGGAAGTTAAGGCGTGTTTTCTGGGCGCCCTTGGCATACTTGATAGCCTGCTCGAGGTAGGGTATCGCTTTCTGATATTCACGCGACTGGATGAGGAAGTCGGAGTAGGTGATGTAATAAAGCGATTTGAGCTCTTTGTTCTGCAACTCGTCGGTCTTGATGCGCGTCAGTATCATCTCGGCCTCGAACAGCCACCCCATGGCGCAGTATGACCGCGCCTGCCACAGCTTGGCCTCGGTGACCGTGTTGGGCAGCCACGTGAAGTGGCGCGAGATATAGAAGAATGTGGCTGCCGCGCCCGAGAAGTCGCCGTTCATGAACTGTGACCGCGCCATCATCATCCACGAGTTGTGCAGGAAGGGGTTGTACTCGTCGCGCTTCATCCATGCCTTGTAAGCCGGGTCGCTGCCCTTGCCGGCCTTGCGCTGTGGTTTCTTCTTGATCGAACGCAGCTGAATGGCTTTCTGGGCTTTCTCGATAGAGCGTGTGAAGTCGCCCTGGGGCTGCGGCACTTTATCCTGTCCGTGAGCCTGGGCGGGGTGGGTGAACAGCAGGCGCGTGTAGTCGTCCTCATACTTCGACTCCATGTCGGCGAGGGTCTCCTTGTAGTGGGTGTCGCCGTTGTAGTGGATGTTGTAGCGTGTGATAAATGCCTGATAGTTACGTGTTGCCGCTGTGTTCTTCTTGGTCGAGCATGACGGCAATAACAGCAGCATCCCCATGAAAATGAGGATGCCGGCTATAAGATTATGTCTCGACCGGTTCATATCTATAGAACGAACAAACGGTCATCTTATTGTATCATGAAAATGCCTGTCACATTGCGCATTGTATCAGCACCTGGGCTGCGACGACGCGCAGGAACATGGTGAGCGGGTAAACGGTCGAGTAGGCTACGGCCGGCGTGTCGCTGCCCGTTGCGCCCGAGGCGTAGGCCAGCGCGGGCGGGTCGGTGTAGTTGCCCGACAGCAGACCCTGTATGGTGAGGTAGTTGATTTTGTACACGCCGCGGGCTATGCAACCCACCACCATGAGAGGGATGAATGTTATCATGAAGCCCCACAGTACCCACTGGGCGCCAGTGGGGTTGAACACGGTGTCATAGAAGTTGCCGCCGGCCGCGATGCCTACCGACGCCAGGAACAGGCAGATGCCCAGTTCGCGCAGCATAAGCGATGCCGATGACGAGGTGTAGGTGATGAGCTTGAATTTGTAACCGAAGCGACTCAGCAGGATGGCTACCACCAGCGGGCCGCCTGCAAGTCCGAGCTTGAGGTCGAAGCCCAGATTGACCGAGCCCAGTATGATGCCGAACATGATGCCGACAAATATAGTGATTAGGTTCGGCTGGTTCAGGCGTTTGAGCGAGTTGCCCATCTTGTCGGCCAGGCGGTTGATATCGTCGAGATTGCCCACCACGGTGATGCGGTCGCCCATCTGCAGTCTCAGGTCGGCCGAGGCCAGCAGGTCGACGCCGGCACGGTTCACACGCGTGGCGTTGAGGTGATAGCCGTTGTGCAGCCTGAGTGCGCCGAGTGCCACACCGTTGTATTTGCTCTTGGTGATTACTATGCGGCGCGATACCACGTCGCCGGCCATCGACGGGTCGGCCTCCCATTCTTTCTCTTCGCGCGGGCCTATCATCGCGGCGAGCCTGTGCTCGTCCTGGGCCGACAGCGCCACGCGTATGAAGTCGCCCTCGTGGAGCTCGGTTGTCGACACCGGGATTACTATCGTGCCGTCAGTGCGCATCAGTCGCGAGACAACAAAGTTGCACTGGATGATGTCGTGCAGTTGTGCCAGATTCTTGCCCTCGATGAGTTTGTTTGAAACCTTGAATGTCAGTATTAGCGGCTGCAGCTGATTGTTGAGGCGGTCATCGTCAATCTCTTTTATCTCCTTGTCGATTTTGACACCGAATATCTTCTTTATCAGTAGCATCGACAGGATGATGCCGACGACACCGAGCGGGTAGGCAGCCGCGTAGCCCATCGACATGGTGTTGACAGCCTCGGGGGTATTAACGGCCTGTTGTGCGGCAGCGAGGCCGGGTGTGTTGGTCACGGCGCCCGACATGATGCCCACGATGACGTTCATCGACGTGGTGTCGTGCTGCCAGAAGTATATGCCCACGGCCACTGCCACGTTCAGCAGCACGCCGAGCATCGCCAGCATGTTCAGCCTCAGACCTCCCGTCTTGAATGCCGAGAAAAAGCCGGGACCCACCTGCAGGCCTATGGCAAAGATAAATATGATAAGGCCGAATTCCCTCACAAACTTCAGCACCTCGGGATTCACTACATACCCGAGCTGTCCCATCAGTATGCCTACAAACAGGACGAATGTCACGCCGAGCGACACTCCGGCTATCTTTACTTTACCGATGAAAATGCCCGCGGCGATCACAAACGAGTACAATATCAGCGTGTTTGCCAGACTCTCGTTACCCGGGCCCAATAAGTTACTGAAGAAATCCATACCTTAGTATATAATACAAACTCTAATCAATGTTACAAAGGTACTAAAATTTTTCGGCCGCATCAAGGTCACATATAAACAAAAATCGGTGATAACGTCACACGGGCGTTATCACCGATTTTTATGAAGTTGGTTATCGCTGTAAATTATTCAGCAACAACAGCCTCGGCAGCCTCAGCGGCAGCCTCGCAGCACTGTGTGCTGTCAGCGCAGCAAGTTGAATCGCAGGGAGCAACTTCCTCAGCAACAACCTCGGTCTCCTCTACAACTGCGGGCTCCTCAGCAGCAGCCTCAGTGTTCTTATTGCCACCACAAGCAACGAGGCCGAGAGCAGCGATTACAGCGAAAGAATAGATAAATTTCTTCATTTCCGTAAAGATTAAAAATTAAAACAATATTTAGTGCTTCAAAAACGCTGCAAAGTTATATCAAAAAATGTTACCAGCCAATAAAAAATCGAAATTTTTGCTGTTTTTATGGTTCAAAATCTTGAAAATGTCGATTGTCGGGCTGTTTTGTTGACTTATGTCTATTGTTTCAGGGCTACGGCGTTGGCCATTTTGACTGCCTTGGTGATGTGGTCGCAGATGTGGTTCTCGGGCAGCAGGCGGTCTATGCCTGCATGTTCGAGCGTGGCATGCACGTTGGGCTGCACTCCCGACAGCACCACGTCGATGCCCTCGGCCTGTGATGACTTGATTAACAACTCGAGGTTGTGGAGGCCGGTCGAGTCGATGAAAGGCACCTTGCGCATGCGTATGATACGTACCTTGGGCTTGGCCGACAGTGTGGTGCGCATCAGCTCGTCAAACTTCGTGGCCACACCAAAGAAGAACGGGCCCTCGATCTCGTACACCGACACGCCCGGAGCCACATCGAGCACCTCGTGCTGCGACATGTCGGTACCCTCGGCCGCGTCAAGCTGCTCGCTGTACACCTTCACGGCCGTGTTCTCCATCACGCGGCGCAGGAACAGCACCACGGCCAGCAACAGGCCTATCTCGATGGCGATTGTCAGGTCGAAGATTACGGTCAGCAGGAATGTCACCACCAGCACAGTCACGTCGCTCTTCGGGTTCTTGAATATGCCGCGCACCGTGCGCCAGCCGCTCATGTTGTACGCCACCATGATAAGCACGGCCGCCAGACACGACATCGGTATCATGTTGATCAGATCCATCAGGAACAGGAAGATAAGCAACAGCACGACCGCATGGATTATGCCGGCCACCGGCGTGCGGCCGCCGTTGGTGATGTTGGTCATCGTGCGGGCGATGGCGCCGGTCACCGGTATGCCGCCGAACAGCGGCACCGTGATGTTGGCTATGCCCTGGCCTATGAGCTCGGTGTTTGAATTGGTGCGCGAGCCGGTCACACCGTCAGCCACCGTGGCCGACAGCAGCGACTCGATGGCACCGAGCACGGCGATGGTGAACGCCGCCGGCAGCAGCATGTTGATCGTAGCCATCGACAGCTTGAAGCCGTGAGGCTCGGGCAGGTCGGTCGACATTCCCTTGAAGCGGCCGCCGATAGTCTCGACACCCGCAAAGAAATCGGTGAACCCGTTGGCTATATATATAAATAATGTAACCAGTATTATGGCGATGAGTGCGCCGGGCAGTTTCTTCGATATTTTGGGCGCTGCAATAATAATAAGCAGCGACGCTGCGCCCACTATCAATGTCGGCACATCGATGTTGCCGAAGTTTTGCAGGTAAACACCCCACTTGGGCAGGAACTCGCTCGGCAGATTGGTCAGTCCCAGGCCGAAGAAGTCATTCATCTGAGTCGAGAAAATCGTCAGGGCGATACCGGCCGTGAAGCCAACCACGATGGGGTAGGGTATGAACTTGATGACAGTGCCTAAGTGGAACAGTCCTAACAGCACCAGGATGATGCCGGCCATAAATGTCGCTATAGCCAGGCCCTCGAGGCCATAGTTGGCGATGATGTTGTAAACGATGACAATGAATGCACCCGTGGGACCGCCTATCTGCACCGAGCATCCGCCCAGCGCCGACACGATGAAGCCGCCAATGATAGCCGTGATGAGGCCGATTGTGGGGCTGACACCCGACGCGATACCGAACGCGATGGCCAGCGGCAACGCCACGATACCCACCACGATGCCCGCGATGAGGTCATCCTTAAACTTTGATAACGAGTAATTTGACACGGCCGACAACAACTTGGGCCTGAAATCAATTGTACCTGATAAATGCATGGTTTTAACTGTTATTGGAAACTTGCCCGCAAAGTTACAAAAAATTTCCTAAAAAATCCTAAAATCCCACATCGTCATCAACCTGCTGCAAAATTTTCCCCCTAAGCGCTGTATTTGGTAAGCAGTGTGTTGAATTTGCAACGTAAATATTTGTTTTCGCGACAAATAGTTATTATTTTTGTGATATCAGACGCTCAATTCCCTAATTTAAAATTATTGATGCCATGAATAAACTGAAATTGATACTCTTAGTCGTCATCTTTTCGCTGCCGATTGTATCGTTTGCCGAAGATGTCGAGTTTAAAATTCAGTATGCAGTCCAGCAAATGGATAACGGAAAGATTGACGAAAGCAAATCTATCCTCGAGGACATACTGTTGAAAGACCCCAAACACTACGTTGCCAATTATGAAATGGCCTACCTGTTGAATATGACCGGCCGGTATGACGAGGCATTGAAATATCTGGATAAAATCAAGAAATCAAAGGAGCGGACCGACCAATACTACCAACTGCTGGGTATTGTCTATGATTATATGGGCGACCCGGCTAAATCTATCAAAGCATTTAAAGACGGATTGAAAAAATTCCCGAAATCAGGCCCGCTTCATGTCGAGTTGGGCATGATGTACCAAAAGGCCGAGGACAACGAGAAAGCGCTCGAGTGTTATGAGAACGGTATTCTTGCCGACCCGATGTTCCCGTCCAACTACCTGCGTGCCGCCCTGCTTCTCATGACTTCGTCCGAGCCGGTGTGGGGATTGATGTACGGCGAGATTTTTATGAATCTCGAGCCCGATACACAAAGAGCTCGAACCGTCGGCCAATACCTGTATGCGGTATTGAAATCCAAGACCGAAATGTCAGACTCGGGCTTTAAAGCCAAGCTCACTAACGAGAATAATATGCAGTTTGACTCCAAAACATTCAAATTCTACATGCCATTCCCCCTGTTTTACCAGACTAATTATGAATTGGCAGGTAAAAAAGCTATTGAAGACGGACTGAAAAACCTCAGTTTATCAACCATCGCAAAAATTCATGAGTACCAGATGACGCTTGGCAAAGAATCGTATAAAGAGGAGTACGGCGACCCGTTGTTTGAATACATTATGAAAATTCAAGATGCCGGATTCATGGAAGAGTACTGCATGTCGCTCTACAAAAGCGGTGACCTGGCCGAGTTTGATGAATGGTTGACGACTCATAAGGATCGCTACAATCAATTCCTTGAATGGCGCCGAAACAACAAGCTCGAGCTTACCCCATCTCACTGCTTCTCGCGCCTCACCTGCGCCCCCGTGTCCCTGCACTAATGTAGGGCGGATAATGTATTGATTGCCAGTATGGACGTGAACGTGCCATTTCTCCACGTCGCCCATCCGTCCCCTGCCTCGGGCGCTCGCGCCCGTGCCTGAATCGAGCACCACGCTAAGTGCCCAAACACGATAATTAATAGCGAAGCCGTGCGGACTATCTGCACGGTTTCTTTTTCCTCTTAGAGTGCTGAAAATCCGATCGATTTTCATATCTTTGTATTCGCAATGGCAACAAAAAATAACAATAAATCAAAATATTATCTCTACATAGACGAATGTGGAGACCAAAATTTGGAAAACTTCAACCCAAGTTTTCCAGTATTTACATTGTGTGGTGTTCTTGTATCAAGAGAGAATATCAATAAGCTTGAAAATGATTTTAATGCCCTGAAAATGGATTTTTGGGGTTGCCGGGATGTAATAATTCATTCGCGAGAAATCCGTAGATGTAAGAATGAGTTTATCAACTTGTTAGATCCAGAAACAAAGACTCGATTCTACGAAAGGGTTAATGCAATTCTTTCGCAAAATGATGTATATGTTGTAGTGGCATGCACAATTCTTAAAGAACCATTTATTAGGCTGTTCAGTAATACTGAAGATGTCTACGGTCTTTCGTTATCATATCTGATAGAGCGTAGTATCTTTTGTGTTGATGATAATTGCACATCTGCCTCGATTGATATAATATTTGAAAAGCGAGGTAAGATTGAAGATAGGACTTTGATTAAGTTTTATAATGGGTTGCGCGTGACAGGAACAAAATGGATTGAACCTGAACGATTGCAGGAACGAATTGGAGTATTCACCTCAAGGGCAAAGAAAGATAATATAATCGGATTGCAAATAGCTGATCTTATCGCTTATCCTATTGCAAGGAAAGTACTTAATCCTGATTCACTAAATCCGGCATTTGAAATAATTAAGCCAAACATATATTCATCTCACGGGGCTATGCTTGGCTTCAAAGTGATACCCCACTAAAAAAAGAGCAACCGGAAGGTCGCTCTTTCCCATCTGCGCCGGCAGATGCCTAAAATCGTTGCTTACGCACTCGAAGTATTTCTTTATGGGGAAACTACCCGTATGTTGTAGTGCAAAGTTAGTTATAATTTTGCAATCTACAAAATTATAACGTTGAAATGAATGTTGCGGTTTTCACCGATGCGCAATAATTCGGATTAGGATTGAAACTATTGCCGCCGGGAGGTGTTATCTTTGTAGCGAAAATGAAAATACAAAAGATATGGATATAATTGAAGCTATGGAGGCGCGCACGTCGGTGCGCACGTTCGACGGTCGGCCGCTTGGTGTCGACACTGTCGAGGCTATAAATGCGGCCATGAGCTGCGCCACTTGTCCGCTGCCGGGCGAGTGGGGTATGGATATTCAGCGCTTTGACATGCGCGGCAGCATGAAGCCCGGCACCTATGGCGTCATCAAGGGCGCTGCCGATTTCATGCTGCTGGGGTTTGACGACCGCGATTTCAACAACGCCGTGGCGGCCGGTTTCGCTATGGAGCAGGTGGTGATTGCCTGCACCCAGATGGGGCTCGGCACGTGCTGGATTGCCGGCACGTTCAAGGAGGGCGACTTTGCCCGCGTGGCCCACTTCCCCGGCGACATGACACTACAGGTTGTCATTCCCGTGGGCGTGTCGGCCGGTGAGCGCCGGTTTCTGGAGCACTTTACCCGTTTCACCCTCGGCAGCAAGAACCGCAAGGCGTCCGACAAGCTCTTCTTTGTCGGCGACTGGAACTCGCCGCTCACCGACTCGAGCCAGTATTACGAGTCACTGATGATGCTGAGGTTAGCCCCGTCGTCGACCAACTCGCAGCCCTGGCGCGCCATCGTCAAGGGCGACACGGTACATTTCTATACTACCAGGACCGACAAGGTGCATGGTGTCGACATGGGTATAGGCATGAGCCACTTCGACATGACCGAGCGATATCGCAACTATACCGGCACGTGGTCACAGGACGCCGCCAAGGCTCCCGAAGCCCCGTCGGGCCTCACCTACGTAGCCTCCTACCGCCGCGAGTAAGCGATTAGTTGTTAATTGTCGGTAGCCGTCTTGTTCTCGGTCTTTGACACACAGCCCAGATAGCCGCCGTGGTGACGCTTGGCATAGTCGGCGCGTGTGAAACCCGTGGCGCGCATGGTGTTTACCACCAGCACGTCGCCTATCACCGTCATCATTGTGGTCGATGTCGTGGGGGTCAGTCCGAGCGGACACACCTCGGAAGCGCCGCCGGTGTACAGCAGCACGTCGGCCTGCTCGGCGAGCGGGCTCGTGTTGTTGCCCGTGATGCCGATGATGGGTATCTGCGGGTACAGGTTGTGGGCCAGGGTTATGAGCTCCATTATCTCGCGGGTCTTGCCCGAGTTGGATATGAGCAGTAGCACATCGTTGGTCTGCAGCACGCCCAGGTCGCCGTGCTGCGACTCGCTCGGGTGCAGATTCACCGCCGGCGTGCCCGTCGAGCAGAACGTGGTCGCTATGTTCATCGCTATCTGGCCGGCCTTGCCCATGCCCGAGGTGACGAGCTTGCCGCCGCGGCGGTGTACGTGCTCAACGATAATCTCGACGGCGCGGTCGTATGCGTCGCTGACGGGTATATTTAGTATGGCGCGGCTCTCGGCCTCGAGTATTTCGCGCATGGTCTGCTGAATAGAGCTCATATATATGATAATGTAAATACAATATTGTTGTCACTTGACACAAAGATAGTCATAAAATGTCTAACTTTGCATCATTAACATCGATTTTTTGATTTACAGTCATGATTCGAAACTTACTGAATAAAATTAATACCCTGGCGCATACGCGTGTAGGTGCTCTTATATGCAACATGGTGCTCGCCCTCGCTGTGCTGACGCTGGCGCGTGCCGTCTTTATAGCCTGGAACTGGGATCGTTACACCGGCTATGTCGATGCCGGGCTGCTCGGCTCCATCTTCAGGGGCGGACTTAGGTTTGACCTCGCCACCCTGTTCTATGTCAACACGCTGTGGGTGTTGCTGTTCCTCGTGCCCGTCCCGGTGTCGCGCGACGCGCTGTATGGCCGCGTGGTTAAGGTCGTGTATCTGGTGCTCAACGGCCTGGCGCTCCTATCCAACCTGTGCGACACGGTCTATGTCGGCTACACAGGCCGCCGCTCCACTATGACGCTCTTCCAGGAGTTCGCCAACGAGGACAATATCTTCACCATCGTGGGTAACGAGCTGCTGCACAGCTGGCTGCTCGTCGTGCTGATGATTGCGTTTGTATGGTTCATGTGGCGGCTCTATGTCAGTCCGCGCCCCGGTTCGGCCCCGATGTGGCGCCGGTGTGTCCTGAGCCTCGCCGCATTGGTGGTCGTGGCCCTGTGTGCCGTTGGCTCGATACGCGGCGGCGTCGACCGCACGACGCGCCCCATCACGCTGAGCAACGCCAACGAGTATGTCAACCGGCCCATCGAGGCTGCCGCCGTGCTCAATACGCCGTTCTCAATCATACGTTCCATCGGCAAGTCGGTCTTCGCCGTGCCCGACTACATGCCCGCCGACGAGGCCGCCGCGCTCTACCCCATAGTGCATCACCCTGCCGACAGCATCGGCCCGTTCAAGCCCATGAACGTCGTCGTGCTCATTGTCGAGAGCTTCTCGCGCGGCTACATCGGCGCCCTCAACCGCGAGATAAACGACAGTACATACGCCGGTTACACCCCCTGTGTCGACGACCTCATCTCGCGCTCGCGCTCCTACAAACACTCCTATGCCAACGGCATGAAGAGCATCGACGGCATGCCCTCCGTGCTGTCGTCAGTGCCGATGATGCGCGAGCCATTCTTCCTCACCCCCTCGGCACTCAATGAGGTCGGCTCGCTCGCATCCTACCTGGGCGACAAAGGCTACTCGTCGGCATTCTTCCACGGCGCCCCCAACGGCAGCATGGGCTTCGAAGCCTTCGCGCGCCATGTCGGTTTCGACCGGTATGTGGGCATGACCGAGTATTGCAAATCGCCCCGCCACGGCGGCATGGACGACTTTGACGGCTCATGGGCCATCTGGGACGAGCCATTCCTCCAATTCATGGTCGACGAGCTCGACGAGATGCCCCAACCGTTCGTCGCCGGCGTCTTCACCGCCAGCTCACACCATCCCTTCAAACTGCCCGACCAGTATGTCGGCACCTTCCCCGAAGACCCTATTCACCCCCTGCTCAAGTGCATACGCTACACCGACATGGCGCTCGGCAAATTCTTTGAGCGCGCATCCCACAGCCCCTGGTACGACAACACCCTGTTCGTCCTCACCAGCGACCACTCACAGCACGCCGCCGTCAAAGAGTACGCCACCGACCTCGAGCAGTATGCGTCGCCCATCGTGTTCTTCGCCCCCGGTGACACCTCCCTGCGCGGCATCGACTATGAGTGCGTCGCCGAGCAGATCGACATCATGCCCACCGTGCTTGGCTATCTCAACTACGACCGTGATTTCGTCGCATTCGGAAACGACCTCTTCACGACCGCGCCGGCCGACACCCACGCCTTCAGCTATAACAACGGCATATATCAGTTCACGCGCGACGGCCTGTTCATCCAGTTCGACGGCGAGAACATCAAAGCCGTCTACGACCTCACCGCCGACCCCCTCCTGCACAACAACCTCGTGGGCAAAACCGCCGACCCCCTCCTGGGCAAGACCGCCGATCCCCGCATCCCCGCCATCGAGCGCACCCTCAAAGCCCTCATCCAGCAATACTGCACCGCCATGACGGTTGACGAACTGGTGGTTAGAACTCGGTGAAGGCGACGGGGAGGAGGGCGCGGACTGAGGGGATGCGGTAGACGGTGTCGTGTATACCAAGTTCATTGGTATTGCTCGACTTGCCGGTTTTGGCATATTGTAACTCAACGAGATTGGTCAAGATGTGATTATTTTAGGACTATCCAATATCCAAATTTTCTTCCACCTTCCCTTTTAATAAATCCCTTTTGTTTCAATTCTGAAATCGCACGATTTATTGTTGAACTTGAAACGTTTAATTTTATAATTAATTGAGCTTTTGTGTCAGTCGGTGATGAAACAATAGCGTTATACACGTCCTGAGTAATATGCCCTATTTCAGTGCGTTCACCTTTTGTTTCACCTTTTGTTTCATCTTTTGTTTCATTATTTGAAACAAAAGACTTCTTAGAAATATTGACCCTGACAAGAAATGCAGTCTCAAGCTCGAGATTAAAGTCGGCTTCTTCATTTCCATTTGCCTTTAACTCTTCCTGAACGCGCTGTACTCCTCGGCTGAAACGGTTGACAAAGCCTATAACTTTCATCGCCTCAGCCACGACGCTATTACGATAATCATTGACCCATGGAAAATTACGTGGATTTACTTTTCCGTATAGACCACCAGGATTTAATATTTCAATTCTATCATCATATTGATAGAATTGTATAGGTCCATTACCCTCATAATCACGATGACAAACCGCGTTCATAAGTAATTCACGAATAGCCCAAGATGGATAATCAACGATATTTTCTTCTCTTAATGCACTAACAGGCACAGGCCGTTTTTTTGCTATAGTAGTTGATACAAATGTGTCCAGCTGATTTAAAATTGTCATTAAATTACCCGAGAACTTATAATCGCTGGCAATATCAGCTCCTCTTCCGTCACCTCCAAAACGTACATATTGAACGTAGGCTCCAGGCAAGCGACGTTCCACATTATTACCAAACATAAGAATGCCGGCATAGGTAGGACAGTCATGCTTCATATCATAAAAGCCTAATGATTGAAGTTGCAATCTTATATCACGTTTATCATTTTCAATAACATCTTCAGGATAGGCCATCGGCAAATATATTTGCCGAAACAATTTGATATCAAGATCATCTAAACCACTCCCCAAGCACGGCAATGCATCAAAGGTCTGAACATGCGATGCCCTCTTCTCATAAAGTCTTCGCTCATCTTCCGGATTAGCTACGCCACGTCGTGGCCCGACTCTTACACAAATATTACCCTTATATTTCACAGGTGGGAAATGCGCCGGCTGTACTTCTGCTACCAACACCTGACCACCGTCTAATTCCACCTTCTCAACTACCATTGATGGTTGAGGTTGAATATTTCCCTCGGTGCGTATAGAGGCTATTTTTTGCAGAAGACGATCAGATATATCAATTTGCATAACTTTCCCGGTTTTGTCATCCGCTCCAATAATCAAATAGCCCGGTTGTTGATGGTCGGGAAGATCATTTGCAAATGAGCATATCGCTTCTCCGAACTTGTCCATTTTATCAGTGGAGATAGTACGCTCAACTCGATCATTTTCTAAGTCATTGAGCATACGCTGTATTTCTTTTTTAGATATCATTGCTTATGTGTAATGAGAGAAGTGTTTGCCGCCATGACGGCTGACGGACTGGTGGTTAGAACTCGGTGAAGGCGACGGGGAGGAGGGCGCGGACTGAGGGGA
>CAMWLW010000070.1 GCA_947175245.1 uncultured Bacteroidales bacterium
AATTTCATTTTTTTGGCCGATAGAATTTTATATCGTGTATTTTAACATTATATTTACCACGCCGGAGTTTGCTATACATTGCCACTTGTCCTCAGTCCTGGCTATAAAATATATTCATTGTTGAAACGTATTTACGATTTTTGATTGGTATTAACTGTGTTAAAAATCGAGCTATAATATATCCCCCCCAAAAAAACGAAGAGGCTGACCGATGCAACCTCTTCGCTTTTTTATCGCTTAGAACGTATAGCCTAATGCTATACTCAGCATGTGTGTTGTGAATTTAGGCATTTTTTGTGTGCCCCATTCATCTTTAAGACCGGTTGATAAGCCTGTATAT
The DNA here is from genome assembly GCA_947175245.1 of uncultured Bacteroidales bacterium. Lineage (GTDB taxonomy): Bacteria > Bacteroidota > Bacteroidia > Bacteroidales > Muribaculaceae > JAAVFS01. Next base: position 341 of record CAMWLW010000070.1, read on the forward strand.
GAGAGGCCCAAATCAATCGATGACTTTCCACCTCGCACGTCGAGACTCAGACCGACTGCAGGCGAATAATAAAATCCGCTCCTAAGTTCATCACCTATCGCTGCACATCCGCCAAGGTCAAGGCGTGCCCAGGGATAAAATTTTCCGGCAACAGCAATTTGGCGTGCACTATACTTTCCACGTAATGCGATAGGCACCCATAGACTACCGTGGTCGCCGTCCCATTCATTGTGTGACCAATCACCTCTAAGTTCGGTAGCGAGATTATGGGCACCAACCATCGGGCCTATTTCAAAATTATCACTTACCGAGTACAGCAGGTATAAGTTGAGGCCCTCACCAAATGTACCTTTTACATTTTCCCCTGAATTAAGCGGAATATCGGCTGTGAGCTCCATGCCGAAATTGGTATTGTTCTTGATCGACTCAGACATCTTGGTTTTGTGATAACCAAAGTAATAGGCAAGTCGGATGTTGATGTAGCTTTCCCACCGGGCGCCTTCACCAATGGCAATTGAGCCTAAATAGCCTACGCCCAGTCCGTATTTACCGAAACGCACGCCTATCATTGGATTCAGATAGTAACTGCTGTAATCAATCTCGCTTGTATTGAAGCTAAAGCCGGTCGTAAAGTCTAACATAGGAGACATTTTTTCTCCGAATTTCTCAGCATGGAGTCCTACGAAAACCGGAATCGAAGGGTTTCCTTTGAATTTCCAGCTTTCGGTAATCTGAGCTCCAAATCCTGCCATTACATTAGGATGTACCTTTTGATAAGCACCTAAACCAATAGAGAATGATGGTGTATTTCCTTTTACATTAATATTTGCTACATCAAAGTTTGCGATACCCTGCCACTTGTCCTCGGCATTGGATGCGAATGACACACTCGCAACAAAGGCGGTCAGCAAACCTACTTTGGCTAAATTACGGATAATATTCATTGTTAAAATGTATTTACGATTTTTGATTGATATTAACTGTGTAAAGTCCGATGCTGAGGTTTAGACAATAAAAATCGTGGACTTTTTGCTTCGTCTATGTTTCGGAGGTATCGCCAAACACCATACAACCATATACGAGTAAAAGCCCACGGATATACCGCAGGCATCAACTTTTACTCAATGGTTGTTTCTTCTAATTGGCGATTTTCCGAAACATTGAATATAAGCTAACGCTTTTTATTTTATATGTCTTTTAATGACTATGCTACATAGGCAATCGTGGATTTAATTATTTGGACGCAAATATACGAATTATTTCACTAACTTTGCACTAATAATTAAGGGTTTCAACCTCGTCAAGCAAAGATTAAAATGGTAAACCACAACATAAACCATAAAACAATAGAACTAATCAACTCTTTGAAGAACAAAGGGAACTTAAAAATACTATTCGTGTGCCTCGGCAATATATGCCGGTCGCCGGCAGCCGAGGAGCTGTTCAGACAGGTTGTGACACAACGTGGCAACATCAGCGACTGGGTGATAGACTCGGCCGGCATGGGCAACTGGCACGTAGGACAACTGCCCGACCAGCGCATGCGTATTCACGCACGTCGTCGCGGTTATGAGCTCACTCACCATGCACGCCAGGTATCGGTCGACGACTTTGACATCTTTGACCTCATCATTGGTATGGACTCGGGCAATATCAGCGACCTGCGCGAGCTTGCTCCGTCACCCGAGGCGATGGACAAGATTGTGCCTATGTCTCACTTCTTCACGATGGCTACACGATATGACCACGTGCCTGACCCTTACTATGAAGGAGCCGAGGGCTTTGAGCTCGTACTCGACCTGCTCGAAAACGCATGTAACAACCTGTTTGACAATCTGACCCGATGAAACGGCGCATAATATTCATACGCTTCTGCTTGTTCTGTTGCCTGTGTATATTCATAGGCATCTACATCATAATAGGCATGGTGCGCATTATCATGGCACCCCCACGCCCGGCAATCACTCCCGAGCAATACACTGCCGACAGCCTGGCAGTATGTTCAATCCTCGCCCTTGAACAGCCCGCCAACCCGTGGGAGCAGAAGCTCGACAGTATGCCACCCGGAGGCCGTCGCCTTGATGTAGACCGCACGATGAGACACGGCCGCGTTTTCAACGACAGCAATTACCTCCACATCAGGGCTGCATCGCAGCTGGGCATAGACCCGATAGACAACGAGATGGATGCCTGGAACTTGAAACGGCCCATAGTACACGTTACCTCATGTCCCGATTACTACGTGGATAATCTCACCCACTCGCTGCCCTATCTCGTGCCCGAAGCCGAGTGGCTGCTGCGCGACATAGGCCGTGCATTCAGCGACTCACTGCATGCACGCGGCGGCGGAGACTACCGCATCAAGGTGACAAGCATATTGCGCACCAACCCGAGTATCAGGCGCCTGAGACGACGCAACGGTAATGCCGTGGGAGGCTCAGCCCATTTATACGGAACGACGTTTGACATAAGCTACTCAAACTTTATCTGCGACAACGATTCGATGCCACGCACGGTCGATGACATGAAAATGCTGCTCGGCGAGATACTGTATGACCTGCGCGACCAAGGCCGGTGTTATGTTAAGCATGAACGCAAGCAGTCGTGCTTTCACATCACAACCCGCCCCATATACGAACCCGACTTGACTGACCTATGAAACGACTGCTGAAGATTATAGGATGGTCACTGCTGACTATCATTGTGTTATTGCTGCTCGCAGTGACAGCCGTGCTATGGTATCTGACTCCCGAAAAACTGACACCCATAGTCGAGCGCGAAGTCACAGCACGCATCGACGGTCGTCTCGAAGTATCGCGCATAGAGTTGACTTTCTGGAGCACATTTCCACGCTTCGAGCTCGATGTTGACTCGCTGTTGATTATAAGCAACCGTCTGAATTCGGTCGACAGTATCGATAAGTCGGTCATTCCGGCCAATGCCGACTCGTTGTTCAGTGTAGATAAACTGCACGGCGCGATCAATGTCGCCGCGCTCGCCCGACAGCAGATCGAGCTGTCAGACCTGCTCATAGTACATCCCCGAGCAAACATAGTCGTAGCCCCGGGCGGCACAGCCAACTATGATATCTTCAACAGTACCGAAGAACCTGACGACACGACATCGACCCCACTGCCCGATATCACTGTCAACAGTTTTCAACTCATTGATGCAGGCCCCATTACATACCGTTCGATACCCGACTCCCTATACATGTCGGTCAACATATCAGGCACTTCACTGACCGAAGTCACTCCACACGCCTACAATATCAGTATCACGGGCGACGCTATGTCACCGCTGCTCGATGACTATAATCTGACTCCACTGACTGTAGGTATCGATGGCCGCATTGACTGGAGCCCGGCACGTCCGGCTGCGGTACAGCTTAGCGACATAGACTTAAATATCAACGAAATAAATTCATTGATTAGTGCTAATGTCGATGCCACCGACCATATCATCATCAGACAGCTTGACATAGAGCTCAAGTCACTGAATGTCAATGACGTCATCGCTCACCTGCCACAGCCGGTGAGTCAACAGCTCGCCAACATCGATACCGACATGACAGTCGACGCGACATTCAGTCTGACGTCACCTTACACACTGCTCGACTCGCTTACAATACCATCGGTAACAGCCACATTAAATATCCCCGACTGTCACTTCTACTGGAACGACCTGCATCTTAACAAGGCCACGCTGGCCGCGACGGTCACTGTCGACGGTGATAATCCTGACAACTCACAACTCGAAATCGGACATCTCGTTCTCGACGGACGCGCAATGGAGGTCAACGCGCGCGGCACCGTCACGGGCCCGCTCGATAACCCGGCTATAGACACACGTCTCGCTATGGCATTGAAACTCGGACGCCTGCCACGCAAACTGCGCGACAAGTTACCCGTCACCATTGCAGGACGACTGTCGGCCGATACCGACCTGAGAATGCACCTGAAAGATATGACGGCTAAAGGCTTCCATAAGATTCACATGGATGGCGAGGTCCGACTCACCGACTTTGACATCATGTCACGTGATTCACTTCTCGTAGGTCATACCGAGCTTGCCGTACTGAAATTCGGCACCGACCGCACCCTACATGGTCCTGACCGACGTATCGACTCATTGCTGACGGCATCGGTCAGCATCGACACCCTGTCGCTCGAGGTTCCGGGCCTCATCGTGAGAGGTTCGGCACTGAGTGCCGCACTCGGCACACTCAACCGCAGCACATCGTCCGACACATCAGCCATCAATCCGTTCGGAGGTATGGTCAGATTCAGCAGCCTCATTCTCGACCAGCCTGCCGACTCAATGACCCTGAGACTGCGCGATATGCAGTCGCACGTTGCCCTCACCCGATATGAGGGCGCCCGGCGCGCGCCCAAACTGCATTTTGACCTCAACGCCAGGCGTATCGGCACACGTATGCCCGACATGGCGATAGCCATCAGCCAGCCCAACATTCTGCTCGATGCCCATCTTATCACCACCGATAATACCGTCAGACGTGACAGCACATCGACACGCCGGCGCCGCCAGCGCACTCACAACGGTGATAGCATCTCGCGACAAAGCGAGGTAATTGACTGGAACATAAGTAACGACCTCAAGACCCTGATTAAACGTTGGGAAATAAACGGTCGCCTTACCTCCAATCGCGCGTTCATTTTCACACGTGCTTTCCCCTTAAGACAGCGAGCTGCCGACATCGATCTGTACTTCAACACCGACACCGTGCGCCTAAACAACCTCAAATATAACATAGGCAATACCCGTCTGGACATCAAAGGTGAGATTACCAATATTGAACGCGCACTTACCGGCCGTAGCAATCGCTCCAAACTAAAGATAAGATGTGATGTCGAGGCACCGTTCATCGACATAACCGAGCTCGCCACGACCACATTTTACGAGTCATCGGGCTACGCCGGCCCTGACCCGGACTACGACGAAGACACATATTACACCAATAATAACGTGGCGTCTGACTCTACGACACCGCGTCCCGTACTCATACCGCGCAATATCGACGCCAACCTCAGCGTCATGGCCGACTCCATCAAGTATTCTGACCTGATAATGGAAAAATTCAGCGGCAGCGTGCTTATCAACAACTGTGCCGTCAACCTCCACGACCTGCACGCGTCGACCGAGATAGGCTCGGCGTCATTGTCAGCACTATATTGGGCCCCGGACACCACACGCATGCAATTCGGCATGGGGGCCAAACTCAACGGCTTCCACATAGACCGCGTACTGTCTATGATTCCGGCCGTCGACTCACTGCTGCCTGCTCTGCAAGGATTCTCAGGCATAATCAATGCCGACCTCGCCGCCTCGACATCAATCACACCGGCAATGAACATCGACATGCCCACGTTCAAAGGAGCCTTGAAACTCGATGGTGACAGCCTGGTGCTCCTTGATGCCGACACATTCAAGATGCTCGCCAAGTGGCTGGTATTCAAAAACAAAAAACGTAATATGATCGACCACATGGAAGTGGAGATTGCCGTCGACGACAACACAGTACAGATATATCCGTTCATCTTTGACATAGACCGTTACAAACTCGGCGTCATGGGCCGCAACGACCTCGACATGAACCTCGACTACCACGTCTCGGTGCTTAAATCGCCGTTACCGTTCAAATTCGGTATCAATATCAAAGGTACGCTCGATAACCCGAAGATAAAACTCGGTGGCGCAAAGATAAAGCCAGGACAAGCAACCACTTATGCAATCGCCGACTCTACCCGTATCAATCTGCTCAACCAGATTGAAGACGTGTTCAGACGCGGCGCCATGACCGAACGCAACATGGAGATCAAAACACGACGTGCCGTGGCAGTAGATACTATCGCGGGCGACAACCTGTCGGCCAACGACTCGATTATGATGCAGAAAGAAGGTTTTCTGCCGCCCGATACTGTAGAAATCAAGGCCGAAGAGCCTAAAACCAAACGACGTTTCCCATGGAAAAAATAGAACAAGCCATCGCGCATTGGAAAAAGCGCACCGGTTACCACACTCTATCTGTCAAGGCCGCACTTATTGACATGGACGGCACCCTCTATGACTCGATGACCAATCACACCGCCGCCTGGTATCGTCTCATGACCGAGCAGGGCGTCGACTGTACGCGCGACGAGTTTTATCTCTACGAGGGTATGACGGGCGCGTCGACTATTACGCGCCTGTGGAAACGTCAGTGGGGCCTCACCCCAACCGATGAACAAATCAAGGAGCTATACCACCGCAAGACGCTTTACTTCAACGAGTGTCCGCGTGTGAGCCCCATGCCCGGCGCTCAATCAATGGTGGCCAAGCTGCTTAAAAACAACGTGACAACCGTTTTAGTCACCGGCTCGGGTCAGCCGTCGGTGCTCGACCGCCTGTCAGGCGAGTTTCCCGGAGCGTTCGACGAGAACCATCGGGTGACTGCGCGCAATGTCACCCACGGCAAGCCACATCCCGAACCTTATCTCAAAGGCATGACGCTCGTCGGCACCGAGCCGTGGGAATCAATCGCCATTGAGAATGCACCTATAGGCGTTGAGAGCGCTGTTGCTTCGGGCGCGTTCACCATCGCGCTCACCACAGGCCCCATTCCGGCCGAGGCGCTTGAAGCTGCGGGCGCCGACCTCGTGCTCCCGTCGATGGAGTCACTCGACCTGCTAATAGACCGCTTATGTTCCATACATTAATCTGCCGCAGATGTCACAGCAACTGATTTTCACCAACGAGGTAGCCCCTCAGCTTGACGGGCTTATCGCCGCACACGGCGAATGTCGTGTGTTTCTGATCGCCGATGTCAACACGGCTACGCTCGTGCTGCCACGCCTATTGCATGACTCGGCCCGTCTTTCCGACGCCACGGTTATCACAATTCCGGCCGGCGACACCAACAAAAATCTTGAGTCAGTAGCCCGGGTGTGGAAGCAATTGAGCGACAACGGAGCCACGCGTTCAAGCCTTGTAATCAATATAGGCGGGGGCATGGTTACCGACCTCGGCGCCTTTGCCGCCGCAACGTTCAAACGCGGCGTGCGGTTTATCAATGTGCCCACCACGTTGCTTGCCGCCGTCGATGCCTCGGTGGGTGGAAAAACAGGTTTCAATTTCAACGGATTGAAGAACGAAATAGGATTATTCCGCGAGGCCGATGCAGTCGTTATATCGACATGTTTTTTCGACACACTGCCTGTCGAAGAACTCAAATCGGGATATGCCGAGATGCTCAAACACGGATTTCTGACGTCGGCCAATGAGTGTAATGAATTGATGAACACTGACATCACGCAGATTGCAGCCGACCGCATGCTCACACTGCTCGAACGCAGCGTGAAAGTAAAATGCGACATTGTAGCGCAAGATCCCACTGAACATGGAATACGCCGTGCGCTCAACCTCGGGCACACCGCCGGCCATGCATTCGAGTCATTCGCACTAGCTCAGAACCGCCCCATACCCCACGGATATGCCGTAGCTCACGGCCTCCTCGTGGCCCTGATTCTATCTCACATGAAAGCCGGACTCGATTCAGGCTGGCTATATAAGACGGCAGCCTGGATTAGCGACAACTACGGCACGTTGACACTGACTTGTGACGACTATCCCACCCTACTGCGATACATGTCACATGACAAGAAAAACGACAGCCCCGACCGCATAGCCTTCACGCTCATCGCCACCCCCGGCGACGTGCGTTGTGGCGTCATCATCACCCCGGCCGACATCACAGCCGCCCTCGACATCTACCGCGACCTCCTTCACGTATAGTTATCGAAACCGACAGCAGTGGGCGTTGTCAGGTTCCATTCTTTTTATTACCTTTGTGGTAATATTCAGTAACAACGTTGAGAATTATGGAAACCGCTGCCTCAGTGCTTGAAATACACGAACCGTTTGTCACCGAGAATGGTGTGACACTGCCTGCCCTGAGCATTGCTTACCACACGTTTGGCAAGCTCAACGCCGACCGCTCGAATGTAATATGGGTGTGCCACGCACTGACCGCCAACAGCGACGTTGCCGACTGGTGGCCTCACACTGTCGAGACCGACCGTTTCCTCGACCCCGACCGTTACTTTATCGTGTGCGCCAATATCCTGGGTTCACACTACGGCACGACAGGCCCGCTGTCGGTCAATCCTGTGACCGGCGAGCCATATTACAATGATTTTCCGATTGTTACTGTACGCGACATGGTGCGCGTCCACATGTTGTTGGCACGTCACCTCGGTATCGAACACGTCGAGATGCTCATAGGCAGCTCGCTCGGCGGCTTCCAGTGCATGGAGTGGGCCGTGATGCAACCCGATTTTGCCAAGAGATTGGTGCTTATAGCCACCACCCCGGTATCACGACCTTGGGCCGCAGCCTTCAACGAGTCTCAGCGCATGTGTCTCGAGGCCGACGCCACATACGGCGAGCGACGCTCCGACGCCGGACTGGCCGGACTGGCCGCAGCACGCAGCATCGCCCTACTGAGCTATCGCGGCGGACGCGCCTACGACCTCACGCAGGCCGATACAGCCGATGTGCGTCCCGACTGTTACCCTCTAAAACGCCGTGTACACAGCTATCAGCGCCATCAGGGCGACAAGTTGTGCCGCCGCTTCAACGCCTACTCATATCACAGGCTGTCACAGGCCGTCGATGCCCACGATGTTGGTTGGAACCGCGGCGGACTACAGGCTGCACTCTCAACCATCAAAGCCCGGACGATGGTAATCGCCATCAAAGGCGACATACTCTTTCCGCCGTCCGACCACCGCGAACTGGTTGAATACATTCCCGACTGTGTTTACCACGAGATAGAGTCAGACTTCGGTCACGACGGTTTTTTGATTGAATATGAAATTCTTGACCGTCTGATAAAAGAACATCTCGCACGTTAACTATAATCATTGATTGCAATGAACCAACCTCGTAAAATATGTATCGTGACCGGCACACGCGCCGAGTGGGGACTGCTCAGCCCCATAGCGCGCCAACTGTCGGCACGTCCCGATGTCAGACTTCAGATTGTCGCCACAAACATGCACCTCGACCCGCGCTACGGCATGACCGTCAACGAGATTGTCGCCGACGGCTTCACCGTCGACGAGCGTGTGCCCATCCAGCCATTAGGCGACAGCGAGGCCGACCGTGCACGCGCTATGTCGCTGTGTGGTCTCGGCATGGTCGATGCCTTCGAGCGCCTCGAGCCCGACATGATAGTGATTCTCGGCGACCGATACGAGATGCTCGCCGTCGCATCGGTGGCCACGGTGATGCGCATACCTGTTGTACACATTGCCGGCGGTGAAATCACACGCGGCGCCATCGACGACGCCATACGCCACGCTATCACCAAGATGGCCGCCCTGCACCTGACATCGACCGATGAATACCGCAACCGCGTCATCAGCATGGGCGAAAATCCCTCGCGCGTCATCACCACGGGAGCCATCGGCGTGTACAACGCCATGAACGAACCTCTCATGACGCTCGCCGAACTCGAGGCCTCACTCGGCTTCGAATTAGGTGACAACACCCTGCTCGTCACCATGCACCCCACCACGATGGATCCCACTGACACGCGCGTACACATCGAGCAGCTGCTCAAAGCGCTCGATACTGCCGCACGCGACTGCCGCATACTGTTCACCTACCCCAACAACGACGCCCGCGGTGCCATCATCATCGATATGATCAACGATTATGCCGGGCGGCATCCCTCGCGCGTACATGTCGTGCCGTCACTCGGCAAGGTTCGCTACCTGTCGGCTCTCCGTTACGTGCTGGCCGTGGTAGGCAACTCGTCAAGCGGCATCGTCGAGGTTCCATCAATGAAAATCCCCACCGTCGACATAGGTAACCGACAGGCCGGCCGACTCGCCGCCGACTCGGTCATACACTGCGGCACCGACAGCAACGAGATATCACGAGCGTTGGCACTCGCACTGAGCGAGCGCTGGCAGGAGAAGGCCAAGGCAACCGTCAATCCCTACTACCGCAACGACACACTGAGCCGCATTGTCAACGCCATCACATCAACATCGCTCGAATCGCTGCGCAACAAACAATTCTACGACCAGCCATGAAACCGCTCTACATCATACCCGCACGTGGCGGCAGCCGAGGCATACCCCACAAGAACATAAAGCTGCTCGATGGCAAACCACTGATAGCCTACAGCATTGAAGCCGCACGCGAGGCCGGCGCTCCCGACAGTCACATTCTTGTCAGTACCGACGACGCGGAGATTGTCGACACCGTCACGCGTTCCACCGGGCTGCCTGTCCGCTTCATGCGCCCCGCCCAACTCGCCACCGATACTGCCGGCTCACGCGAGGTGATACTGCACGCAATGGAGATGGCCGACACACTCGGCATCGACTACGACGTCGTTGTGCTGCTTCAGCCGACATCGCCCCTGCGCACCGGCGCCGACATCACCGCCTCACTCGACCTCTACACCCCGGCCATCGACATGGTTGTGAGCGTCACACAGGCCCCGTGCAACCCTTACTACGACTGCTTTGAGACCGACCCGGCGGACGGTACCCTGCACGTGTCGAAGGGCGACGGACTGCTCACGCGCCGCCAGGACGCTCCCCCCGCATGGGTTTACAACGGCGCCATATACGTTATTAACCCTGAGTCAATCAAGCAGTTGCCACTCGGAGCTTTCCCGAAGCGAATACCATACGTCATGCCACGCGAACGCAGCATCGACCTCGACACCCCGTTTGACTGGACGATAGCCGAAATGATGATAAAACAATGAACGACAAGCATATACTATCACACCGTTCGACATTAATCGAAGCGCTCGACCGCCTCAACAGCCTGTCGGGCGGCATCATGACCCTGATGATTACCGACGATAACGGCGTGCTGACAGGCACCCTGACCGACGGCGACGTACGCCGCGCATTACTGTCAGGCGCAACACTCGACACCCGCGTCGAGAGTGTCATGCACCGTCAGTTCAAATCAATGCCGGCCGACGGGGTCGATGTCGACGCCCTGCGTGAATTGCGCCGCGCCGGTATCAGGCTCCTGCCGCTGCTCAACAGCGACGGCTCGATAGCACGTCTGCTCGACCTCTCGGGAGGCCGCAGTCTCCTGCCCGTGAGCGCCGTGCTCATGGCCGGTGGTCGTGGCGAACGCCTTCGTCCCCTCACCGACACTACCCCCAAGCCGCTCCTGACTATCGACGGCAAGGCTATCATCGACTACAACATCGAGGCACTCGCCCGTGCCGGCATCAACGACATCACCGTCACCACAAGTTACCTCGCTGACAAGTTGCACGAGCACTTCGCCGAGCCGGTTGCCGGTGTCAGCGTCCGCTGTGTCACCGAAGAGCGTCCGCTCGGCACCATCGGCTCTCTGGCCCTCGTCAACCGCACCGCCCCCGACGGCACCACCCTCGTGATGAACAGCGACCTGCTCACCACCATATCGTTCGAAGAGATGTACCTCACCCACCTGAGCCGCTGTGCCGACATCACAATCGCCGTCCTCCCCTACACAGTGTCAGTGCCTTACGCCATCCTTTGTACCGACCCCGACAGCGACCGCGTCACTGCCATTGAGGAAAAGCCGACCTATTCATACTACGCCAACGCCGGCATCTACATGATAAGCAATCGGTTGCTCGACGAGTTTGTCACCGGCCAACACATTGACGCCACTGACCTTGTCGCCCGTGCGATCGATCGTGGCAACACCGTCACCTACTATCCCATCAACGGCACATGGATCGACGTCGGCACACCGACCGACTTCCGACAGGCCGAGGAACTAATGCGTCATCTGCGCAACTTTTCGCAGTCCTGACGTGTTCTATTTCTATAAACGTAAACAAATTCAAGTATGCCCGAAACTAACTTTATAGACTATGTCAAGATACTTTGCCGCTCAGGCAAAGGCGGCGCCGGCTCACGCCACTTCTATCGAGCCAAGTATGTACCCAAAGGTGGTCCCGACGGCGGCGACGGCGGCCGCGGCGGCCACATCATATTGAGGGGCGACCGCAACATGTGGACACTGCTACCATTGCGCTACCGCCGTCACCTGTTTGCCGGCAATGGCCAGAGCGGCTCGGGAGGCCGCAGCTTCGGTAAGGATGGCGACGACATCATCGTTGACGTACCATGTGGCACCGTAGTGTTTGACGCCGAGACAGGCGAGTTCTTGTGCGAAGTCACCGACGACGGTCAGGAGGTGAAGCTATTGCGCGGCGGTCGTGGCGGCCTCGGCAACTGGCACTTCAAGTCAGCAACCAACCGCACGCCCCGATATGCCCAGCCCGGTGAGCCGGCCATCGAGCGCAGCATTATCTTGGAGCTCAAGCTGTTGGCCGATGTAGGTCTCGTTGGCTTCCCCAACGCCGGTAAGTCGACCCTGCTATCGGCCCTCTCGGCCGCACGCCCCAAGATAGCCGACTACCCCTTCACCACCATGGAGCCTCAGCTCGGCATCGTCTCTTACCGCGACAACCGCTCATTTGTCATGGCCGACATCCCGGGTATCATCGAGGGCGCCAGCGAGGGCAAAGGCCTAGGCCTCCGTTTCCTGCGCCACATCGAGCGTAATGCCGTACTGCTGTTCATGGTGCCCGCCGACGCCGACGACATCACAGCCGAATACAAGATACTTCTTAACGAGCTCGAACAGTTCAACCCCCAGCTAATGGATAAGCCCCGCGTGCTCGCCATCTCAAAGAGCGACATGCTCGACGACGAGCTGATGGAGGAAATAGCCCGCACGCTGCCTGACGACCTGCCGCACGTGTTTATCTCGGCAGTCACCGGCCAGGGACTTACCGAACTGAAGGACATGCTGTGGGGTGCCATCAATGACGAGAACAACCGCATCGAGGGCCCCACACCCATCACTCACCGACCGCTCGACGGACATCACCGCGTGCGTGAGGAAGACGAGTTTATCTTCGAGAACGTGCCCCCCATGCCTGCCGATGACGAAGATATGGAGGATTTTGGCGAAGACTGCGGCGGCAAAATGCTCGATGAGGACGAATATGAGTGGGACGAGGATATTGAGCCCGAAGATGAAGAGCTCGAAAAGTAATCTGCCCGAACGACTCGAATATCACACCCTCGGCGATGGTGTCACCGCATTCTCGACCATGCGCGGCACTACCCGACCCGACGACCCGTACGGCGGCTTCAACGCCTGCTACTATACCAACGGCGACCCAACTGAGGTCGCCGCTTGCCGTCATATACTGTCGGCCGCCACAGGCGACAGCCACGTAGTCATGCCCCGCCAGCTGCACACCAACCGCGTCGCCTGTATCGACACGCTCGATGCCCCCGACCCCGAGGGAGTGGACGCACTTGTCACGTCGCTACCCGGCGTTGCCCTCGCCATCAATACCGCCGATTGCGTTCCCGTGTTGATGTCCGACGCCTCGGCTCATGTCATTGCCGCCGCACACTCAGGCTGGCGAGGCACCATAGGCCACATCGCCATAGTCACGTTCGACAAGATGCTCGCCCTAGGTGCTACATATAATAATATCAAGGTAGTCATGGGCCCGTCTATCTGCCCCGAATGTTTCGAGGTAGGCCCCGAAGTCGCCGAACAGTTCGACCGGGAATTTGGCAGCGGTCACGGCATCGTGCAGACGCGACCCGAATGGCCACGCCCCCACATCGACTTGCGACGAGCCATCGCCCTCGACCTCATGCGCACAGGCATCCCCGCAGAGAACATCGACACCACAACCGCCCCCTGCTCCCACTGCAACCCCGCCGACTGGTGGTCAGCCCGCCACCTCGGCATCAACTCCGGCCGTACCACCACCCTCATCGTTCAATAATACACAATGCATCATGCACGATGCACAATTATAATACCATGTGCCACGGCGGAGGCGATAAATCGGCGTCCCTACTGTATATCGTCGATTAACTCAATTGTGGATTTAGTTGAAGGGGAGGGTGAGGGTGGCGGATTTGAGGCCGGGGGCGGTGGCTGTCAGGGTGACGGTGCCGGGAGTCGTGGAGCTTTGGA
>CAMWLW010000071.1 GCA_947175245.1 uncultured Bacteroidales bacterium
TGAGCACGCGGCGCTCGAGTATCTTGATGCCGCGCCAGTCGGTGAACGTCAGCAGCGTGCAGCCGTCGGGGTCGGTGGCCTTGGTGACGTCGAGTGCGCCGGCCTTGTAGAAGCCGTCGAGTCTGACCGTCTCGCTCGTGGCTGAGCCCGTAAGACGGTAGCGGCGGCACTTGTACATCGGGGTCGTCTCGTTGTTGCAGAGATATTCAAATTTATCATAATGGCCTGCACTCATCGTACCCTCACGACTAATCACTATCGGTTTATCGTCTCTTAAATTTCGATAGCTTAACATTTTATATGGAGCACCATCGTCATAGAACATGTAGAATTTAAAAATTTCAATCTCAGGCTCATTCTCAAATGTATAATCGGTAGGCAGTGGTAAGGTTTGCATAGTCAGGCGATTCAGTTCATCGTATTCCATGTCAACCCTAAGCTGATGGCCGCCGGCTACTGACGTGATTGTTCTGACGGCATTGCCGTAGGCATCATAATAAACCGAGTCGGTTGACTGACCGACATCGTCATGAATGGTAGTTGTTATGCAATTTATTTTCTTGCCCGACAGGTCATTGTACAGGTTGTATGAATAGGATTTTACAGGTTGGCCGTCGGTATTATGCTCAGCTACAAGCCTGCCGGCCTTGTAGCTGAAACGGCGCACTTTGCCCGACGGTGAGGTTATAGTCTCATAGCCGACATTGCCGATGTGGGTATAGCTGGTTGATAAACCAACGTCGGGGAACGAAAGTTCATCAAGAAGATTGTAAATGCCGTCCCATTTGGCGGCTATACGACGTCCCTGAGCATCAATCATTGACTCGATGCGTCCCAGTGAGTCGTAGCCAATATACAGCTGCTCGGAGATGAGTATATCTTGAGTTAAATTTGACTTCATGGAAACTGACACACGCGACGGCTTGGTAAACATGCCTGATGCTCGTTGATATCGGCCGTACTCATAGTCACGTTGCACCGAATCTTTTCCCTCGGCGGTAGACAGTATCCATTTCTCGGCAATAGGCAGCGTTTTCAGTGACTTGTTTGTAACCGTTCCTGCATATCCCGACAACAGTCGGTAGGAGGCGATAGACTCGTCGCCCGATGAAATGACACTACCGTAGGGATAAGAGTGGTCTCGTGAATATAGGTTGGGGTTGATATTCACATTGAAGCCGTTAGTTTTAGGTAGTTTTGACAGGTCGTTGATATATCGGGTTTTAGTGCTACGGCTAAATGTAGAATTATTCACATGATAGTAGGTCGTGACAACGGTTGAATCGGTCACCGCATTTGAAGCCTGCACGTTGATGTGAAAGAACGCAATGTGCGTGAGGTCTTCAATATTGTGGGAATATTCAGTCGCCATATAGCCACGATACTTGAACATTCGGCTCTCGCTATACACTCCTGTCTTAACCGTTTCAAGGTCGCGTACCGAGTAATAGTGCCGCTCCTCGGTGATCGGGACATAAGTACGGTCAGGCAACAGTTCATATTCGGTCTTACACTTTAGCAACGGGCCTGCTCCAAAATGTTCTCTAATCTGGCACACGCACGATTGGTAGGCCAACATACGACTCTCGTTATATCCGACACCCACCTGATCCTTGAACATGCCCAGATAGCGCCCGTATTGATTGAGCGGTCCGGGGAATTGGTTGTAATCATAAGTAGGGAACACAGTATAAGCTCCCCGCAATAAGTCGTATTGGGAACGCGTCAGATCATACTCATAGACTGTCTTAAATTTATTTTCAAGAGTTTCAGTGACCTTACCATATAATATATGGGTGTTTTCAAACGAAGCACCCTTGGCGTTGAGTGTTGACAGGTGGGAAATGCCTATTGAATAATTATAATCACGATCTGCATTAACGTTAGAGCAAGTGCCTGAATATGACAGAAAATCATAGAAATTTAGTGACGTGAGGTCAATGTTGCACTGCGGCTCCTCGTAAGTGAATGTTCGGGTTCTTGAACGTCCGCCGATCTTATCGGTTGTCGTTATGCTTTTTATGCGTGGACCGACGATTAATTCTCCATATAAAAATTGGTCAGGATGTTTCTGCTCTCCAAGATCAATTGTTGCCGGTTCATATTCAATCTCAGTTACCACGCCGGTAATATCGGTAATTCTTTTCAAGGTATTGTTGAATACACTGTAGGCGCTCGGTTGACGGGGAAGAGATATGCCAAACTCGTTGTCGACGATGCTCTCGCTGCCGTTATTATGCACTCGGCCATTAGGGTAGCCGAAAAGGTCAAAACCTCGATTTATAGATGCAGGATTATAGGCGAACTGATACTTATCGGTAAGTTCGCCATCGCTGCCGCGGGTCTGATCGGTGATACTGAGTGCATCAAGACGGCAGCGGTTGTCTTCAAACTGGCTTTTTGTAAATTGTATCGTTTTTGTATGCGCCATATCCTTGTCTCGGTAAACAATGCGGTCAATGTATAGGCGCATATATCCGTCATCATAATCGTGCCACGACCCATTGAGAGTTATCTCCCCCGAGCTCGTTTCAATACAGCTCGGCACAAGCTGGTTGTGGAACCGGGTCTCATTTACACCCGTCACACCGCTTTGTGCCCAGATATATTTAACCGAATAGTCGACATATATACCATTTAGATAACTGAATCCGTCACTCGTGATCATTTGTTGGTCGCTGCGTGTCCAGCCTGATTGATTATGATATTTTATATCTACTGTGCCGATCCCTTCGGGCCCCGTAATGCGTGACAATTGCCACGATGTCACGGCATCGGTATAGTCTCGTTTAAAGTAGGGAAGCGAACGGGGTGAATCGTTAACTTTATAATCGATACTCTCCTTGTCGTTAAAGAGGTATTTAGACCCGTCGGGAGTGGTTATAATGAAAGCATCGGTAGCGGCGCTGTTTGACTTGGCGGCTACACGCTCGATAATCAGATCGGTCTGAGGCAGTTGCTTTATAGTGTTGTTGATAATAACAAAACTGCCTGAATAACCGGGTAGGTTATAATAGTACATATCACGCTCGGCATCGGTCTTGGCTTCCATAATGGATATGAGATAATCGATGTCAGCGCAATCGTCCCTGACGTCATGAACGACAGGGTCGTAGCTGTCACCTCGCCATTCGTCGGGGAAGCCATTAATTTGACGCGAGATAGAACCAAGACCGGTAAGTGTCCAACCGAGACCGATATATGATGAACGGTCGCGGCGCTTGATTCCGCCGGTATGGTAGCTCAAGCCTAACGATACGCCCACACTGCCGCTTGACAATCCGCACAAAGGAATCGACATATCGGCAGTACCAGTTGCGTAAGAGATAGGCAGGTCACGATATTTGCGCATGGCAGTCATATCAGGCGACGGCTCGGTGATGGCATCACCACCCGTGCGGGGAATCTGCCATATACTGCCATCGCTGTTGTCGGTCTGAGCTGATACTGACATGGCGTAAACAAGTGACAGGCTGAATGTTATTAGAACCTGAAGATACTGCTTTATAGTCGTGGTGGCGTGCATGACTGATAGGAGTTTGTGATTAATGATGGTTCAGGTTGCTAATATATGCAATTATTTTGAAATTGTAGCCCGAAATGCCAATTTTTAAGTTACGCTGAACATAATATCGTTTAATTTTCAAAAGTAACTTATTATTATTATCTTTGTTGGCATGATACAACCAGGAGACAAAGTGCCCGACATTCTGGGCGTAGACGAGAACGGCAATACCGTACGTCTGAGCGATTTCAAGGGTAAGAAAGTCGCATTGTACTTTTACCCCAAGGATATGACATCGGGGTGCACGGCCCAGGCGTGCAACCTGCGTGACAACTATGCCGAGCTGCTCGATGCCGGCTACCAGGTGGTAGGCGTGAGCGTCGACCCGGCGGCAAGCCATGTGCGCTTCCGCGAGAAGAACTCACTGCCCTTCCCGCTCATCACCGACACCGACCACAAGCTCGTTGAGCAGTTCGGCGTGTGGGCCGAGAAGAAACTGTATGGCCGCACCTACATGGGTACCCTCCGCACGACATTCATCATCGACCCCGACGGCACCGTCGAACGCGTCATCGGCCCCAAAGAGGTCAAGACCAAGGAGCACGCCGCCCAGATACTCGGCAAGTAAAGACAATGAGACATATATTTGACTACATATTATTATCGGTACTATTGGCCGCAGTGATGTCGTGCAGCGACAACTCGGCGGCGGCCGACGACATCACGACAGCCGAACAGGCCGTCGAGGCCAAGGACTACGACCTGGCACAATCAATCTGCGAGACATTTGTCACCGACTCGACCTCAAGTCTCGGTGTGAACGAGCTGTGCCGCCTGTCGATGGTCTACATGAGCCTCAGCGACGTCGACGACGTTGACAACAACACGGCGTCAGCCCTGCAGTGCATGCACTCGGCCATGAAACTGAACGCCGACTCGGCATTAGCGTTCTACAACAACACGCCCGTCGAACAGGCCCGCTACGTCCAGATACTGCTGCAGCTCGAGCAGATGATCGACAACCCCGACACCGTCTATGGCGACTCGATCGACTATGAGGAAGCCGGGGTGATCGGTACCGACAACATCGAGATTGAACCATGAGTACCCTTGAAGACGCCATGAAGCAGTTCCTCGCCGCCAACCCCGACCTGCCCGTCGGTGAGGATATACCCGAGACCCGACAGGCCAAGCCCCGGGCCAAGGATAAACTCGTTATCACTATCGAGCGCAAGGGCCGCGGAGGCAAAACGGCCACCATCGTGTCGGGCTTCAGCATCGACGACGCCGAGATAGCAGCGGTTGCACGCGACCTCAAGACGCGGCTCGGTGTAGGCGGCTCGTGCCGCGGCGGCGAGATACTCATTCAGGGCGAGCACCGCGACGAGGTAGCCTCACTGCTGCGCGCCAAAGGCTTCAGAATCTAAATAACCGCCGGCGAGGATGTTGCAGATATACAAGGCATCGGCAGGCTCGGGCAAGACCTACAATCTCACGCGCGAGTATATCAAATTCCTGATTGCCGTCAAGGATGACAAAGGCCGTTACCGCCTCAGACGTCACCCCGCGAGCGACCACAGCCGCATCCTGGCCATAACCTTCACCAACAAGGCCACCGGCGAGATGACCCACCGCATCATCAAGGAGCTGGCCATACTGGCCGGCATGGCCTCAGACAACGAGCTGAAAGAGCTCGGCCTCGAGCCGGCCGACCGCGACAAAAGCACCCTCCGAAGCCCCTACTACAAAGACTTCACCGACCCCGTCACCGGCCTGGGTTGCACCGCCGACGAGCTGTGCCGGGCCGCCCGCACGGCGCTCACCAACCTGCTGTACGACTACAGCTACTTCAACGTCAGCACCATCGACTCGTTCTTCCAGAGCGTGCTCCGTATGTTCACCCGCGAGGTCGAGCTGCCCGACAACTACAACGTCGAGCTCGACAATAAGTTTGCCATCTCGCTCGGTGTCGACGAGATGTACACATCGCTCAACTACCACACCATCAAGGACACCCCCGAGAATGTCGAACAGCAATGGGTCAAGGCATGGCTGCTCGAGTTCATGAAAGACCGCATGCTGCAGGGCAAGTCGTTCAACATCTTCTCGCGCACGTCGTCCAACTACAGCGAGCTTATCGACGAGCTCAGCTCGATCACCGACGAGGAATTCAAGAAACGTCTGCCGCTGCTCCGACCCTACTTTGCCGACCGCTCGCGCATCATGAAGTTTGCCGCCGCCGTGGCCCGTATGACCGACACCGCCCGCGACGAGATGACAACCCTCGCCCGTCAGGTGCTCGACACGGTGCCTGACCCCGATAAGAACCTGGTGTCATACTACAAAAATGCGATTGAGAAGATAGTCACCAACACCCCGCTCACCTCTGACGGCACGCTGGTATCGGCCGCTACCGATGTCAAAAAAGCCGTCAAAGCCTGCGGCCTCAAAGTCCTCTCGGCCGCCCAGCAGCAGCTGTGTGTGTCAGCCGCCGCGGCCTACGTGCGCCACAAGACGGTCAAATCACAGTTTGACCCCATACGCCGGCACGTATATATCTTTGGCCTCATCTCGACCGTGATGAACTACATCGACGCCTACTGCCGCGACAACCAGTTAGTTCTTCTCAACGAGACCAACAATATACTTCACGGCCTCATCAACGACGACGAGACCCCGTTCATATATGAGAAGCTGGGCTACTACCTCGACCACTTCCTCATCGACGAGTTCCAGGACACGTCGGCGATGCAGTGGGAGAACCTCAAACCGCTGCTGATGGAGAGCCTGAGCCGCGGCAACGATAACCTCGTCATCGGCGACGAGAAACAGTGCATATACCGTTTCCGCAGCTCCGACCCGCGCCTGCTCGGCGAACAGGTCAACATCGACACCACCCGCCGATTCGGCACCGACGAGATAGTACAGCTCAAGGGCGTCGACATAGTCGACAACAGCAACTGGCGCAGCTCGCCCGAGATAGTGCTGTTCAACAACTCGCTGTTCATGGATCTCGCCCGACAGCTCGACGACAAATTCGGCAACCGCCCCGGCGTACTGTCAGCGACACGCACCTATGCCAACACCATACAGCAGATTGACGACCGCCGCAAGACAGCACCCGGATATGTCAAGGTGCGCATAGCCCCGACTCAGGCATCCGGCCGCAAAGCCAAGAGCGACAGCCCCGACGAGGCGAAACCTGTGAGCGCGGCCGACGCGGCTCTCGACTACATGCTCGCCGAGCTGAAGCGACAGCTTGCGAGCGGCTACGAGCCCGGCGACATCGCCATTCTCGTGCGCGGCAAGCGGGACGGGAAGAGAGTAATCGACTTTCTGCTCGCACGCATGAACGACCCCGTCGACCCGCTGCGCCGCTTCGACATCATAAGCGAGGAAGCCGTGACGCTCGACGCCTCGCGCGCCGTCCGACTCATTACCAGCGTGCTGCGGCTGGTGAGCCTGCCCGAATTTCTCGAGGCCGACCAACTCGCCGTAGCCAAGGCCCGCGGACAGCACACCGCCGACATACGGCGCCACGACGCCTACCGCCGTGCCCGCCTGGTCAACCGTTTCCACTTCTACCTCCATCTCACCCACGACGACGGCTCGGCCTACACCGCCTCCGAGGCACTCGAGGCCGCCCTGCGTGACAACAAGACACCGGCCGACGACATGCCCGATGCCGACGAAGCCTCGATGAAATCGCTGCTCGACATGGAGTGCCCCAGCCTGCCGGCCATCGTCGAACGCATCATCCACGCCTTCGTGCCGCCGGCGCTCAAAGCCTCCGAGAACCTGTTCCTGTCAACCTACCAGGATGCAGTCATTGAATTTACCAAACGCGGCAACCACGACATCAGGAGCTTCCTCGACTGGTGGGACAAAGGCGGCCACCGCACGGCCATAAACCTGCCGGCCGACATCAACGCCGTGACCGTGATGACGATACACAAGGCCAAGGGTCTCGAGTTCCCGTGCGTACACATCCCGTTCGCCGGCGGCGACATGTTCAAGGCCGAGAGCGTCGACTGGGTCGACTTCGACACCTCACGCTTTGCCGCCATCGGCATCGACGAGTCGATCGTACCGCCGGCCATGCCGCTCGCCATCACCAAGGCTATGACCGAGAGCGACCTGTATGGCCGCTCGTGCGCCGACATCGTGGCCCAGACCAATATCGACGAGCTCAACGTCAACTATGTGGCGTTCACGCGCCCCACACGTGAACTTATCGTCAACTGCAGCGCCCCCAAGGAGGGGACATTCAGCAAGTTGGTCGACAACGCCTTCAAAACGCTCGACGACGCCCGACTCGACACCCTCGGTATCGCCGACAAGTCACGCCGATGGGTCATGCCCCTCGTCGGCCGCTATGCCGACAACATCCTCACCATCGGCGAGCCCACCACCCCCGTCAAAGCCAAGGGCAGCAAGACCTCACGCCCCACGCTTGAACTCAAACGCTATACCACTGCGCCCGACATGAAACGCATGACCGCGCGCACCCAACCCGACGCGCTCGAACCGTTCGACCCCGACAGCCTGCGCCACCTCGGCAACTTCCTGCATGCAGTGATGAGCCTTGTCATGACACCCGATGACCTCGACAACGCGATGAAACGTCAGATATACCGTTACCGCATGCGCGAGCCCCTCGCCTCACAACTGAGACAACGCCTGCAGTCAGCGCTCGCCAACCCCGAGGCCGCCCGCTGGTTTGACGGGTTCACACGCGTGATAACCGAGCGCCCCATATCGAACGACGGCCGCGACACGCGCATAGATCGCGTCGTGTGGCTGCCCGACGGCACCGTCGAGGTTGTCGACTACAAGTTTGTCGACAAGTTGCCCGACACCCTCGACGACAGCGACACCCACCGCAAGTACACGCGCCAGGTCAGGGGCTACTGCAACAGCATCCACGGCAACACCGGCGCCAACGTCCAAGGCTACATCTGGTACATAAGTCCCGACAATAACATAATAGTAAAGATTTAAACCTATGAACAAACGATTACCTGTAATACTTAGCGCTATAGCTATCGCGGCGACAGCTGCGGTCACGGCCGTCAACCCCGACCGTGTAAGGCTCGACAAGGGCTGGCGCACGGCCGCTGACATCAAGCCCGGCTATACCGACACCGACTTTGACGACTCGGGCTGGGCCGAGACCGTCATACCCCACGACTGGAGCATACGTTTCAACCCCGATTCGACAGCCAACTCAGGTAACGACGGCGCCTACCTGCCGGGACTTAAAGCCGTGTACCGCAAGACCGTCGACATCGACTCCATAAAACCAGGCCGCTACATGCTCTACCTCGAGGGCGCCTACATGAACCCCGCGATATGGGTCAACGGCGATGAGGTCGACAGTCACACCTACGGCTACACATCGTTCCGCACCGACATCACCGACTACCTCACCCCCGGCCCTAACACCATCGCCATCACCGTCGACAACAGCCGCCAGAAGAACAGCCGCTGGTACTCGGGCACCGGCCTGATACGCCCCGTGTGGCTCGAACACTATGCCGACGTGTACATCGAGCCGTGGAGCATGACATTCACATCGCCCGGCATACGTCCCGGCATGGCCATAGGCCGCGTGGAGGCGAACGTCATCGACTCGCGCCACGACCGCACGACCCCGCTGCCCCTCACCGCCACACTCACTGTCACCGGCCCCGACGGCGTGCCGTTGCAGCCCGAGGTACAGCAAATTGTATTAAAGCCCGGCCAGGGTTCACAGCAGCTGCTGTTTGACATACCGCTGCCCGACCCCGTGCTGTGGAGTCCCTCGACCCCGGCCCTGTACCAAGCCGTTATCGACATCGCCGACGCTGACGGCGTCTGCGGCACCGAGCTTATCACGTTCGGCCTGCGCACGTTCGACTTCGACGCCGAGGAGGGCGCGTTCCTCAATGACGAGCCAATCAGACTAAACGGCGCGTGTGTGCATCACGACAACGGCATGCTCGGCGCGGCAGCGTTTGAGGCCGCCGAGTGGCGCAAGGCGCGCATGCTCAAGGATGCCGGCTTCAACGCCGTGCGCACGAGCCACAACCCGCCGTCGACAGCATTTCTCGAGGCCTGCGACCGGCTCGGCCTGCTGGTCATTGACGAGGCGTTTGACGGCTGGGCTCAGGCCAAGACGCCCCACGACTACAGCGAGGTGTTTGACACCGACTGGGCAATTGACCTTGAGGCGATGGTGCGCCGCGACCGCAACCACCCGTCGGTCATAGCCTGGAGCATCGGCAACGAGATACTTGAGCGCAAATCACCCGAGGCTATCGGGATAGCCGGCGAGATGGCCGCCCTGTGCCGCTCGCTCGACGTCAGCCGTCCAGTCACCCAGGCCCTGGCCGCGTGGGACAGCGACTGGGAGATATATGACCCGCTCGCCGCCCAGCATGACATCGTCGGCTACAACTACATGATACACAAAGCCGAGGGCGACCACGCACGCGTGCCCGACCGCGTGATGTGGCAGACCGAGTCATACCCCGCCCACGCCTTCAACAATTACATTACCGTGCGCGACTTGCCATACGTCATCGGCGACTTCGTGTGGACCGGCATCGACTATCTCGGCGAAAGCGGCATTGGCCGTCACTACTACGACGGTCAGGTACCGGGCGAGCACTGGGAACGCCCCATCTGGCCCTGGCATGCGGCCCTGTGCGGCGACATCGACCTCATAGGCATGCGCAAACCTGTTAGCTACTACCGCGACATGCTCTATAACGACGGCGACGGCGTCTATATGGCCGTGCGCGAGCCCGACGGCTACCGCGGCACAATCAAGACCACCATGTGGGGCACCTACCCCACCTCACGCTCATGGAACTGGCCCGGCCATGAAGGCAAGCCCATTGAGGTCGAGGTCTATACACGCCGACCCGAAGTCGCCCTGCTGCTTGACGGCAAGGAGATAGCCCGGGCCAAGGTCGACGAGTCGACAGGCTACAAAGCGGTGTTCACCGTGCCCTATCAGCCCGGCACGCTTAGCACGAAAGCATTTGACAGCAAGGGCACTGAGACGGCAGCCGACACCATAGCCACCGCCGGCACCTCGTCAGCGATCGATGTCACATACGAGCGCGTTCCCAACGGGGACACCGACTATGACCTCGTCTTCGTCACCGCGTCCATAGTCGATGCCGACGGTAACGTCAATCCGCTCGACGACTCACTGATGCAGTTCTCGGTGACCGACAACGCCACCCTGCTCGCCACAGGCAATGCCGACGGCACCGATCGCATGGGCTACACGCTCCCCATGCGCCACGCCTTTAACGGCCACGCCGGCGCCGTGGTGATGACTCCGCGCGACGTCACCCCCACCCTCACCGTCTCGACCAATCACCTTAAACCGAATATCACTCTTTTAACAAATACAACAAAATGAAACGACAACTCCTATCATTAGCACTGATCGCCACCTCGCTGTGTGCGATGGCTCAGCAAGTTATCAACGTATGGCCCGACGGACCGGCCGACGATAACGGCGCCGACAACCTCGCCACCCTCACAGTCTATACACCCGGCGCCGACGTTGAGAACACCGGCATAGCAATGGTAATATGTCCCGGCGGCGGTTACGCCATGCTCGCGCTCGACCACGAGGGACACCAGATGGCCAAGATACTGGCCGACAACGGCATCACGGCTACCGTGCTCAAATATCGCCTGCCCAACGGCCACCACAACATCCCGGCCGACGACGCCCGCGAGGCCATACGCATAGTGCGCCGCAACGCCGACAAATGGGGCGTTAACCCCGACAAGGTAGGCATCTCAGGCTTCTCGGCCGGCGGTCACCTTGCCTCGACAGTGCTCACCCATCATGCCGACTCGCTGTCAGTGCCGTCTTACGGCCTGCTGTTCTACCCAGTCGTGTCGGCCCGTCCCGGCATCACCCACGACGGTTCGGCCAACAACCTCCTCGGCGATAAAGTAGGCCAAAGCAAGTGGGTGGCCGAATACAGCAATGCCGAACACGTTGACAAGACAACCCCGCCCACCATGCTCCTGCTCAGCAGCAACGACGACACCGTGTGGGTCGACAACTCGCTTCAGTTCTACAAAGCGCTCGTCGATAACGGCATCGAGACCGAGATGCACATCTACCCCATAGGCGGCCACGGCTGGGGCATGCACCCCCATTTCAAATACCACGACGTCATGACCCGTGCCATGATCGACTGGATTAAAGGCCGATAACACAAGTAACTTATCCTACATAATCACATTTACCAACCTGACAATAACATGAAAAAACTGAAAACCCTGTCGCTGCTCGCAGCCCTCGCCCTCACCTCAGTGTCGGCAAGCGCCGCCGGCAGCAACACCCCGTCGACCTTCAAGGCCGGTGACGGCACATTCCTGCTCGACGACAAGCCGTTTGTAGTCAAGGCCGCCGAGCTGCACTATCCGCGCATACCGCGTCCCTACTGGGAGCACCGCATCAAGATGTGCAAGGCCCTCGGCATGAACACCATCTGTCTCTATGTGTTCTGGAACGCCCACGAGCCCGAGCCCGGCGTGTTTGACTTCGAGGGTCAGAACGACCTCGCCGAGTTTGTACGCCTGTGTGCCAAGAACGACATGAAAGTCATCCTGCGCCCCGGCCCATACGTGTGCGCCGAGTGGGAGATGGGCGGCCTGCCCTGGTGGCTGCTCAAGAACAAAGATATCGCCCTGCGCGAGAACGACCCATACTTCCTCGAGCGTGTACGCATCTTTGAAGATGCCGTCGCCGGGCAGGTAGGCGACCTCACCATCGACAAGGGCGGCCCCATCATCATGGTGCAGGTCGAGAACGAGTACGGCTCGTATGGCGAGAACAAGGAGTATGTCGCCAACATCCGCGACATGGTACGCGCCAACTACCCGGCCGCCACACTCTTCCAGTGTGACTGGTCAAGCAACTATCAGCTCAACGGCCTTGACGACCTGGTGTGGACTATGAACTTCGGCACCGGCGCCGACATCGACGACCAGTTCCGCAGCCTCAAGGAGGTTCGCCCCAACAGCCCCCTGATGTGCTCCGAGTTCTGGAGCGGATGGTTCGACAAGTGGGGTGCCAACCACGAGACACGCCCCGCCGACGAGATGATTGCCGGCATTGACGAGATGCTGTCCAAAGGCATTTCGTTCAGCCTCTATATGACCCACGGCGGCACAAACTGGGGTCACTGGGCCGGTGCCAACTCGCCCGGTTTCGCACCCGACGTCACCAGCTACGACTACGATGCCCCCATCAGCGAGAGCGGCGTGGCCACCCCCAAATACTATGCCCTGCGCGAGACGCTCGCCAAGTATATGGACGGCAAGAAACAGGATCGCGTGCCGGCAGCCATCCCCACCACCGCCATCCCGGCGTTCAAGCTCACCGAGGTCGCTCCCATCTTTGACAACCTCCCGGCATCGACCCGCACGTCGGCCATCAAGACAATGGAGGAGTTCGACCAGGGATTCGGTTCAATCATGTACCGCACCATTCTGCCGGCCATCAACGAGCCGTCACTGCTCACCGTCAACGAAGTCCACGACTATGGCCAGGTATTCATCAACGGTGAGTACATAGGCACTATCGACCGCCGCAACGGCGACCGCCACCTGCGACTGCCTGCCACCGCCAAGGGCGACACACTCGACATTCTCGTCGAGGCTATGGGCCGCATCAACTTCGGCCGTGCAATCAAAGACTTCAAGGGCATCACCGACAATGTCACCCTAACCATCGACCGCGACGGCCGTGCCTTCACCTGTGACCTCAAAGGCTGGGAAGTATTCTGTCTCCCCGACGAGTACGACTTTTACAAATCACTCACCTACCGTCCTGTCACCGAACAGTTTGACAGCACTAACCGTGGCGTGCGCGGTGTCTATCGCGGCACGTTCAACGTCAAGCGCCCGGCCGACACTTTCCTCAACTTCGAGACATGGGGCAAAGGTCTCGTGTATGTCAACGGCCACCCGATGGGCCGCATCTGGGAGATAGGCCCCCAGCAGACGCTCTACATGCCCGGCTGCTGGCTCAACAAAGGCGAGAACGAAATTCTCATAGTCGACATTACAGGCCCGCGCGACCTCACTGTCGAGGGTCTGCGTGAGCCACTGCTCGACCAGCTCCTCGTTTCACGTCCGCTCACTCACCGCGAGGAGGGCGAGACGCTTGACCTCACTGGCATCAGCCCCGTCTACACAGGCGCGTTTGCCCCCGGTAACGGCTGGCAGGAAGTGTCGCTGACACAGCCCGTGACAGGCCGCTACATAGCCCTCGAGGCCGTCAGCTCACACGACGGCGGCGACCGCGCAGCCATCGCCGAGCTGTATCTGCTCAACGAGAACGGCGAGCGCCTGTCGCGCGAACCCTGGACGGTCTACTATGCCGACAGCGAGGATGTCGCCAAGCAGAACCGTTCGGGCGACAAAGTGTTTGACCTCCAGGAGTCAACCTACTGGCGCACGGTCAAGGGCACCCCGTTCCCCCACGTGATTGTCATCGACCTCGGCAGCGAGCGCACCATCACCGGCCTGCAGTACCTGCCACGCATGGAAAGCGGCGCTCCCAACTCGATCAAGGACTTCAAAGTCTACGTCACCCCGACCGCGATAGCCAAATAAAAAAGTCCCGCGAAATCTTAAAAAGCGGTAAAAGCTGATTTTAAAAGGCTTTTGCCGCTTTTTTTGTGTCCGTATTTCTTGGTTGAATTATTATTATTTTTTAAATTTGTTGCCACAATTAATA